>JADZBA010000185.1 GCA_020852355.1 Alphaproteobacteria bacterium
GGCGCGCGCCGCGACGAGGACGGCTACTACTGGATCACCGGCCGCGTCGACGACGTCATCAACGTCGCCGGCCACCGGCTGGGCACCGCCGAGATCGAGAGCGCGCTGGTCGCCCATCCCAAGGTCGCCGAGGCGGCCGTCGTCGGCTACCCGCACGACATCAAGGGCCAGGGCATCTACGCCTACGTGACCCTGGTCGCCGGCGAGAACCCGGACGAGCCGCTGCGCAAGGAGCTGGTGCAGTGGGTGCGCAAGGAGATCGGGCCGATCGCGACGCCCGACCTCATCCAATGGGCGCCGGGCCTGCCCAAGACGCGGTCGGGCAAGATCATGCGGCGCATCCTGCGCAAGATCGCCGCCAACGAGCACGGCCAGCTCGGCGACACCTCGACCCTGGCCGATCCGGCGGTGGTCGACGACCTGGTGCACAACCGGATGAACCTCGGCTGAGCGGCGGCGCGCGCCGCTCGCGGACGGCGCGAACCAAAGGCCGCCGTCGGACGTTGTCCTCTTCAGCGCGTCGTTGCCTAAACCCTAGGCAATGCGTGCGTTTTTAGGGCGCCGACGCGCAGATCGCTATTGCGCGCCCGGCGCGAACCGCTTCAAATTCGTGCGGGCGTACTGGCGAGTAGGTTGATCCCGCGAGTCGCCGCGACGCTTCACCCAGGCCGCCTTCCCCCGACGGCCCGACCTTCGGTCCGAGGCCGTACCTATGCTCTACCACGCCTACGAAACCGCCCATCTCTTCGCCCTGCCTTTCCGCATGGCCGCCGAGGCCATGCAGGCCGCCTGGGAGTTTCCCTGGGCACCGCACTCCGGCACCAAGCTCGCCGCGACCATGGCCGCCCAGTGCGAGCTGTTCAGCCGGCTGACCCGGCGCTACGACAAGCCCGTCTTCGGCATCCCCTCGGTCCAGACCGTCCAGGGCGAGGCCGAGGTGACCGAGGAGGTCGCCGACGAGCGGCCCTTCTGCCGCCTCTTGCATTTCCGCAAGTCGACCGGCCCGCTCGGCCCGAAGGTGCTGGTGGTGGCGCCGATGTCCGGTCACCACGCGACGCTGCTGCGCGGCACGGTGCGCGACCTGCTGCCCGACCACGACGTCTACGTGACCGACTGGATCGACGCCCGCGACGTCGCGATGCACGAGACCTGGTTCGACCTCGACGACTACATCGCCTACGTCATCCGCATGCTGCGCCTCCTGGGCCCGGAGACCCACGTCGTCGCGGTGTGCCAGCCGACCGTGCCGGTGATCGCCGCGGTGTCGCTGATGGCGGCGGCGGACGACGACGCGCAGCCGCGCTCCATGGTGCTGATGGGCGGGCCGATCGACACGCGCGAGAACCCGACCGTGGTCAACCAGCTCGCCAAGACGCGGCCGCTCGCCTGGTTCGAGCACAACGTCATCACCGCCGTGCCGCCGCCCTACCGCGGGCTCGGGCGCCGCGTCTATCCGGGGTTCCTGCAGCTCACCGGCTTCATGTCGATGAATCTCGACCGCCATGTCGGCGCGCATCTCGATCTGTTCCGCCACCTCGTGAAGGGCGACGGCGACGGCGCGGCCGCGCACCGCCGCTTCTACGACGAGTATTTCGCCGTCATGGATCTCTCGGCGGAGTTCTACCTGCAGACCATCAGGACGGTCTTCCAGGACCATGCGCTGCCGCTCGGCCGCATGCGCTGGCGCGACTACCCCGTCGAGCCGGCGGCCATCGCGAAGACCGCGATGATGACCGTCGAGGGCGCCCAGGACGACATCTCCGCGCCCGGCCAGACGGTGGCGGCGCACGGCCTGACCACGTCGCTGCCGGAGCGCAAGCGCGCCCACCACCTGCAGCCCCATGTCGGGCATTTCGGCGTCTTCAACGGCCGCCGCTGGCGCACCGAGACGCTGCCGAAGGTGCGCACCTTCATCCGCACGCACGACAAGGGCTGAAACGGCGATGCGCCTCGCCGTCGTCCAGATGACGAGCGGCGGGGACGTCGCCGCCAACGTCTCCAGGGCCTGCGCCTGGATCGACGCGGCCGCCGACGAGGGCGCCGATCTCGTCCTGCTGCCGGAGTTCTTCAATACGATCTACTTCGCGCAATACCAGAATCGTGCGCATTTCGCGCTGGCCGAGCCAGAGGACGGCGCGACGCTTACCGCGGTACGGGCCCGCGCCGCGGCCCGCAACGTCGCGGTCGTCGCGACCATCTACGAGATCGCCGGCCCGGGCCTCTACTACGATACCGCCTTCCTGGTCGACCGCACAGGCACGGTGCTCCTGCGCTATCGCAAGACCCATCCCTCCGCCGTCCTCAGCCTGGAGAAGCTCTACTTCCGCTACGGCACGCGCTTCCCGACGGCGACCTTGAACGAATGGCGGGTCGGCATCGGCATCTGCTACGACCTCTCCTTCCCGGAGACGGCCCGCGCGCTGATGCTGAACGGGGCGGAACTGATACTCGCCCCCTACGCCACTTCGCGCACCGACATGTTCCAGGAACTGCTGCGCACGCGCGCCTTCGAGAACGGCTGCTTCCTCGCTGCCGCCAACAAGGTCGGCGTCGAGGGCGGCTGGACCTTCGGCGGCGGCAGCCTCATCGCCGGACCGCGCGGCCAGATAATGGCGTCCGCCGGGACCGAGGGCGAGACCATGCTGGTTGCGGACATCGAACGGCGCTCCGTGTTCGACGCCCGCATCGCCTTCCCCTCGGTACGCGACCGCCGACCCGACCTCTACCGGACGATCACCGCCGAAGTCGACGCCCCGTAGCGTCGAGGGCCGCGAGAGACCGGCGCAGCCGCGGCGCCGCGAAATCGAGGAAGGCGCGGACCTTGGCGGGCAGGAAGCGGCCCTGCGGATAGGCGAGGCTGACCGGCGAGGGCGGCGGCTCGAAGGCCGCGAGCACGCGCCGGATGCTCCCGGCGCGCAGCGCCGCCTCGGCCTGGTAGGACAGCACCCGCGTGACGCCGAGGCCCGACACGGCCGCGTCGACCGCGGCCTCGGCGGTCGACACGATCAGGCGGGCGCGCACGGGCACGGCGACCTCGCCGCCCTCGGCGGGAAAGACCCAGCGATCGACCGCGGCGGCGGCCGAGAAGGCGATGCAGTCGTGGCCGGCGAGATCGCGCGGTGCCCGCGGCGTGCCGTGCGCGGCCAGGTAGGCCGGGCTGGCGCAGACGACGCGGCCGATGGTGCCGACGCGGGTCGCCACCATCGTCGTCTCCGCCAGCGTACCGATGCGCACGGCGAGATCGAGGCCCTCGTCGAGCAGGTCGACGACACGATCGGTGAGTGCCAGGCGCACGTCCACGGCCGGATGGCTCGCCAGGAACCCGGTCACGACCGGCAGGACGTGCAGGCGGCCGAACACGATCGGCGCGGTGATCGCCAGCCGGCCCCGCGGCTGGCCATGGGTGCCGGCCGCCGAGCGCTCCGCCTCCTCCAGGTCGGTGAGGATGCGCCGCCCGGCCTCGAGATACCGCTGCCCCGCCTCCGTCAGGGCCAACCGGCGCGTCGTGCGCAGCAGGAGCCGGATCGAGAGATGCGCCTCCAGCGCCGCGAGCCGGCGGCTGACGGTGGCGAGGGGCACGCCGAGCCGGCGCGCGGCGGCCGACAGGCTCCCGGCATCGGCGACGGCGACGAAGATCCGCGTGGCCTCCAGCCGGTCCATTCGATCCTCCCGGATTCGTCAAGAGTATATCCCGATGGCCGCGGCTTCGTTGCCGACGATGGAAGTGCCAGCTTCCGATCCACCCAACGGAGCAGCCCATGGACCCGTCCTCGGACGTCGCCTTTTCGCCCGCGGTCAAGGCGGTGCAGGAGCGCCGCGGCTCGCGCGCGCAGCAGGCGCGGCGCAGCCGCTGGCCGACCGCCATCACCCCCGATCTCGCCGACTTTCTCGCCCGGGCCACCACCGCCTACCTGGCGACGGCCAGCGCCGACGGGCAGCCCTACGTGCAGCATCGCGGCGGGCCGCCGGGGTTCCTGGTCGCCCTCGACGCGCGCACCATCGGCTTCGCCGACTACGCCGGGAACCGCCAGTACGTGACGACCGGCAACCTCGCGGAGAATCCGCGCGCGATGCTGTTCGTGATGGACTACGAGCAGCGCCGGCGCATCAAGATCTGGGGCGAGGCGCGGATCGTCGAAGACGACCCGGCGCTGACCCTGCGGCTGTTCCCGACGGGCTATCGCGCCCGGCCGCAGCAGGCCGTCCTGATGACGGTGAAGGCATGGGACGTGAACTGCTCGCAGCACATCCCGCAGATGTTCCCCGCCGCCGAGGTCGTCGCCGCACTCGACACGCTGGAGGCGCGCGTCCGCGCGCTGGAGGAGGAGAATGCGGCGCTCCGTGCCGGCCGCGCCGCGTAGGCGCCGCCTACGCGGGCCGGTGGCAGACGACGCAGATCTTGTTGCCGTCGGGATCGCGCATATAGGCGCCGTAGTAGTCCGCGTGATAGTGCGGCCGCAGGCCCGGCGGCCCCTCGTCGGTGCCGCCGCTGGCGAGCGCCGTCGCGTGGAAGGCGTCGACCCGGCCGCGGTCGGTGGCCTCGAAGGCGACCGTGACGCCGTTGCCGACGGTCGCCGCCCCGCCGTCGAGCGGCCGCAGGATCCAGAACTGCGGCGTGCGGTCGGGATGGGCGGCATAGCCGAGGGCGGCGTCGCCGTCGGCATGGACGACCCGCAGGCCGACGATCCCCAGCACGGCGTCGTAGAATGTCCTGGCGCGCGCGAGGTCGTTCGTCCCGACGGTGACGTGGCTGAACATGGTGCGGGCTGCCGTCACACCGTGCCGGCCAGGGCGCGCTCGTAGAGCGTGCGCAGCTCCGCGGCACCGACCTTGACCGGGTTGCCGCCGGCGGTCGGGTCCGCGGCCGCCATCTCGGCCAGCAGGTCGAGGCGGTCGGCGCCGATGCCGAGCGCGCCGGCCTTGTGCGGGATCTTCAGCTCGGCGCGCAGCGCCAGCACCCAGTCGAGGAAGCCCTGGAAGCTCTGGTCCTTCAGGCCGAGATAGGCGGCGGCGCGGGCGAGCTTCGCCTCCACCGCGGCGCGGTTGAAGGCCAGCACGTAGGGCATGAACACGGCGTTGGTCAGGCCGTGATGGGTATCGTAGATCGCCCCCACCGGATGGCTCAGCGCGTGGATGCCGCCCAGCCCCTTCTGGAAGGCGACCGCGCCCATGCTGGCGGCGGCCAGCATGTGGGCGCGCGCCTCCAGGTCGGCGCCGTCGGCGACGGCGCGCGGCAACCATTCCCGAACCAGCCGCATGCCCTCGACCGCGATGCCGTCGCCCAGGGGATGATGGTAGGTCGAGCAGTAGGCCTCGAGGTTGTGGGCGAGCGCGTCCATGCCGGTCCACGCGGTGATGTTCGCCGGCAGGCCCACGGTCAGCGCCGGGTCGGAGATGACGACCGACGGCAGCATCCTGGGATGGAAGATGATCTTCTTGGTCCGCGTCGGCTCGTGCGTCACGACCGAGGCGCGCCCCACCTCCGACCCGGTGCCGGCCGTCGTCGGCACCGCCACGATCGGCGCGATCGCGTCGGCGTTCGCCCGCGTCCACCAGTCGCCGACGTCCTCGAAGTCCCACAGCGGGCGCGTCTGGCCGGCCTGGAAGGCGACCGCCTTGCCGGCATCGAGCGCGCTGCCGCCGCCGATCGCCACGACCCCGTCATGGCCGCCGGCGCGGTAGGCGGCGACGCCGTCGTCGATGTTGCGCCCCTCGGGGTTGGGCTTGATCGCGGAGAAGAGGACGGCGGCGAGCCCGTCGGCTTCCAGACGCGCCATGACGTCGGCGACCAGCGGCAGCTTCGCCAGCCCGGGATCGGTCACCACCAGCGGCCGCTGCATGCCGACCGAGCGGCAGGCGGCCGGCAGCTCGGCGATGCGCCCGACGCCGAAGCGGACGGCGGTGGGGTAGCTCCAGTTGGCGCGCAGGTGGCGATAGGCGTCGGCGGTCATGGATGCCTCAGATGATCTCGAAATAGCGGGCGAGCTGCCAGTCGGTGATGGCGCGGCGCGCCTCGCGCTCCTCCCATTCGCGGGTGGCGGCGAAATGCTCGACGAAGGCGTCGCCGTAGAGCGCGCGGGCCGCC
>JADZBA010000186.1 GCA_020852355.1 Alphaproteobacteria bacterium
TAGTACCAGAACAGCAGCTTGCGGTTGTCGTAGCGGTCCGACAGCCAGCCCGAGACGATGGTGCCGACGAAGTCGAAGGCGCCCATCATCGCCAGCACCGAGGCGGCCTGGACCTCGGCCATGCCGAAGTCGCTGCACAGCGGGATGAAGTGCGTCTGGATCAGCCCGTTGGTCGACAGCCCGCAGATGAAGAAGGTGGCGAAGAGGATCCAGAAGACGCGCGAGCGCGAGGCCCAGGCGAGCGTCGCGAAGGCGGTGCGCACCGGATTGGCCGTGGGCGGCGGCGGCAGGACTGCCGGCGTCGCGTCGCCATAGGCCGGCATCGCGAGATCGGCGGGATGGTTGCGGGCGAAGAGGACCACGAGCAGGCCGCACAATGCGCAGGTGACGAGGCCGGGGATCATCGCCTCGCGCCAGCCCGCCGTCTGCGCCAGCCACGCGGCGAGCGGCAGGAAGGCGAGCTGGCCCGTGGCATTGGCCGCGGTCAGCATGCCCAGCACCAGCCCCCGGCGCTTGCTGAACCAGCGGTTCGCCACCGTGGCGCCCAGCACCATCGCCGTCATGCCCGAGCCGATGCCCGTCAGCGCACCCCAGAACAGCCAGAGCTGCCACACCGCGGTCATGCCCATGGAGAGCACGCAGCCCGCGATCAGCAGCGTCAGCGCGAGGACGATCGTGCGCCGCAGCCCGTAACGCTGCAGCAGGGCGGCGGCGAAGGGCGCGATCAGGCCGAACAGGGCCAATCTCAGCGCGAGCGCACCGGAGATGGCGCTGGTCTCCCAGCCGAACTCGCGCTGCACCGGCAGCAGAAGGGCGCCGAGGATGCCGAGCGCGCCGGCCGAGGACAGCGAGACGAGGAAGGTCAGCGCCACCATGACCCAGCCATAGTGGACGCCGCGCCGCGCCAGCGCCGCCGCGAGAGGACTCGAAAGCATGGCTCGCGATGCTCCTATGGCTTTGCGGCGAGGTCGGTGGCGACCAGGGTGGCCAGGACCTCGCGGAGTTGCGCGGCGCGCTCCGCCCCGAAGGCGGCGTCGAATGCGCGCTGTGCCGCGAGCCAGCGCTCACGCGCCTCGGCGACCAGCGCCTCGCCGCGCCCGGTCAGCGACAGCGCCCGGCTGCGGCGGTCGCGCGGATCGGCGGCGATGGCGACCAGGCCGTCGCGTTCCAGCGGGCGCAGGTTGCGGCCCATCGTCGTGCGGTCCATCACCAGCTCGGCCGCCAGCTCGTTGATCGTGCTGGGGCCGCGCCGGCGCAGGTTGGCGAGGATCGAGAACTGCGTCGTCCGCAGCCCCGTCGGAGCGAGGTGGCGGTCGTAGAACTGGGTGACGTGGCGGGCCGCCTTGCGCATGGCGAGGCAGTTGCAGGGGTCGGCGCGGGCGGTGACGGCGGTCATGGCCGCGATAAATAAGCGTATATGCACTTGTTGCAAGGGGCGAAGCGGGTCGATGTGTCCAACCGGGCGCGTTCGGGCTATGTGTGATGCACCGTCGCCACCATCGCGGGACGCATGCACATCCATCTCGACCCGGTCGGCGGGATCGCCGGCGACATGTTCGCGGCCGCGCTGCTGGACGCCTGGCCCGAGCATGGCCCGCCGCTGCTGGCAGCGCTCGCGACCCTGGCACTGCCCGCCGGCGTGGCGGCGCGCATCGCGCCGTTCGGCGACGGCGTGCTGCGCGGCGTGCGCTTCGACGTGGCGCCGCCGGCCGCCGCCGATCAACACGCCCATCATCATCACGGCCACCACCACGACCATCGTGCAATCCGCGAGATCCGCGCCATGCTCGCCGCTTCGCCGTTGCCGCGCCCGGTGGCCGAGCGGGCCCAGGCGATCTTCGCGATCCTGGCCGAGGCGGAGGGACGGGTGCATGGGGTGGCGGCCGACGACGTCACCTTCCATGAGGTCGGCGCCTGGGATTCGATCGTCGACATCGTCGCCGCGGCGTTCCTGATCGACCGTGTAGGGGCGGGTTCCTGGTCGGTGGCACCGCTGCCACTGGGCTCGGGCCGGGTGCGGACCGCCCATGGCGAGCTGCCGGTGCCGCCGCCGGCGGTGGCGCTGCTGCTCGAGGGCTTCGTGGTCCTCGACGACGGGCGGGCGGGCGAGCGCGTGACGCCGACCGGCGCCGCCATCCTGCGCCATCTGGCACCCGCCGCCGCGGTGCCGCGCATCCCGCTGCGCCAGGGGCGCGTCGGCTACGGCTTCGGCACGAAGCGCTTCCCCGGCATCAGCAATGTCCTGCGCGTGCTGGCGCTCGATCCCGTGGCGGCGACGGCGCCCGACGCGGAGATCGGCGTCCTGCGTTTCGAGGTGGACGACCAGACGCCGGAGGACCTGGCGGTCGCGCTGGAGCGCCTGCGCGCCGAGCCGGGCGTGCTCGACGCGCTGCAGGCGCCGGCCCTGGGCAAGAAGGGCCGGCTGACCGTCCAGGTGCAGGTGCTGACCGAGGCCGATGCGATCGACCGCGTCGCCGACCGCTGCTTCGCGGAGACGACGACGCTCGGGCTGCGGCTGGAGCGGGCGCGCCGGCGCACGTTGGACCGGGCGGCCGTCACGACCGACGGGGACGTGCGGGTGAAGATCGCCGCGCGGCCGGGCGGGCGGCGCACCGCGAAGGCGGAGATGACCGACGTCGCCGCCGCGGGCGATCGCGACGCGCGCGCGGCGCGTCGCCGCCGCGCCGAGGCCGCGGCGCTGGCCGGGAGCGAGCGCGATGGCTGACGCGGCCGTCCTCGAGGCGATCCTCGACGGGCTGGGGCCCGTCGCCGTTGCGGTCAGCGGCGGCGTCGACAGCGTGACGCTGGCCGCCCTGGCCCACCGCCGGCTCGGCGGGGCGCGGGCCACCATGATGCATGCCGTGTCGGCCGCGGTGCCGCCCGAGGCGACGATGCGCGTGCGCGAACTCGCGGCCCGCGAGGGCTGGCGGCTGGCGGTGCTCGACGCCGGCGAGTTCCAGGATCCGCGCTATCGCGCCAACCCGGCCGATCGCTGCTTCTACTGCAAGACCAACCTGTACGGCCGCATCGCCGGGCGCACCGGGGCGACGATCCTTTCGGGCACTAACCGCGACGATCTCGACGACTGGCGGCCCGGCCTCGAGGCGGCGCGCCGCCATGGCGTGCGCCATCCCTATGTCGAGGCGGGGATCGACAAGGCGGGCGTGCGTGCGCTGGCCCGGACGCTCGGCCTCGGCGCCGTCGCCGAGCTGCCGGCCTCGCCCTGCCTGTCGAGCCGGGTCGAGACGGGCATCGCCATCGATCCGGCGGAGCTGGCGATGATCCATGCCGTGGAGACGCTGGTCGGCGAGCGGCTGCGGCCGCGCACGGTGCGCTGCCGGCTGCGCCGCAGCGGCCTCGTCGTGGAGCTCGATGCGGACAGCCTGGCCGCTCTCGATGAAGAGCGCCGCGCGACCCTGGAACGCGCGATGGCGGCGGCGACCGGCGGCGCCGCCGTGGCCTTCGCGCCCTACCGCATGGGCAGCGCCTTCCTGCGCCCGGCGCTGGGCTGAGGATCGCCATGGCCGAGGACGGCATTCGCCTCGATTTCGACCGGGCCCGGCGCATCGGTCTCGACGAGGCGCTGCTGTGCGCCGGCAAGACGACGGGTCAGATCGCGACGATCCTCGACCGCATGGCGGCGCGCGGCGCGACCATGCTGCTGACACGCCTCGGCGAGGCGGCCCATGCTGCGCTGCCGGCGACCCATCGCGACGCGCTCGACTACGACGCGCTCTCGGGCACCGCCTGGTTCGGCGCGGTCGCCGCACCGGCGGCGACCGGCGAGGTGGCGGTGGTCGGCGCCGGCACCTCGGACATGCGGGTGTGCCGCGAGGCGGTGCGCACGCTCGCCTATCACGGCGTCGCCGCCGACGAGGTCCACGACGTCGGCGTCGCCGGCATCTGGCGGCTGCTCGAGCGCGTGCCGGAGATCGCCCGCCATCCCGTGGTGATCGCGGTGGCCGGCATGGACGCGGCCCTCGTCAGCGTCCTCGGCGGGCTGGTCCCGGGGCTGGTGATCGCGGTGCCGACCTCGACCGGCTACGGTGCGGCGGCCGGCGGCGAGACCGCGCTGCGCGCCGCCCTGGTGAGCTGCGCGCCGGGCGTGGCGGTCGTCAACATCGACAATGGTTACGGCGCGGCCTGTGCCGCGCTGCGCGCGCTGCGCGCGTTTCGTCCCGCCTAAGGGAGGGTGCCCATGCCCACCATCGACATCGCCTTCGGCCGCTCGCACGTGGCGCTGGCGCCGCCCGCCGGCGCCGACGTGCGCGTCATCCGCAAGCGGCCCCTGCCCAAGCTCGCCGACCAGGGCGCGGCGATCCGTGCCGCGCTGGACGCGCCGCTCGGGGCGCCGCCGCTGCGGCGGCTGGCGAGCGGGCGGCGGAGCGCCTGCATCCTCATCTGCGACATCACGCGGCCGGTACCCAACCATCTCTTCCTGCGGCCGATGATCGAGGACCTGATGGCTGCCGGCATCCCCGCCGCGCGCATCCAGGTGCTGGTGGCGACCGGCCTGCACCGGCCCAACGAAGGCGCGGAGCTGGCGGAGCTGGTGGGCGACCCGTGGGTGCTTCAGACCGTCGCGGTCACCAACCATTTCGCCCGCAACGACGCGGATTGCGTCGATCTCGGCCGCACCGCCACGCGCGGCACGCCGGTCGGCATCAACCGCCGCTTCGCCGAGGCGGACCTGCGCATCGCGACCGGGCTGGTGGAGCCGCATTTCATGGCCGGCTGGTCGGGCGGACGCAAGGTGGTCGCGCCCGGCGTCGCCCATCACACGACGATCCGCACCTTCCATTCCGCGCGCTTCATGGAGGACCCGCTCGCCGTCCAATGCAACCTCGTCGGCAATCCGCTGCACGAGGAGCAGCTCGAGATCGTGCGGATGCTGGGCGAGATCTACGCCCTCAACACGGTGATCGACGAGGATCGCGACCTCGCCTTCGTCTCGTTCGGCGAGATCGTCGAGAGCCATCTCGCCGCGGTCGCCTTCGTCGAGCGCTCGACGCGGGTGCCGGTCGACCGGCGGTTCGGCACCATCGTCACCTCGGCGGCCGGCTACCCGCTCGACAAGACCTACTACCAGACGGTCAAGGGCATGGTGACGCCGCTCGACATCCTGACCCCCGGCGGCACCCTGATCATCGCCTCGCAATGCTCGGAGGGCTTCGGCTCGCCGGAGTTCCGCGAGGCCCAGACGCAGCTCGCCGCGCTTGGGCCCGACCGCTTCCTCGCGACGCTGACCGCCAAGTCGCTCGCCGAGATCGACGAGTGGCAGACCGAGATGCAGCTGAAGCCGATGCGCCGCGGCCGCATCCAGCTCTTCACCACCGGCCTCGATCCCGAGGAGCGGCGGATCACCTGCGTCGAGCTGATCGAATCGCTCGAGGACGCCATCGCCGCCAGCGTCGCCCGCACCGGCGACCGCGGCGTCGCGGTCATCCCCGAGGGTCCGTACGTGGTGCCGGTCTACGCGGCGGGGTAGCGGGTCGCCGAGCGTCCGGGCGGGCGATCACGAGGTCGGACGCGTACGCTGCTCCACCTCGGCGCGCACCCGTTCTTCCTGGGCGCGCAGCTCGGGCGTGAACTCGGCGCCGAAATCGTCCGCCTCGAACACCTGGCGGATCTCGACCTCGGTGTCCTCGCCGTGCGGGTTGGGGCACCGCCGGACCCACGCGATCGCCTCCTCGAGCGACTTCACCTGCCACAGCCAGAAGCCGGCGAGCAGCTCCTTGGTCTCGGCGAACGGCCCGTCGATCACCGTGCGCCGGCTGCCCGAGAAACGGACGCGGGCGCCCTTGGAGGTCGGATGCAGGCCCTCGCCGGCGAGCAGGACGCCGGCCGCGGCCAGCTCCTCGTTGAACTTGCCCATCGCCGCCAGCAGCTCGGTGCTCGGCATGACGCCAGCCTCGGAGTCCTTGCTGGCCTTAATCAGGATCATGAATTTCATGGCGGTCTCCTCTACGTGCAGCGGGCGTGCCGGGGCGCCGGACCGTGCTCGTCGTGCAGGCGCACCCGGTCCATCGTCACTGACTCGTTACGCCCCTCGCGCTCCGGCAGGGTCTTCCGACGACGAGCCATTCCTCGCGGGAGACGATCGTGTCTGGCGCCATGCTCTCCTCCTCGTCGCGACGGGGTCGCGGCGCTCGGTGCGGTCGACCGGAGGACGACGGCGAGCGCGTCGGCCCGACATCGCGGGCGCGAGTTTTTTGGCGATCCCGAGCCGTCGCCCTCACCGCCTTCGGGGACGGCGAGGGATGGAAATGCGGACCTAGCAGGCTGTTGAAAAAGTCAGATCGGACACGATGGCGCGCAACGATCGAATCCCTGACGGTGATTTCTTGAATCGATGGTGCGCGAATGCCCGGGCTGGCGATTCCAGATTGCTCTCGGGCATCGCGCTCCACCGTTTTTCAACGCCCTGCCAAGAGTTTAACCAAGCCCTTTCTCAATGTGAAAATAGGTCTCTCAGTGAGAAAATAGGATTGGCAAGCGAAGGTCGCTGAGAACCCCCTTGGTCGCACCGCCCAGAATGAAGTCATGGATGCGGGAATGGCCGAAGCCTCCCATCGCCAGGATCTGCGCCCCCTCCGACAGGGCAGCGTCCTGCAACGCCTCGGCAATGGTCCTTTCACCGAGAGTGATGTCGAGAGGCTTGGCGTTAAACCCCCGCTTTTCCAGCGAAGATGCAAGAGCGCCAGCAAGATCTGACCCGCTCAGAGGTTTTTCGTCTCGAACCGTCAACACCGAGACGCGACCATCCTCGGCCAGAAGCGGCAGGGCATCGCCAAGCGCACGTGCGGCGACCCGGCTTGCGTCCCAGGCTATCGCAATATGGCCGAGGGTGGCGGGACGGGCGGAGGGCGGCACCAGGATGGTCGGACGACCGGACCCGAAGACAACCGCCTCCGTCATGTCCTGTGCCGCGACAGTCTCGCCGGACCAGGGAAGCACTGCAAGGTCGAAATACCGTGCCTCGCCAGCGGCTGCGTCCAGCGCGGCGCCCAGCACAACTTCCCGGTTGGTGCAGTGAACATTGAGGTGCGACCCCGCCGCCCCTAGCACGAGGCCTTGCAGGCGATGGCATTCGGCCTTGCTTTTCTCCTCGGCGGCGCGGACGAGTCCGGGGATGTCGAGAAGCAAGCCGCCCAACGGCGAATACACTCGCGGAATGTCGACAGAGAATGCCGTGACATGAAGCTTGCATCCAAGCGCGGCCGCGAAGCCGGCGGTGGCCAGGATCGACCCGTCCGCGACCGCTTCTGGATAGGTTGCCAAGGGCATGTAGGCGATACGGGTCCGAGTCATGATCGCTTCTCCAGCCGACCGTGGTTTCCAGGCGGCCAAGAGGAAAGGAGCTCCTCCTCCAGGCGCCTCAAAGGGTCGTCGTAGTCTGGCAAAGGAATGCTGGACCAGCATTGATCCAAGTCAATCCAAAGCGGCCACACTCGATTATCCTTAACCATACGAGACAGTGGGGCTCACGATGCCGCATGACCGGTATCAGACCGTGCAGGAACTTGCCGAACGGCTGGAGGTCGCCGAGGAGACCGTGCGGCGATGGATCAAGTCAGGAGAGCTTCGCGCCATCGACATCGGCAAGGGCTGGCGGATCGCTGATGCCGATCTGGAGCGCTTCCTGAATGCCCGCGAGACGGCGCCGCGCGAGAGGGACGGCACAGCAGCTGGCCCTCGAACGGACCTAGAGGGATGAGGCAGCCCTGGCCGGTCACATCCCCGCCCATCCGCGCCCGGTCGGTCCATCCCGTGGCCCACATGGGCGAGCCCGACGACATTGCTCGGGCGGTGGTCCGGCTCGCCTCGGACGAGGCGAAGTTCGTCACCGGGGCCGAGATCGTCATCGACGGCGGCTATACGGCGCGATGACATGGCGCTGACCGATCCCCACGCCAGCCCGTCTGAAGCCTGCCTTGTTGCGCTCGGTGTCGGACCCGAAGGCCTGACCGCGGTCGAGGCCGCGCGGCGGCAGGCCGAGCACGGGCCGAACCGGCTGCCCGAGGTGCGGTCGCACGGGCCACTCATGAGGTTTCTGGCGCAATTCCACAATGTACTGATCTATGTGCTGCTGGGTGCCTCAATGGTGACGGGGGCCCTGCAGCACTGGGTCGATACCGGGGTCATTCTGGCCGTGGTACTGGCCAATGCGGTGATCGGATACCTGCAAGAGGGCAAGGCCGAGGCAGCGATGGCCGCGATCCGTGGCATCCTGGCCCCGCGGGCCGCTGTCTTGCGTGACGGTCGGCGGGTGACGGTGGACGCGGCAGACCTCGTGCCCGGTGACATCGTGCTTCTCGAGGCGGGCGACAAGGTGCCCGCAGACCTGCGGCTGCTGGAAGCGCGGGGGCTGGCCGCGCAAGAGGCGATCCTTACGGGTGAATCGGTTCCGGTGGAGAAGACCCTGGACCCGGTTGCGGCCGATGCGGCCCTGGGCGACCGGCGATCGATGCTGTGGTCCGGCACACTGGTCACGCAGGGCACGGCACGCGGGCTGGTGGTGGCGACCGGGGCGGGAGCGGAAATCGGCCGGATCGGCGGGATGCTAGCCGGGGTGGAGCAACTGACCACGCCGCTCATCGCGCGGATGGATCATTTTGCGCGATGGCTGTCGTTCCTCATCCTGCTCGCCTCGGGGCTCCTGCTTTGTTACGGCTATTTCGTCGGACACCACGACTTCTCCGAGATGTTCATGGCCGTGGTGGGCGTCGCCGTGGCGGCGATCCCCGAAGGCCTGCCCGCGGTGATGACGATCACGCTGGCCATCGGCGTGCAGGCCATGGCGCAGCGTAACGCCATCGTCCGCCGACTTCCGGCGATCGAGGCGATCGGTTCGGTCGCGGTCATCTGCACGGACAAGACGGGGACGCTGACCCGCAACGAGATGGTGGTCGCCGCCGCCGAAACGCCCGAGGGGGCGTTCGTCATTGCGGGTGAGGGCTATGGCTCCAAAGGCAGCATCACACCCGCAGGCGACCTCTCGCACCTCGCCCGCGCGGCGGCCTTGTGTAACGACGCTGCCCTTCATTGCCGCGACGGGCACTGGACGGTCGAGGGCGACCCGATGGAAGGCGCGCTTCTGGCCTTCGCGGGCAAAGTGGGCAACGGACATGCGACGCGGCGGCTCGACGCCATCCCCTTCGACAGCCGCCACCGCTTTATGGCCGTGCTGAACGAGGAGCCGGAGGGCCGCGTAACGCATGTAAAGGGCGCGCCGGAGCGGGTGCTGCGGATGTGCAGCGGCATCGACCTGCATCTCTGGCATGACCGGGCCGAGGCCATGGCGCGGCGGGGGCTCCGGGTACTGGCCCTGGCCGAGCGCGCCGAGCCGGGCGGGCGGATCGACGCCGCCACGCTGGAGGGGGGCCTGACCTTCCTCGGCCTTGTCGGCCTGATCGATCCGCCGCGCCCCGAGGCGATCGCCGCCGTCGCCGAATGCCGGGCAGCGGGCATCCGGGTGAAAATGATTACGGGCGACCATGCCGGCACCGCCGCCGCCATCGCTGCCCAGATCGGGCTGACGAACCCACATCGTGTGCTGACGGGCGCCGATCTCGACAAGCTCGACGATGCGCAACTGGCGCTGGAGGTGGCCGACGTCGATATCTTTGCCCGCACCAGCCCCGAACATAAGCTGCGTCTTGTCACAGCGCTCCAGGCGAACGGCCTATCGGTCGCGATGACTGGCGACGGGGTGAACGACGCGCCCGCGCTGAAACGCGCCGACGCGGGCATCGCTATGGGTCTCAAGGGGTCGGAGGCAGCCAAGGAGGCCGCCGACCTCGTACTCGCCGACGACAACTTCGCCTCCATCGCTGCGGCCGTGCGCGAGGGACGGACGGTCTATGACAATCTCAAGAAGGTGATCAGCTGGACGCTGCCGACCAACGCAGGCGAGTCAATGGTGGTGGTGCTGGCGCTTCTTGCGGGGCTGGCCCTGCCGGTGACGGCGGTGCAGATCCTGTGGGTGAACCTCATTACCGCCATAACGCTGGGCCTTGCGCTGGCCTTCGAACCGACCGAGACGAGCACCATGGCACGCCCGCCCCGCCGTCGCGACGCGCCGATCCTGTCGGGGGAACTCGTCTGGCACGTCGTGCTGGTGGCGCTTCTGTTCCTGGCCGCCGTCTTCGGCATTTTCAGCTACGCTATCGACAAGGACTATCCAGTGACGCTCGCACAAACCATGGCGATGAACACGCTCGTGGTGCTCGAGATCTTCCACCTCTTCTTTATACGCAACATCCACGGCACCTCGCTGACCTGGGATGCGGTGCGGGGAACAAAGGTGGTCTGGGCGGTGGTTATCGCCATCACCGCCGCGCAATTCGCGGTCACCTATCTGCCGCCTCTGCAGGCAATCCTTGGAACGGAGCCGGTGCCACTGGCGGACGGTCTTCTGATCGTCGCCATCGGCGTAGCCTTCTTCGCGATCATCGAGATCGAAAAGCAGATCAGGCTGGG
Organism: Alphaproteobacteria bacterium; assembly: GCA_020852355.1. Classification (GTDB taxonomy): domain Bacteria; phylum Pseudomonadota; class Alphaproteobacteria; order ATCC43930; family Allostellaceae; genus Allostella. The sequence goes on from JADZBA010000186.1 coordinate 10,483, forward strand.
ATCGAGGGGATAGCAGAGACCGAACTATTCCGAATCGCAGGTTCCCGGCTGAAGCGAGAGGTCAGAGCCAGTGGCACAAAGCGTTCCTCTCCGCCCTAAGCCGACTTCATCTCCCGCCATATCGCCGAAACCTTCCGTCGCACCGTGCGCTCGTCGGACGGCGGGAAATCCTCCCGGCCCGCGAACGATTCCGTCATATCGCGCACGAGCTCGCCCTGGCTTGCCGGCATGCCGTGATCGTGGACGCGCCGGGCGATGGCGCGGCGAAGGCGTCTCAATCGTATTTCGGTAGCGCGCCCGCCGGGGCCGGGCGCGCGATCCATTCCCAATCGGTCTTTTAGAGCGATTTCGTTAGGGACGGAATCGCGGGGGATTCCCAAGGGCGTCGGAATGTGATTCACGATGATGGCTGGACTGGGGGCCAGCCGTCATGACGCGAGCCTTCTCCGATGATCTGCGGCAACGGGTGGTCGAGGCGGTCGACGGCGGGATGACGCGCCGCGGAGCGGCTGACCGGTTTGGCGTTGCGGCGTCGACCGCGATCAAATGGGTGCAACGCTGGCGGTCGACTGGGAGCTGGTCGCCGCGGCGGTTGGGCGGCGATCGGCGCTCGCATCGGATCGACGCGTTCCGGGAGGAA
>JADZBA010000187.1 GCA_020852355.1 Alphaproteobacteria bacterium
GAGCAGTCGTCGACGATGATGACCTCCAGCGGCGTGCGCGGCTGGGTCTCGACGATCGAACGGATGCAGGCGTAGGTGAACGCGAAGTTGCCATGCACCGGCACGATGATGGAGACCACCGGGTCCGTCGACCACGGTACGTCGAGGGTCCGATAGGCGGCGATCGCGGGATCGCCGCCGCGGATCGCCACCGACGGGCGTTCGTTGCGCCACGTCTGCGCGGCGGCGGTCGCGGCCCGGTGCACGGCGGCGACATATCCGGGCATGCCCAGCCGCGCCTCGGCGAGCGATCTGGCCGCCGCCGCGGTCGCCAGATAGCGGCTGCGATCCTCCGCGAGGTGGCGGACGACGGCGGCGACGGTGTCGAGGCCGTCGTCGCCCGCGGCGCAATAGGCGAGTCCGGCTTCGCCGCGAAGCATCTCGGCGAACCAGGATTCGCCGCCGATCGTGATGACCGGAGTTCCGCGCCCGAGGGCCTGCAACGCCGCCATGGGCACGCCCGAATAGGGCGGCAGGAGGAGCACGGCGTCGGCGAAGGCGAGCGCGACTTCGCCGGGTGCCGTCTCGCTGCAGACGCCGACCGAGACGCGCGGCGTCCCCGTGGCGCCCTCGCGGGCCAACAGGGCGTCCATTGCGGCGCGGTTCGTCTCGTCGGTCACATGCCAGACGAGGCGGAGATGGCGGCGGGCGGGCGTGTCGGCGAGCGCGCGCGCCAGGCGCAGCATCTTGCCGATGCCGGCCTGGTCCCCCGACGGACAATGCACCAGGACGACGAAGGCTCGCCGGTTGCCCCCCGGCCGCATGTCCCGGCGGGCCCGCCACGCTTCGGCGCGGCGGACATCGACGGAGATCGGCATGCGGATCTGCGAGGCGGCGGGGGGTATGGTCTCGATGCGCCCGCCCATGTCTTCCGCGCCCTTCGCCAACGCCGGCGACGGCGTGATCACGAGGCTCGCGAGCGACAGGCATTGCGCCAGCGTCTCGTCGGCGGGCCGGTCGTGCAGCAGCAGGACGGGCGGCGTCCCGCCGTGCACGAGGCCCTGCAGCAAGGGTGCGTCCGGAATGCCGTTGACGATGGCGTAGGAGGGCTCGAAGGTCCGCGCGGCCGCGAGCATGGAGGCCCGCAGCGCCCCGTCGCGTCCGCCCGTCGCCTGGGCGAGGGCGACGACGACCGTGGCCGCCTGTCGCGCCGCCTCCATCAGCGGTCCCCCGGCGAGCGCCAGCAGGACCACGTTGTGGCGTCGCTTCAGGAATGCGCAGAGGTTGAGCGCCAGGAGAGCGGTGCCGTTCGCCCCGAGGTCCCGCGTGACGACGAGGATCGCCTCGCGGTCCGTCAGGAAGCGCTCCGCCTTGACGGCGGCGAACGCCGATTCCGCGGCCGACGACCGATCGGTGGCGGCAGCCGCTTCGACCGGCGGTGTCGCCGCGTCCCGGTCGCGGCCGTCAGGCATCGCGCAGCCGCCGGGTCCGCCCGCTCTGCCCGGCGGGAGTCACCGCGGACGGAGGACGAAGGTCGGACATCGTTCGGCCAGTTCGTATGAGCCGTGGGTGCAGCCGGCTTCGACGAAGAACCGGTGCGCGACGTCGCGGAACTCGCCCACCGTCGGAAAATAGTAGCGGGTCGCGTTGTCGCGATAGCGCATCAGCGAGCCCACCTCGTCCGTGCGCCAGCCAGGCTGCCCGACGAGGGGGGCCACTGCGGGGGCGAACGTCTGCCACGCCTCCCAGATGTCGGCCAGCCGTACGCCCTCGCGCGTGGCGGGCTGCACCGCGGCGGCGATGCGCCATTTCAGCGCGTGCACGCTGCCGACGCGGCCGGCCGCGACCGCAGCGCGCAGATCGGCGAGCCGTTCGGCGCGCTCGGGCCGCAGGAAGACCCGTATCGCGAACAGCCCATCGGGTCTCAGCAGGCGGACGACCTCCCGGCCGAGTGCCTCGCCGTCGCCGGGAAAGGTCAGGGTGGCATAGCATCCGTCGCCGACGACGGCGTCGATGCTGCCGCCCTCCAGTGGAAGCGAACGCCAGTCCCCGCAGATCGCCTGGGCTCCCGCGGGCACGCCGGGCGCCGGCCAGAGGGCCGCGATCATGACGGGCGAATTGTCCACGGCGACCAGCCGGGTGCCGGGCGGCCAGCGGCATGACGCGAGCTCGGGCGTGACGCCGAGGAGCAGCGACGAGAATCGGCGCGACCGGGCGACGGCATGCCGCGCGATCGCCCGCTCGCATGCCTCGATGTCCTGGCTGCTCGGCCGCAGCGGCGATCCCAGGCTCGCCCATTGGCGGCTCGCCTGGCTCCAGTTGTCCGCCTCGTCGGCGCGATCAGTCACCGGGCCGATCCGGTGATCCCATTCCGTCCCCCTCCAGCGATATCGGCGATGATGCGCCCAATCGTCGATGATTCGCACGCCATCGCGTGGGCGACCGCGACCGCATAGGGAAGGGCGGCTTCGGTGGGATCCGGCTCCGCCGCGCCGCCCGCCGGAATGCGGGTCACCGGCCGGTCGTCCGCCGCGCCGGTGCGCAGACCGACGAGGCAGATCGTTCGAGCGCCCGCCCCCTCCGTCCATACCGCGCCGCCGCCGGCCTCGAGGTGGGCGGCCAGGCCCGCGTGACCCGCGGCCGGCGCCACCAGGATCGCCTTGCGGGCGTCCTCGGGCCGGCGGAAGAGCGGCGCCGCATCGGCGTGAGCGACGACCGCGCGGTCGGCGCGGCGCCGCAGATCATCGTCCTGGTGCGACGTCGGACCGCCCTTGCCCACGAACGCGACGACCGCACACCGGTCGAAGGGAACGCCGCTCGCCGCCAGCCGACGGGGCGGCATCTCGATCACCGCCGCCGCCGCCGCCCGCTCGGTCAGCAGCATGTGGCCTCCCGCACAGCCGCTCGCATCGGTCCAGGCGATGCGCTCGTCCCCGATCCACGCGCCGCCGGACGTGGCGACGCCGGTGCGCAGCCCTTGAGCCGTCAGCAGCGCGTGCACGACTTCGGCGACCGCTCGGCGGCCCGCGCCGTCGGTGCCGCCGATCGCCGCGATCGGGATGCGTCCGTCACCGGGAGCCAGGGCCCATTGCACGATTTCGGCGAACATGTGGCGCGCCGTGATCACGCCCAGGCTGGGCTGGGCGTTCACCTCGTTGATCACGCCGCCGACCTGGTGCCAGGGGCGGCCGATATCGGGCGTGATGAAGTCGACGCCGGCGATGTCCAGTCCCAGCACGTCGGCGGCGCGCGCGGCCATGCGCAGATTGTCGGGATGGACGCGGTCCAGCGCCGGCACGGGCATGCCGCCGGTCGCGATATTCGCCACCCGCCGCAGGCGAACGAACCGCCCGCGCTCCGGAACGGATTCCCGGGTCAGGCCCTGCTCGACCAGGAGCGCAGCCGCCTCCTCGTCCCACTCGATGGTCTTGAGCGGGGATCGCTTCCCCGGACCGCGGCGCGGGTCGGCGTTGAGGGTGCGCAGCAGCGCGTCGACCGTCGCCGTACCGTCGCCGGTGACGCCGCCGGGCTTGCGTTCGATGACCCAGGTGACCCGTCCGCCGACGACGACGAGGCGGAAGTCCTCGCCGTCGTGGTGCTTCTCGATGAGCACCTGCCGGCCGTGGCCGGCAGCCGCGCGGAACGCGCCGCGCAGCGCGGCCTCGTCCCGCAGCCCGGCCGCCACGCCGAGGCCGCCGTCGAGGTCCAGCGGCTTGACGACGACGGGATAGCCCAGGCGCGCGGCCACGGCGGCCGCGACATCCTCGGTGGGAACGGGGAGGTGGTCGGGCACGGGAAGGCCGGCGCGCCGCAGCATCTGCCCGGTCAGGAGCTTGTTCTGGGCGAGCGAGCTGGCGATCTTGGACGTCGCGTCGGTGAGGGTGCTGTCGATGCGCCGCGCGCGCGCGGCGTGGCCGATCTGGTAGACGTGGCCAGCGAGCCGCATCCAGGGCACGCCGAGCTCGTCGGCCGCCCGCAGCAGATGCACCGTGCTGGGCGCGACCGCGGTCCCGCTCTCGAGCCGCCGCAGCACGCGGTCGGTGTCGCGCTCCAGGGTGGGCAGGAGGCCGGTCCAGCCGGCGGGGCTCGAGCCGGCGAGCCGGTCGACGGTGTCGACAGCGTGCCTGACCGCGATGCGTGCGCAGCTCGCGAAGTCATATGGGACGCCCAGGATGTAGCTCCCGTCGCTCCCCATGGCGATGCCGCCGCCGTCGAAGACGGGCTGACCGGCAGCGCGCTGCAGGGCGATCGACCAGCGGAGGGTGATTTCCGCGAGTCCCGCTGGTCCCGTCCGCGCCGGGGCATCGAACGGCATCCCGAGGAGTCGGGCCAGCACCCCGGCGAGTGCGCCAAGGTCCAGATCGCGCGCACCTTCGACGCCCAGCGTCGCAATGGCGATCGGCTGGCGCTGCCCCATGCCGGTTCCTGCCAGGGCCTGCACCGGCCGCAACAGGGCCGCGCGTCCCCTCGGCGGGGCGCTGCCCGCGTTCGTGCCGGCGGGGGGGTGCTGGTGATCCATGCGCAGTCCGGCGATGATCGCGAAGGTCTGCCCACGAGTGCGGCAATCGGCCTGCGACGGCAAGTGCCAATCCCGACCAGTTCTCCGGGAGTTGGGACCTACCGGATCGGTCGCGTGATCGCGGCCGCCGTCATCCCTAGGCTCCGAGCATCGGGTCCCGGTCCCGGGCGCCGCCGATCAGGCGCTCATAGAGGCCGACCAGGTAGGCGCGATCCTCCGCGCGCGCGCCGGCGCGGGCGAGGTCGGCCGCGATCTCCGCCAGCGATTCCCGGGCGTCGGACGACAGGTCGGGCAGGGTCAGCAGGGCGGCGATCCGCGCCGCGTCGTCGACGGCGGGCGCGGCCCCGGCCGGCGCGGCCGCAGTCCAGGAGGACCCCCTCAGGAGCGTCTCCCAGCCGACGCCGGCATCGGCGAGGATGGCGACCGCGCTGCGGGCCGCCTCCAGGACGGTCTCCTCGTCCTCGGCGGCAAGCCGGGCGAGCGTGTCGACGAGGCGGGCGCGGTCGTATGCGGGGGCGGACATGGAACGCCCTATAGGGGAGCCTGCCGCCGTCGGTCAATCGGCGGCACGGCGCCTCACATCTGCTTGCGCTTCTCGACCATGGTCAGGAAGCGGTCGTACTCCTTCTCGTTGACCGTGTAGCTGTGGTCGTCGTCGGGGAAGGACCCTTCCTTCACTTCCTTGACGTACTGCCGGATGCCGCCGACCGCGACCTCCGTCAGGTTGGTGTAGCGCTTGGTGAATTTCGGCTTGAAGTCGGTGAAGACGCCGAGCAGGTCGTAGCACAGCAGGATCTGGCCGTCGGTCCCGACGCCGGCGCCGATCCCGATGGTCGGGATGGTGAGCTGCTTCGAGATGACCGCGGCGATCCTGGCCGGAACCGCCTCGAATTCCAGCATGAAGCAGCCCGCGTCCTCGATGGCGAGCGCGTCCTCGAGGATCTTCATCGCGGCCTCGGCGGTGCGGCCCTGGATGCGGAAGCCGCCGAACATGGCAATGGTGTGCGGCGTCAGCCCGATGTGGGACGCGGTCGGGATGCCGGCGTCGACGATCGCCTTCAGGATGTGCGCCTGGCTCTTGCCGCCTTGCGGCTTCACCGCGTCGGAACCGGCTTCCTGCATGAAGCGGGCGGCGTTGGTCAGCGCGCGGTCGACCGTGCTGTAGCTCTGGTAGGGCATGCAGCCGAGGACGAAGGTGTTGGGTGCGCCGCGCCGCACCGCGAGCGAGTGCATCACCATCATGTCCATGGTGGCGGGGATGGTGTTCGGGTGCCCGTGGGCGACCATCGCCAGGGAATCGCCGACGACGGCCACGTCGACGCCCGCCATCTCGGCCCAGCGCGCCGAGGTGTAGTCGGGCACCGACATGTAGACCATCTTCTCGCCGGTCTGCTTGGAGTCGCGGATCTCGGTGATCGTGCGCTTCTTGCGCTCGTCGGCGGGTTTCGCCCCGTCGGCCATGGCGTTCTCTCCCTGCGGGTCGTTCTAGAGGTCGGCGAGGCGGATGTAGGCGCCGACGAGCGCCGCGACGGCGATACCGGCGACGAGCGGCACGACGCCGGTCCATCCGGCCGCACCCGTCACCAGCATCCACAGGACGAACACGCCCGCGGCGATGACGAAGCCGCCGACCAGCGAGGCGATGTTGCGCCGGAAGCGCTCGGGCGGATGCCCCGGCGCGGCCATGGCCGGCCCCGTCACCCGCGCACCAGGGCGGCGCGGGTATCGTCGGTGCCCGCGCGGACCTTCTTCAGGTTTCGCCGCACATGGCGCCGGTCGTAGCCGTTGAAGACGTGGCCGAGCACGCCGCGGTCGAGGTCGCTCGTGCCGAACAGGCAGTCGGCGATCGGGTAGGTGAGGTTGAAGTTCTTCTCCATCATGATCGCCGTGTTGTGGTGGGCGATGTGATGGCGGCGGATGCTGTTCACGAGCGGGATGTGCCGCACGATGCGGTCGTCCTTGACGTGGCAGCACCAGTGGAAGAGCTCGTAGTTGAGGTAGAGTGCCGTGTTGGTGGTGAGCAGCAGCCAGCCCGCGTCGGGCAGCCCGGCGAGGTGCAGCAGCCAGGCCGGCACCACCGACATCGTCATGAAGGCGATGAGGGCGTAGGGCGGGAAGAAGACGATGCGGAAGTCCCGCGTCGAATCGATCGTCGGCTCCTGGTCGGTGAAGAACTGGTGATGGGCCAGCGTGTGCCGCTTGTAGATGCCCATGAACCCCTTGACCGGCCGGTGCATGACGTAGCGGTGGATCCACCACTCGAAGACGTTGGCGGTCATGAACGCGACCGGCACGATCAGCCACTCGTACCAGGCCGGCGCCCGGATCTGCTGCACGAAGTACCAGATGCCCGAGAGGCCGATCAGATAGATCAGCGCCACATGGGCGAGCCCGCTGTACCAGGGTGAGATGCGCTGCCGGAAATCCTCCCGGAACGCCGCCTGTCGCCTGGGCATCTTCATCCACGTCCTCCCGCACCGGTCCGCGGCCGAGGCGCTAATATATCAGCGGCATACGAGCGAGGGGAAGGGGTGGCGTGCGCCTACAGCGAGGCGTCGACCGTCGCGCGCGTGAAGGACTCGATGTAGTCCATCAGCCGGTCCGACGCCTCGGCCGCTGCGACCTCGTCGCCGTCGGCGACGGCGTTCGCGACGGCGGCGTGCAGGCGCGCGGAATGCGGCAGGTCGGCGACCTGCTTGTAGTGGTGGTACCAGTAGCGCCGCGACAGCCCGTGCATCAGCGCCATGGCGCCGGCGGCGAACTCGTTGCGCGCGGCTTCCAGGATGAGGGCGTTGAACGCCTGGTCGAGGCGCAGAAAGGCGATGTCGTCCTCGCCGCGCGCCGCCTCGGCCATGCCCTGGGCGAGGGCGCGGAACCGCGCCCGCTCCGCCTCGCTCGCCCGCTTGGCGGCCCGGCGCGCCAGGAGCCGCTCCAGCTCGCGCCGCGTCTCGATCAGGCGGAGCTGCGTCAGCGCGTTGATCTCGGAGACGACGATGCCGCGCCGCGGCAGGATGACCACCAGCCGCTCGCGGGCGAGCCGCTGCAGCGCCTCGCGGATGGGGGTGCGGCCGATGCCCAGCCGCCGGCTCAGCTCGGCCTCCGACACGCTGGCGCCGGGGGCGAGGCGCAGCGTCACGATCAGCTCTTCGAGCCGGCGGTAGGCCTGCTCCGTCAGGCTCTGAGGTTCCGCCTCCGCCGGGCTCGGACGCAGCCGCGGCCGCCGCGCCGCCGGCTTCTTCGTCGCCGCGCGCATGGTCACGGCGCCAGCAGCATCTTCGGCAGCCACAGCACCGTGCCGGGGAACGAGAGCACGATCGCCAGCGTCACGAGCTGCAGGCAGATGAAGGGCACGACGCCGCGATACATGTGCGCGGTGGTGATCTCCGGCGGGGAGATGGCGCGGAAATAGAAGATCGCGGGGGCCATCGGCGGGGAGAGATAGCTGGTCTGGATGACGATCAGCAAGGCGATGCAGAACCACACCATGTTGATGCCGGCCATGGTCAGCAGCGGCGCGAAGATCGGCACCAGGATGAGGACGATGGAAATCCAGTCGAGGAAGAAGCCGGCGATGAAGGCGAGGAACAGCACGATGACCATCAGGCCCCACGGCCCGAGAGCCAGGTTGTTGACGAGCTCCTGGGCGACGGCGATGCCGCCCGCCCCGACGAAGGCGCCGGTCATCATGCTGCCGCCGAGGATGATCGCCATGATCATCGTCGAGATCTGCAGCGTCTTCATGACCGATTCGTGCAGCGCCCGCCAGGTGAAGGTCCGGTAGAACAGCGTCAGCAGCACGGAGCCGAAGGCGCCGATCGCCGCCGCCTCGGTGGGGGCGGCCCAGCCCAGCATGATCGAGCCCAGCACCGCGAAGATCATGAACAGCGGCGGCACCAGGGCGCGGGCCGTGATCCGCAGCCTCTCCGCCAGCGGTGGCTCGTCCGCCTCCGCGGCGATGCGGGGGCCCGCCGACGGCCGGAGCAGGCAGAGCACGAGGATGTAGGCGATGTACGACCCCGCCATGATCAGGCCGGGGAAGATCATGCCGACCAGCAGGTCGCCGACCGAGACGTTGGCGAGCGGTCCCATCACCACCACCACCACCGACGGCGGGATGATCGTGCCGAGCGAGCCGCCGGCGCAGATCGTGCCGACGATCAGCTCCTTGTTGTAGCGGTAGCGCAGCATTACCGGGATGGCGAGCAGGCCGATCACGGTCTCGGTCGCGCCGACGACGCCGCTGGAGGCGGCGAAGATGATGCACATGAGGACGGTGCCGATGGCGAGCCCGCCGGGCAGGCGCCGCGTCCACAGGTGGATCGCCTCGAACAGCCGGTCGGCGATCCCCGACCGCTCCAGCATCGCCCCCATGAAGACGAACAGGGGCACCGCCGCCAGGACGAAGTTCGAGGCGACATCCTCGATCTTCTCGACGACCTGGAAGACGAAGGCCCAGCCGAAGGTCCACACGCCGAACACGAAGGCCGTCGCCATCATCGAGAAGGCGACCGGAAATCCGAGGAAGAGAAGCGTGAGGAGGAACGGAAAGATCAGCAGCGACGTGTAGCTCATCCCCGGCGCTCCGGCGCCCGGCCGAGCACGATCGCCAGCGCCCGCATGGCCTCGGCCGCGACCTGGAGCGCCAGCAGCAGGAAGGCGACGAAGAACACCGTGCGGAACGGCCAGAGCGGCGGGTTCCACGCGGACTGGCCGGTGTGCTCGCCGCTGCGGAACGCCTGCAGGGCACGGTCGTCGAGCGTCGTCACGATCCACACCAGGAACGGCAGGAGGAGCAGCAGGTAGCCCACGACGTCGACCATCGCCCGGGCGCGCGGCGGGAAGTTGGCGTAGACGATGTCGATGCGGATGTGCGCGCCCCTGGCCAGCGCGTAGGCCATGCCGAGCAGCCATCCCGACCCGGTCAGCAGGTAGCCGATCTCGTAGGCCCAGATGGTCGGCGCGCCGAAGACATAGCGCGCCACCACCTCCCAGCAGAGGGCGGCCACCAGCGGCGCGATGAGCCACGCCGCCAGCACGCCGACCGCCACGCTCAGGCGGTCGACCGCCCGGCACACCTGCTCCATGCGTCCCCCTGCGACGGCAGCGGCGCGCCGCTTAGCCTTCCTTGACCATCACCTTGCGATAGCGGTCGGCACCTTGCCACTGCTTCTCGAAGGCGATCTGGCTGTCGAGGATCTTCTTGAACCAGGCGTTCTTCTCCGCCTGCTTCTCGGCCCACGCGAGCGCGACCCGCTTGGTCTCGTACTGCACCTCGGGCGCCAGCTCGATGATCTCGTTGCCCGCCTTCCTGTAGACGTCGAGCGACTTGGCGTCCTCCTGGCCGATGCGCGTCCAGCTCTCGAACGTCGTCAGCTTGGCGGCGATCTCCACCAGCTTCTGGTCGCGCTCCGACAGCTTCGCCCAGGCCGCCTTGTTGACGCACAGCTCGAAGGGCGCCGTCGGCTGGTGCACGCCCGGGATGATCAGGTACTTGGCGACCTTGTAGAAGCCGGGGGAGATGTTCTCCCACAGCGTCCCCCACTCGGTCGCGTCGATGACGCCGCGCTCGAGGGCGGGATAGATCTCGCCGCCCGCCGTCGTCACCGGTGCCGCGCCCATCTCCTTCGCCATGTCGAGCCAGGCGCCGGCGGTGCGCAGCTTCAGGCCCTTGAGGTCGGCCAGCGTGCGCACCGGCTTGCGCGAATGCAGGAAGACCTCGGCGGTGCGGATGAAGAGGGGGATGGAGACGATGCCCGCGGTCTCGTCGCGGAACTGCCGCTGGATCTCCGCGCCGCCGGCCTCGTAGAGCCAGTGCAGCATGCGCTCGGTATCGAAGCTGCCGGCATAGCCGCCGAGCAGCACCGTCGTGGTGTCCGCGCCCCAGTCGTAGCCCATCCAGGTGTGGCCCATCTCGGCGACGCCGTTCTTGACGGTCTCCGAGACCTTGAGGGCATTGCCCAGCGCGCCGCCGGGGAACACCTGAACCTTGATGCGACCGTCGGTGAGGAAGGCGAGGCGGTCGGCGAAGGCCTTGGCGCCGATGTCCATCAGCGGGCCGCCGGGCCACGCGGTGGTCATCTTCCAGCTCACGCTCTGGGCCTTGGCGGAGCCGATGACGGTGGGTGCCGCGACGGCGCCGGCGCCGATGCCCGCGAGCGCGGCACGGCGGGACAGGATGTTCTTGCTCATGGCTCCTCCCGAGGGATGCGGTCGTTCGTTGCGCCGCGCGGCTCCACCGGGATGGCGGGCCGCTGATATATCGATCGTATGCGAATGGTATTCTATACGCACGCTTTCGCGGCGCGCAAAGCCTCCGCGGCGATCCTCACGCGCCGAGCCGGCGGATCGCGGCGTCGATGTCGGCGGAGGTGAGGCGCCAGGCGTTGTCGAGGTCGGCGACGACGGCCGTCATGAACCGTTCGTGCAAGGCCAGCGCGCGCGCGTCGTCGCCGAGATGGTCGGCGAGCAGGGCCAGTGCCAGCTGGCGCGGGCCCGCGCCCTCGTAGGTCCATTCGAATCCCGCCGGCGAGTAGCGGCCGAGGTCGAGGCGCGGCGGCAACGGCCGTCCATCGACGGTGACCACCGCCCCGGCGAGGCTGCGCCCGCCTTCGTAGACCTTCATCGTGTCCTCCCCCTGCTGCCTCGCCTTTGCGACGTCGTGGTATGGTCCCGCCCGTTCCGCGTCGAGGACCCAGGATGATCGCCGTCATATTCGAGGTCGAGATGCAAGACGGGCAGGCCGACCGCTATTTCGAGCTCGCGGCCGCGCTCAGGGAAGAGGTGCAGAAGGTCGACGGATTCGTTTCCGTCGAGCGCTTCGCCAGCATCTCGACGCCCGGCAGGTATGTCTCTCTGTCCTTCTGGCGCGACGCCGATTCGGTCGCGCGCTGGCACGCCCACATGGGCCATCGCGCCGCGCAGGCGGAAGGCAAGGCGGCGATCATCCGCGACTTCCGCATCCGCGTCGCCGAGGTGACGCGCGACTACAGGCTGGCCGACCGCATCGCCCCCGGGTCCCCCTGACCGTCCGCTCCCCGACCCCGCAGGAGAGACCATGTCGTCGCTGCCCAAGGTCCGCGTCACGTTCGAGATCTATCCCGATTCCCTGCAGATGCTGGCCGACGTCGCGCGGCGCTACGCCATGGCCGACCCGTCGAAGGCGCTGCGCTGCCTGCTCGACTACGCGGCGACCGACGGCGACTGGAAGGCGATCTTCGAGGAGGTGCGCTGCCGGCGCTGCGCCTGAGCGTCAGCCGGCGTAGGCGCGGATCGGCTCCGCGCCGCCGCCCTCCTGCTGCTGCAGCGCGAAGATCGAGCTGTAGCCGCCCGACCAGTCCGGCGGCAGCAGGCAGGGCCGCGGATCGTGATGGGCCCAGCGCGCCGGGGTGCCGCGGATGTGGAAATGCTCGTAGCGCGACTTGATCGGGTTCGGCGTATAGGCCATCGCGTCGGACGACGCGAGCGTCGCCAGGAGCAGCGGCCGGTCGGCCGGGGAGTCGTTGACGGCGCTGCCGTGCACGGTGCGGCAGTTGTGGATGGTGAGCGAGCCGGCGGGGCCGCAGAGATAGACCGCCTTGTCGAGGGCGACGCGTGCGAGGTCGGCCTCCTGCAGGCAGCCGGTCCACTGACCCTTGTCGTTGTACTGGTCGAACAGCGGCCCGTCATGGCTGCCCGGGATGACGCCGAGCGCGCCGTTCTCCACACCGCAGTCGTAGGCATAGGTGCCGATCGTCAGCAGCGAGTAGTTGGTGTGCGGCCAGAACTGGATGTCCTGGTGCCACTTGACCTCGGTGCCGCCCTCGGCGGATTTGAAGTTGAGCTTGGAGTGATGGAACTTGACGTCGGGGCCGAGCAGGTCGGCGGCGATGTCGCCGAGGAAGCCCGAGACGTAGTCCCAGTAGGCGGGATGATGGTCGCACGGCGCCGACAGGCGGCGCAGGCGCGGCCGCGCGGCGCTGTGGCCGTTCTCCAGGTCCCACACCGCATCCGATCGGGTGACGGTGCGGCTGCGCTCGATCATCAGCGCCGTCGTCGCGCGCAGCGTCTCGATGATCGCCATCGGCACGATGCGCTCCAGCAGCAGGTAGCCGTCGCGGAAATAGGCCTCGCGCTGCGCCTGGCTCAGCGCGCGCGGCGCGTGCGACAGGATGTCTTCCGGCGTCATCGGCGTCTCTCCCGGCAGCGGCAGCGAGCGGCCGCGGCATCTTGGCATGCGACTGATATATTACGGACGCAGGCAGTGCGGCGTCAACGTCGCGCGCGCCGCCTTCGCCGTGGCGATGCCGCTCGGCTGGGGCCGCCATGGTGGACCATTGCCGATGGGGATATGCGATGCCGCTTCGTCTTCCGCCGCTGACCGCGCTTCGCCTCTTCGAAGCGGCCGGACGGCATCGCAGCTTCCGGCGCGCCGCCGAAGAGCTGAACGTCACGCCGAGCGCGGTCAGCCATGGGATCGTCGCGCTGGAGAAGGTCCTGGGAGTCGAGCTCTTCGCCCGCGCGCCGAGGGGGCTCTCGCTCACCCCGGAGGGGGCGGACTATCTCCCCTATGTCTCCGAGGCGCTCTCGCTGATCGCGATCGGGACGGAACGGCTGCCGGCGAGGCGGGGCGCCCGCACGATCACGCTGAGCTGCGCCCCGACCTTCGCGTCGCGGTGGCTGCTGCCGCGCCTGCACGGATTCAGCGACCGCTGGCCGAACGTGAGCGTCGCGGTGGACACATCGCGGCGGCACGTCGGCTTCCCGGTGGACGGCTTCGACTTCGCCATCCGCATGAGCCGCGCCACGGCGGCCGGCACGGCGTGGACGAAGCTGTTCGGCGAACGGCTGGTGCCGGTGTGCAGCCCGGCCTATCGCGATCGCCTGGTCGACGCGGCGGGCATCGTCGACCTGCGCCGGGCGACGCTGATCCACGTCACGCCCGCGAGCGAGGACTGGCCCGCCTGGCTCGAGGCGGCGGGTGTCGCGGGGATCGAGCCGGCAAGGGGGCTGCGATTCGACACGATCCAGCTCGCCTTCGAAGCCGCGGCGATGGGCCTCGGCGTCGCCGTGGGCCGGCGTCCGCTCGTCGATCCCGATCTCGCCGCGGGGGCGCTGGTCGCCGTGGGGGAGACGCCGCTGGCGGCCGAGACCGCATACTGGCTGGTGTCCTCGGAGGCGGCGGACCACCGGCCCGACCTCCTCGCGTTCAAGCGGTGGATCCTCGGCGAGGCGGAGGCGTCCGGCGCGGCACCCGCGACCCAGCGCGCCGCGACGTCGCCCCGCGACAGGTGAATGCGCCTCACCCGTCGACGAAGCCTTCTCCTTTGCCGCATCGCAGTCTCCCCGCCATCGTCGGCGCCGGGAGGATCGCGGCATGGCGATGGAGAGCGGGCGATTTCGCGGAGCGTTCCCGGGCAACGCGGCGCTCGTGATATTTGCGGGAGCGCTCGTCATGAGTGCCGCGATGGGAATTCGGCAGACGTTCGGCTTGTTCGTCGGGCCGTTCTCCTTCGACAGCGGCATGCCCATCACGCTCGTGGCATTCGCGGTCGCCCTGCACAATCTCGTCTGGGGCGTCGCCCAGCCCTTCGCGGGCGCGGCGTCCGATCGCTACGGCGCGGCCTCGATGGTCGCCTTCGGCGCGCTCATGTTCGCCACCGGCCTGGCGCTCGCCGCCATGGCTCGGTCGGGTCCGATGCTGGTGCTGGGATTGGGCATCCTGGTCGGCCTGGGCATCAGCTGCACCAGCTTCGGCGTCGTCATGACGGCGGTCGGCCGCGCGGCTTCCGCCGAGAGCCGCAGCATGGCGATGGGGGTGGCGAGCGCCGGCGGATCGCTCGGCCAGGTCGTTCTCGTTCCGCTGGCGCAGACGATCACCGAGGCATGGGGAATGCCGGCGTCGCTCCTGGTCCTGGCGGCGCTGATGCTCGTCGTCGCGCCCCTCGGGATCATCCTCGACCGGCGGGAGCCGGGGACCGCGCCGCCATCGCCGGAGCGGCCGCCGTCCTCCCTGCGCGTGGTCCTGGCGCTCGCGTCCCGCCACCGCGGCTACGGCCTTCTCACGCTCGGCTTCTTCGCCTGCGGATTCCAGCTCGCCTTCATCGCCACGCACCTGCCGGGATATCTGTCGCTGTGCCACATGCCGGTCGGGCTGGGGGCCACGGCGCTGGCGCTGATCGGGCTCTTCAACGTCGCGGGAAGCTGGGCGTGCGGCTGGCTCGGCGGCCGGTTTCGCCAGCAGCATGTCCTCGGATGGCTCTACCTGATGCGGGCGATCGCCATCGCCGCCTTCTTCCTGCTGCCGAAGACGGGCGCCTCGGTGATCGTCTTCGCGGCGGTCATGGGGCTGGCCTGGCTGGGGTCCGTGCCCCTGACCAGCGGACTCGTCGCGAAGGTCTTCGGGACCCGCCATCTCGGCACGCTGTTCGGGGTCTGCTTCCTCAACCACCAGATCGGCTCGTTCCTCGGCGC
>JADZBA010000188.1 GCA_020852355.1 Alphaproteobacteria bacterium
GCGGCGATCACGCTCGAGCTGCCGCTGCCCGGGCTCAAGCCCAGGACGGCCAGGTCCGCCAGCTTCCACGACCTGACGCCGCACGTCTGGGCCGGCCTGCCGGTGACGATCGTGCTGGAGGCGACCGACGCCATCGGCCAGGTCGGGCGCAGCGAGCCGGTCGCCATGGTCCTGCCGGAGCGGACCTTCAGCCATCCCGTCGCCAAGGCGATCGTCGAGCAGCGCCGCGAGCTGACCATCGACCCCGCCAACCGCGAAGCGGTGGCCGAGGTGCTCGGCACGCTCAGCCTGCGCCCGGCCCGCTTCGGCGAGGACGTGGTCGTGTTCCTGGCGTTGCGCACCGCCCGCGCGCGCCTCTCGCTCGACAACGAGGGCGGCGCCATCGAGGCGGTCCAGCAGCTCCTCTGGGAGACGGCGCTGCGCATCGAGGACGGCCGGCTCTCGTCCGTCGAGCGCGACCTGCGCGCCGCCCAGCGCGCCCTGATGGAGGCGCTCGACCGCAACGCGTCGGACGCCGAGATCGACCGCCTGATGCGCGAGCTGCAGCAGGCGATCGACCGCTATCTCCAGGCGATGGCCGAGAACATGCTGCGCGACCCGCAGCGGTTCGAGCCGCAGGAGATGCCGCCCAACGCCCAGGTGATGCGGCGCGAGGACATCCAGCGCATGCTCGACCGCGCCCGCGAGCTCGCCAGGTCCGGCGCGCGCGAGGCCGCCCGCGACATGCTGCAGCGCCTCCAGGAGATGATGGAGAACATGCGCATGGCCCGGCCGCAGCCGGGCCAGCAGCAGGGCCAGCAGGGCCAGGCGCAACAGATGATGCGCGACCTCCAGCGCATGATGCAGCGCCAGCAGCAATTGCTCGACCGCAGCCATCGCGCCCAGCAGCAGCGCCAGGGCCAGCGTGGCCAGCAGGGGCAGCGCGGCCAGCAGGGCCAGCAGGGCGAGGGCACCGAGGGGATGGGCGCCGACCAGGAGGAGCTGCGGCGCATGCTGGGCGAGTTCATGCGCCGCATGGGCGAGAGCGGCGGCGAGATTCCCGGCGGCCTCGGCCGTGCCGAGCGGGCGATGCGCGACGCCGCCCGCCAGCTCGGCCAGGGACAGCCCGGCGAGGCGATCGGGCCGCAGGGCGAGGCGCTCGACCAGCTTCAGCAGGCGATGCGCGGCATGGCCGAGCAGATGATGGGCGACTGGGGCGAGGGCGATCCGCAGGGCGTGCCGAACGAGGGCCAGCGCAACGCCGACCGCAACCGCGACCCGCTGGGCCGGCCGATGCCGACCACCGGCACCTACGAGGGCAGCGACGTCAAGGTGCCCGGCGACGGCGAGCTGGCGCGCAGCCGCGCCATCCTCGACGAGCTGCGCCGGCGCGCCGGCGAGCGCTTCCGCCCGCTGCTGGAGCGCGACTACATCGACCGGCTGCTGCGCCGCTTCTGAGCGGCGGCGCCCGGCCGCCTACGATCCCTTGGTGAAGGTGATCGACAGGCCGGCGGCGCGGCGGTCGGGATCGCGCACCGTGGTGGTGAAGGTGGTGGTCTCGCCCGGCAGCAGCCGGGTGCCCGACGCCGGGAACGTCCAGGACGAGATCGCCCGCTCGCCCGCGTCCTTCAGCACGGCGCGCAGGCGCGGCACCGTGCGCTCCTCACTGGACGCGTTGGCGATCTCCCCGGTGACCATCAGCTCCGGCTCGGCGCCGGCCATCCGCCGCTCGGTGACGATGCCGCGGATCTCCAGGCCGGCGCCGAGCGGCTCCACCCGCAGGCCCAGCATCGCATAGACCTTGGCGGCGGGCGGCCACGCCTCGACGATGCGCTCGCGCGCGAGATGGCCGATCACCACCGCGCCGACCATCGCGGCGACGGCCAGCGTCCAGGGCAGGTAGTTGGGCGGCCGGCGCGGTGGCGGCCGCAGCGCCGGCAGGTTGGTGCGCACCACCGGCATGTCCGGATCGGGCGGCGGAACGACGTCGACGCGGCGCGGCGCGTCGGCGGGCGGGATCTGGTGCCAGGTCGCGCCGCAATGGGCGCAACGCACCGCCCGCCCGGCGACGCCGAGCGACCGCGGATCGACCAGATAACGCGTCAGGCAGGCCGGACAGGTCAGGATCATCGGGGCGGTGAAGTGCCTCCGTCGCGCGGGCGAAACTAGCGGCTGCCCGGGAGCCCCGCAAGCGATGCGCTGCACTGCGGCAATCGCGCCGCGGGGCCGACCCGCCCGGCGCGATTGCCGTCGCCGCGCGCGTCGCGCATGAAGGACGCTCGACCGCACGGGGACGAGGCCCGATGAACGCAGTCGCCGAGACGCCGACTGGTCCTCGACGAGCAGAGCCTCGGCGACATGGTGCAGTTCGTCCGCTTCGTGCCGCTGCTCGCCGCCCGCTTCGCCCGCATCCTGGCGGAATGCCGGCTGCCGCTGGCGCGCCTCTTCGCCGCCAGCCTGGGCCCGGGGATCGCGTTGCGCGGCCGCAGCCGACGGCGCGCGCTGGACGATCGCCGGCGACGGGCGGCCGCGCGTGGGCATCGCCTGGGCGGGCAATCCCGTCTACCCCAACGACCGCGCCCGCAGCATCGCCTTCGCCACCATCGCGCCGCTGCTGCGCGCCGGCGTGCGCTGGATCAGCCTGCAGAAGGGCCTGGGCGCCGCCGCGCTCGCCGAGGCGCCGGAGACCCCCGATGTCGACCGCACCGTCGAGGACGTCGAGGATTTCGCCGACACCGCCGCCGTCGTCGACCAGCTCGATCTCGTGGTCGCCGTCGACACCGCCGTCGCCCATCTCGCCGGCGCCCTCGGCCGCCCGACCTGGCTGCTCAACCGCTACGACAGCGAATGGCGCTGGATGCTGGGCCGCCGCGACAGCCACTGGTACCCGTCCATGCGCATCTTCACGCAGCCCGGGCCCGGCGACTGGCGCGCGGTGATCGGCGCCGTCGCGACCGCGCTGGACGAGGCCGCCCCTTGGCGGACGGCCGGTCGGAGCCCATGATCACCGCCATGCGGCTGTTCCTCGTCCTCTGCTGCCTGCTGCTCGCCGGCGCGGCTCGCGCCGACCAGACGGACGAGCGCCTGGACGGCCTATTCGCGCGCCTGCGCGCGCCCGACGCGGCCGAGGCCGGCACCGTCGAGGCGACGATCTGGCGGGTGTGGGCGATCACCCGCACCGAGGAGGCGATCCTGCCGTTCCGCCGCGGCGTCGCGGCGATGGAGGAGGGGCGCCTGCCCGAGGCGCTGGCCGCGTTCGACGACGTCGTCGCCAAGGCGCCGGAGTTCGCCGAGGGCTGGAACAAGCGGGCGACCGTGCTCTACCTCCTGCGGCGCTACGACGAGTCGGCGGCCGACGTCGCACGCACCCTGGCGCTGGAGCCGCGCCACTTCGGCGCGCTGGCCGGCCTCGGCCTGATCCGCCGCGCCCAGGACCGCGATGCCGAGGCGCTGGCCGCCTTCGAGCGCGGACTCGCGGTCAATCCGCACATGGAGCAGATCGCGGGCGCGGTGCGCACGCTGCGCACGCGGGTGCGCGGACGCGCCATCTAGCACCGGCCGCCCGCCCCGTCTGGACGGCGGCGAAGGGCGCGTGCGAAGGTGCCCCTCCTCTCCAGCATCGGGCCCCCGGGACGGACGAATCGACGTGATCCGCTTCGAGAACGTCGGAATGCGCTACGGCAATGGGCCGGAGGTCCTGCGCGACCTGACCTTCGCCGTCGATCCCGGCGCCTTCTGGTTCCTGACCGGGGCGAGCGGCGCCGGCAAGTCGTCGCTGCTGCGCCTCATGTACCTGGCGAGCGCGCCGTCGCGCGGCCTCATCAACCTCTTCGACCGGGACATCGCGACGACGCCGCGCGCCGACCTGCCGTCGCTGCGCCGGCAGATCGGCGTCGTCTTCCAGGACTTCCGCCTCGTCCCGCACCTGACGGCGCGCGACAACGTGGCGCTGCCGCTGCGCATCGCCGGCGTCGCCGAGGCCGAGATCCGCGAGCACGTGACCGAGCTGCTGCGCTGGGTCGGGCTCGGCGGCTATGTCGACCAGTTCCCGCCGGCCCTCTCCGGCGGGCAGCAGCAGCGCATCGCGGTCGCGCGCGCCGTCATCGCGCGGCCCCGGCTGCTGCTCGCCGACGAGCCCACCGGCAATCTCGACGAGGAGATGGGCAACCGGCTGATGCATCTCTTCGAGGAGCTGAACAAGCTCGGCACGAGCGTCGTGATCGCCACCCACAACGAGGGGCTGGTGCGCCGGCACGGCGGGCGCGTGCTGCACCTCGTCGACGGCGAGCTGGCCGAGATCCGGGACCGCGCGCCGTGACGACGCGGCTCATCGCCCGCGATTCGGCGACCCGGACGATGCCGTGGATGGTGGCGGTCATGGCCTTCGTCGCCGCCCTGGCGCTGGCGCTCGCGCTGGCCGTCGAGGCGGCGGCGGCGCGCTTCGGCGCCGGTCTCGCCGGCAACGTCAC
>JADZBA010000189.1 GCA_020852355.1 Alphaproteobacteria bacterium
AGATGGCGATCGGCAGGCGGTGCGGCGGGCCGTCGGCGGGGCCGTTCACGGCCATCAGGCCGGACATTGCCTGGGTCATCAGGTCGAAGCCGCCGCGCCCGGCATAGGGGCCGGTCTGGCCGAAGCCCGAGATCGAGGCGAGGATCAGCCGCGGATTGCGGGCGTGCAGCGCCGTCCAGCCCAGCCCCAGCCGGTCGAGCGCGCCGGGGCGCAGATTCTCGACGACGACGTCGGCCTCGTCGGCCAGCGCCAGGAACAGGGCCTTGTCGGCGGCGTCCTTGAGATCGAGGCAGATGCTGCGCTTGTTGCGGTTCCACACCATGAAGGGGGCGCTCTCGCCGCCGACGAAGGGCGGCATGTTGCGCGCCGCGTCGCCGCTGCCGGGCGGCTCGATCTTGACGACGTCGGCGCCGTGATCGGCCAGCAGCATGGCGCAGTAGGGGCCGGACAGGTGGCTCGTGAGATCGAGGACGCGCAGGCCCTGAAGGGCGCCGGCGCCGGGCTGGGGGGCGGGACCTTGCATCGGGCCGGTTCCTTCTTTCTGGTGGCGGGTCGCGATTCGATCCTAGACCATGGGCGCCGCCATGGACGAGGACCCGCTGATCGCCTTCCATGCGGGCCGCGGCACCGATCGGCGCGGCCGCCGCGTCGCCGACGTGCTGGCGTTCGACGACCGGCGGCTGGAGGCGGTGCACGATTACATCCAGTGGCTCTTCCCGCTGGCGGAGCGCAGCGCGTTCAACCCCGACGCGCCGCTGCTGACCCGGGAGGCCGCCGCGCGGTTCGCCGAGGATCCCGTCCTGCGTCGCTCCCTGCTGGCGGCGCTCGACCGCATGCTGGCGTTCTACGGCTTCGCGCGCGCGGGCGAGGCGGTCGCCGACGCGCCCGACCTGGCGCTGCGGAGCGAACGCTGGCTGCGGCCGGGCGACCACAATCATCTGCGCCTGTCGCGCATCGTGCGCTGCCTCGCCGCCTGCGGGCAGCCGGCGCTGGCGGCGTCCCTGCGCGACCGGCTGGTCGCCCTGGCCGATGCGGCGCCCGGTCGCGTCACGCCGGCAACCCGGGCCCATTGGCGCGCGCTGCCGCCGGCGCCGGGGCGCGGCGGGGATCACGACCGATGACGAGGCGGTGAGGGCGGCTGGGCGGGACGGGCGCGGTTGCCTACATTGGGGGCAATCGCAGGAATGGAGGTGTAACGTGAGCCTGGGCAAGCTGTTCGGCCGCTCCCATGGAGCGCCGGCGAGCGCGTTTCCGGTGGCGAAGACCGAGGAGGAGTGGCGGCGCGAGCTGCCGCCCGACGCCTTCCACGTGCTGCGCGAGCACGGGACCGAGCGCGCCTTCACCAGCAAGCTCAACAAGGAGCAGCGCGACGGCGTGTTCCACTGCGCCGGCTGCGGGCAGCCCTTGTTCCGCGCATCGGCCAAGTTCGACAGCGGCACCGGGTGGCCCAGCTTCTGGGAGCCGATCGAGGGCGCGGTCGGCACCACCGTCGACCGCAGCTTCTTCATGACGCGCACGGAGGTGCATTGCGCCAACTGCGGCGGCCATCTCGGCCACGTCTTCGAGGATGGGCCGGCGCCGACCGGCCTGCGCTACTGCATGAACGGCGTGTCGATGGGCTTCGAGCCCGCGACCGACAAGGCGGCGCCGGCGGAGGGTGCGGCGGCGACCGCCGGGCGCGCGGTGGCCACATTCGGCGCCGGCTGCTTCTGGGGCGTCGAGCAGGCATTCCGCGAGGTCGACGGCGTGCTGGAGACCTCGGTCGGCTATGCCGGCGGCAAGGTCGCCAACCCGACATACGAGCAGGTATGCAGCGACCGCACCGGCCATGCCGAGGTCGTGCAGGTGGTCTACGACCCGTCGAAGGTCACCTATGACCGGCTGCTCGACCTCTTCTTCGAGCTGCACGATCCGACGCAGAAGAACCGCCAGGGCCCCGACGTCGGCACGCAGTACCGCACCGCGGTGTTCGCCCATGACGAGGCGCAGGCGGCGGCGGCGCGGGCGGCGATCGCCCGGCATCAGCCGCGCTTCCGCCGGCCGATCGTGACCGAGGTCGAGCCGGCCGGCCCCTATTGGCCGGCCGAGGACTACCACCAGCAATACCTGGAGAAGCGCGGCCTCGCCTCGTGCCACGTCAGGTGAACGCGCCGGCAGGGGCCGAGGAGCTCGGCCCCTGCCCGGTTTGCGCGCGGCCGATGGTGGCGGGCTACAGCGTCAACCTGCACCATCTCGTGCCGCGCCGGTTCCGGAGCCGCGACGCGGTCCTCATGCACCGCGTCTGCCACGACAAGATCCACGCGGTCCTCTCCGACCGCGAGCTGCGCGACGAATGGCATTCGCTCGAGCGGCTGCGCACCCACCCGGAGATCGCCGCCTTCGTCCGCTGGGTCGCGCGCAAGCCGCCGGAGTTCGTCGACGGCCATCACGTCGTTCGGCGGGGCGTCGGGCGACGCGGCTGAAACCGGCAGTCGGCGAGGTATCGGGGGCCTCGCCCCGAGCCTGTCGAAGGCGAGGCCCCGACGCTCATGACCACACCGGCGCCGCTCACCCCATCGGGATGAAGAGCGCGGCGACGCCGAGGGCGGCGAAGAGCGCCGCGGCGGCGATGCGGATCGCCGGCAGCGGCAGGCGCATCGAAAGCCGGTCGCCGAGCAGCACCGTCGGCGCGTTGACCAGCATCATGCCGAGCGTGGTGCCGGCGACGACCTGCAGCAGCGCGTCGTAGCGGGCGGCCAGCAACGATGTGGCGATCTGTGTCTTGTCGCCGATCTCGACCAGGAAGAAGCAGACCAGCGTCGCGACGAACGGCCCCGCGGCCGACGCGCTCGGCGCGTCGTCCGCGCCGTCGAGCCGGTCGGGGATCAGCAGCCAGGCGGCCATGGCGAGGAAGGTCGCGGCCACCACCCAGCGCAGGATCTCCGGCGAGAACAGCCACGGCGCGAGGCTGCCCAGCGCCGCCGCGGCGGCGTGGTTCAGCAGCGTCGCGACGGCGATGCCGAGGATGATCGGCAGCGGCGCGCGGAAGCGCCCGGCCAGGGCGAACGCGAGGAGCTGCGTCTTGTCGCCGATCTCGGCGAGCGCGACCGCCCCGGTCGAGGCGAGAAAGGGTTCCATG
>JADZBA010000190.1 GCA_020852355.1 Alphaproteobacteria bacterium
ACCCGGCTGGACGTCGCGCTGGACGGTGACCGGTACCGCTGGATCAGCAATCGCGGGATCGGTCGGCCGGGAAGCGCCATCATCCTCCCCGCGGGCGAGGTCGCGACCTTCCCCGCCGCCGTCGAAGGGACGCTGGTCGCCGACGTCGCCTTCAACGTCAACACCCCGTTCGCCGGCGACGTCCGCCTCGCCGCATCGCCGGTGACGGTGACGGTCGTGAAGGGCCGGGCCGTGGAGATGCGCTGCGCCGACAGGGCGATCGAGGGGTTCGTGCGCAGGTGCCTGGAGATGCCCGACGGCAACCGCGTCGGCGAGCTGGGGTTCGGCACCAACTTCGCCATCACCACCCCGGTTGCCGCGAACTCGCACATCAACGAGCGCTTCCCGGGCATCCATCTCGGCTTCGGTCAGCACAACCAGGGTCCGACGGTCGACTACCGGTCCGAGCGCCACCTCGATCTCATCGCCCGCGGCGGCCTCGTCTGGGTCGACGACCAGCCGGAGCCGCTCGATCTGTCCGCCCTCGCTTCCTCCAGCCTGCCGCACCCGGACTGCACGCGCGACGAGGATGCCTTCGCGCCGGCGGCGACGCTCGACAGCGACTGCTGCGGCCTCGATCCCGAGGGAACGCCGGCCTGCGCCATCGCCTCAGCTTCCGGTAGTCCGCAGCGGCACTGAGCGCCGCAGGCGCGCCCGCCGCGCCGACCACGCGAGCATGGCGGCGAAGATCATGGCGCCGCCGGTCGCCGACAGGGGCGTCGGCAGCTCGCCCGTCACGGTCCAGGCGAGCGTCGGGGCCAGGACGAACTCGATCATCGCGATCAGCGAGATCTCGGCCGCCGGCAGGACGCGCGATCCCGCCATCATCAGCGACATGCCCACGGTCTGGGATACCGCCCCCCAGAGGATGCAGAGGACGATGTCATGGACCGGCGCGGCGAGGTCGTCGGCCGCGACGAAGGCGATCAGCATGCCGCAGGCCGCCCCCAGCATGACGGCCGGCACCATGTCGACCCCGCGGCCCCGCCGCAGGAAGGCGATGAAGATCGCGAAGGTGAATGCGTTGCCGAGCGCGGCCATGTTGCCCAGCAGGGCGCCGCTCGCCAGCCCGTCGACCGCCATCAGGCCGATGCCGACGATGGTGACGGCGATCGCCGCCGCCGTCGCCCAGCCGACCTTCTCGCCCAGCACCGCCCAGCCGATGACGGCGGCGAAGAGCGGCGTCGCGCTCAGCATCATCATGGTGTTGGCCACGGTGGTGTGGGTCATCGAGTAGATGAACAGGCACACCCCGATGCCCTGGAGCGGCGCCGCCATCACGGCGAGGCGGCCGCTGGCGCGCACGGCCTGCCAGGTGCGATCGCGGTGCCGCCAGGCGAACACCGTGCCGATGCCGATGAGCAGGCCGAGGGCACGGTAGAACACCACCTGCCAGCTCGTCGCCCCTTCGAGCTGCCGGATGACGAGCCCGTTGAGGCTGAAGGCGCAGGCGGCGAGCGCCACCATGGCGACCGCCAGCTCGCGCGTCCGCGCTGCCCCGCCGTCGGCGGCGGCCTCCGTCATGTCATCTCCGTCGCCAAGTGGGGTGGGCGGCAGATCGCTGCGCCCGGAAGATATAGCCGAGTCAGGCCGCCTTGGGGAATCGCCCATCGTCGTCGTCGGCGGTTATGCTGCGACCGATCGGAACGAGACGAGTGGAGGAAGCTTTGCCCTCGATGACCGGCAAGCGCGCGTTCCTGGAGCTGCTGAAGCAGGAAGGCGTCGATCTGATCTTCGGCAATCCCGGCACCACCGAGCTGCCGCTGATGGATGCGCTCGCCGTCGACGGCGACATCCGCTACGTGCTCGGCCTGCAGGAGGCCGTGGTGATGGCGATGGCCGACGGCTATGCCCAGGCGTCGGGCCGTCTGGCCGTCGTCAACCTGCACGTGGCGCCCGGCCTCGGCAACGCCATGGGCATGCTCTACGACGCCCAGAAGAGCGGCGCGCCGATCCTGGTCACCGCGGGCCAGCACGAGCAGAGCTTCAACGTCACCGAGCCGATCCTGTGGGCCGACCTGCCGACCATGGCGCGGCCGCTGGTCAAGTCGTCGACCGAGGTGCACCGCCTGGAGGACCTGCCGCGCATCGTCCACCGCGCCGTGAAGACCGCGCTGGCGCCGCCGACCGGCCCGGTCTTCCTGTCGCTGCCGGGCGACATCCTGAACGCCGAGGCCGACGTCGACCTCGCCGCCCCGACGCGCGTCGCCCGGCGCATCCGCGGCGATCGCGAGGCCGTGGAGGCGGCGGCCGCACTGCTGGCGCGGGCGGAACGGCCGGCGCTGATCGCCGGCGACGCCGTGACCCAGGGCCGCGCCCATGCCGAGGTCGCGGCACTCGCCGACCTGTTGGGTGCCCCGGTGTATCTCGAAGGGGTCGCCAGCACCGCCTCCTTCCCCGTCTCTCACCCGCTCTACCGCGGCGTGACCGGCCGGCTGTCCCCCGGCATCCGCAAGGAGCTGGAGCAGTACGACGTGCTGTTCTCGATCGGCGGCGACCTCTTCACCCTGTCGCTGCCGTCCGACGTCGAGCCGATCCCGGACGGCCTGAAGGTCATCCATCTCGACGTCGACGCCTGGGAGCTCGGCAAGAACTACCCGGCCGAGATCGCGATCCTCGGCGACCCCGGGGCGACCCTGCCGGAGCTGACGCAGGCCGTGCGCGGCCTCCTCACCGACGCCGGGCGCGCCCGGGCGGATCGGCGCGGGACGGCGATGCGAGCGACGATCGCCGGCGAGCGCGCGGCGCTGGCGGGCAAGGCGCGCGCCCAGGCCGGCAAGACCCCCATCCAGGCACTGGCGCTGCTGGAGGCGATCGGCAGCACCCTGCCGCGCGACGCGGTGGTCATCGAGGAGGCGCTGTCCTCGGCGACCGGCATCCGCCAGCTCATCCGCAGCGACGACCCGCAGAGCTTCTTCGGCCTGCGCGGCGGCGGCATCGGCTGGGGCCTGCCCGCCGCCATCGGCGTCAAGCTGGCGCTGCCCGACCGCCCGGTGGTGGCGCTCGTCGGCGACGGCAGCGCCATGTACACCTGCCAGGCGCTGTGGACGGCCGCGCGCTACCGGCTCGCCGTCGTCTTCGTCATCCTCAACAACTCCTCGTACCGCATCCTCAAGCAGCGGGTGAACGCGCTGCGCGGCCACGCCGCCCAGACGGGCCGCTATGTCGGCATGGACCTCGACGATCCCGCCGTCGACTTCCTCGGCCTCGCCCGTTCGCTCGGTCTCCCCGCGGAGCGCGCCACGACGGTGGCGGACGCGACGGACCTGCTGGCCAAGGGGATCGCGTCGGGCGGCCCGATGCTGATCGACGTGACACTCGACCGCACCTTCTCGCCGGTGTGAGGCCATCGCGCCCTCTCCGCCTGCCCGGGGCGGAGAAGGCGCCGGAGGAGTGAAAGAACTTTCACATCGGCCCCGCCCTCGTCTAACCTCGCGCGGCCCACCAATCCACGATCCCCGGCGATCGGCGCGTCCTTCGCGGACGCTGCGACGCGGGCGCACGGCAGCATGGAGACAGGACGGCATGTATCGCGTAGGCGTCGAGATCGGCGGCACCTTCACCGATCTCGTGGCGTTCGGCCCTGCGGGGGTCTCGATCGTGAAGGTGCCGAGCGTGCCCGCACATCCCGACCAGGGTGCCTTCGCGGCGCTGGCCGCCTCGGGCCTGGCCCTCGACGGCATCGCCGAGTTCATCCACGGCTCGACGGTCGCCACCAACGCCGTGCTGGAGCGCAAGGGCGCGCGCCTCGCCTTCGTGGTGACCGAGGGCTTCCGCGACATCCTGCTGCTGCAGCGCCACGACCGGACGCGGATCTTCGACCTCTTCTACAAGAAGCCCGAGCCGCTGGCCGCGCGCGGCGACACCTTCACGGTGCGCGAGCGCATCGCCGGCGACGGCACGGTGCTGGAGGCGCTCGACCTCGAAGAGGCCGGGCCGCGCCTGCTGGCCGCGCTGGAGGGCTACGACGCGGTCGCCATCTGCCTCCTCAACGGCTTCCTGGAGCCCGCGCACGAGCGCGCGCTCGCCGCCTGGCTGGCCGCGCGCCGGCCGGAGCTGCGCATCACCTGCTCGCACGTCGTGACCGGCGAGTTCCGCGAGTACGAGCGGGCGACGGCGACGACGATGGCCGCCTTCGTCCAGCCGGTCGTCGACGGCTATCTCGGCCGCATCGAGGAAGGCCTCGCCGCCGGTGGCTTCCGCGGAAGCTGCACCATGATGCAGTCGAACGGCGGTCGCGTGCCGTTCGCGGCGATCCGCACCAACGCATTGACCGCGCTGCTGTCGGGGCCGGCGGCCGGCGTCACGGGCGCCATCCGGCAGGCCGGCCTGTCAGGCTTCCGCGACATCATCACGCTCGACATCGGCGGCACCAGCGCCGACGTGGCACTGGTCCGCGACGGCAAGCCGGACTGGTCGCGCGAGACCAAGATCGACGGCCTTCCCGTGCGCCTGCCGATGGTCGACATCGTCACCATCGGCGCCGGCGGCGGCAGCATCGTCTGGCGCGACGACGGCGGCATGCTGCGCGTCGGGCCGGAGAGCGCCGGCGCCGCCCCCGGCCCCGCGAGCTACGGCCGCGGCGGCACCCGACCGACCCTGACGGATGCCCACGTGCTGTGCGGCCGGCTTACCCCCGACGCCAAGCTCGCCGGCACGCTGACGCTCGACGCGGTGGCCGCCGGCCGCGCCTTCGCTTCGGTCGCCGCCGCATTCGGCCGCGGCGACGTCGAGATCGCCGAGGACGCGGCCCGGCTGGCCGACAGCAACATCGTCGCCGCTATCCGCCTGGTCTCGACCGAGCGCGGCCGCGACCCGCGCGACTTCGCCCTGGTGCCCTACGGCGGCGCCGGGCCACTGCACGCCGCCCGCGTCGCCGAGGCGCTGGGCATCGCCACGGTGGTGGTGCCGCCCGACCCCGGCGTGATCTCGGCCTACGGGCTGCTGGTCGCCGACCAGATGCTCGACGAGACGCGGACGCGGCGCACGCCGCTCGATGCGGCCGCGCCCGACACCGTGCGCCAGGTGTTCCGCGCGCAGCTCGCCGCCCTCGAAGCGCGGGCGCGCGCGCTCGGCCTCGTCGGCGCGGCCTCCTACGACCTGTCGCTCGACATGCGCTACGTCGGGCAGGCCTACGAGATCGACGTGGTGGTCGACCCCGCCGGCCTCGACCGGCTCGACCTCGCGACGCTGGGCGATGCCTTCGCCGCCGCCCACCGCCGCATCTACGAGCACGGCGCGGTCAAGGGGAAGTCGGTCGAGATCGTCTCGTTCCGCGCCCGCCTGCGCGTGCCCCAGGCGGATGCGCCACCGCTGCGGCTGGCCGGCGCCTCGGCCGTGCCGGCGACCGCTGTCCGGGTGTTCGAAGGCGACCGCTGGATCGACGCCTGGCGCCTCGGCCGCGGTGCGCTGGTCGCGGGGCAGCCCTTCGCCGGGCCGGCGATCGTCACCGATACCACCGCCACCACCTATGTCCCGCCGGGCTGGACGGCCACGGCCGACGCCCACGACAATCTCATCCTCAGGAGGTCCGCATGATCAGCGCGCTCGACCAAGCGGTCATCGGCCAGGCACTGCTCGCCAGCGCCCGCGAGATGGGGGCGAAGCTCTACCGCTCCGCCTACTCGACCATCGTGCGCGAGGCGAAGGACGCCTCGACCGGCCTGCTGGACGCGACCGGCCAGGCCGTCGCCCAGTCGGACGAGCTGATCCCCGTGCTCGTCGGCTCGCTGTCGCTGACCTTCGCCGGCTGCGCGGCGAAGTACCCGATCGAGACGCTGCGGGAAGACGACTTCTACATCTCCAACCACCCCTATTTCGGCGGCCAGCACCTGCAGGACGTCTTCATCTTCATGCCGATCTTCTGGGAGGGCGAGTTGGTCGGCTTCTCGGCTGCGGTCGCCCACCATCTCGATATCGGCGGCGGCGCGCCCGGACTCAACGTCGGTGCGACCGACGTCTACCAGGAAGGCCTGATCATCCCGCCGTCGAAGTACAACCTGCATCGCGACTGGTCGGGCGGGCCGTTCGAGCAGCTCGTCGCCTCCAACATCCGCGTCCCCGACCAGACCATCGGCGACTTCAACGCCCAGTTCGCCGCCTGCCGCGTCGGCATCGCCCGCGTGCACGAGCTCTGTGCGCGTTACGGCGCGGCCACGGTGAAGGCCGCCATGGCCGGCATGATCGACTATTGCGAGCGCCGGGTGCGTGCCGCCATCGCCGCCCTGCCCGACGGCGAGTATGTCGGCGAGGACGCGGTCGACGACGACGGCATCTCCGACACGCCGCTGCGCGTGCGCGCCACGGTGCGCGTCAAGGGCGACAGCCTCGAGGTGGACTATTCCGGCACCGCCGATCAGGTGGCGACCGCGCTCAACGCGCCCTTCGCCTCCACCATCTCCTCGACGCTGGGCTGCCTCAAGGGCGTCCTGACGGGCCCCGACGTGCCCTTCAACGAGGGCGCGCGGCGCGCGGTCACCATCACCGCCCCCCTCGGCTCGCTGCTCAACCCGCGCTTCCCCGCACCGGTGCGGGCCCGCATGGAGGCGATCTACCGCGCCTACGATGCCGTGGTGCGCGCGCTCGGCCAGGCGGTGCCCGACCGCGTCATCGCGCCCGGCTTCGATTCGACCGTCGCCACCTGCCTGTCGTTTCTCGACCAGGGCCGCTACCGCGTCTACCTGGAGATCCACAACGGCGGCTACGGCGCGTCCTCGCGCGGCGACGGCTGCGACGCGGTCGCGGGCCCGCTCTCCAACTGCACCAACGTGCCCGTCGAGTCCCTCGACATGGACTTCGACTTCTTCCGCATCGAGCACTACTCCCTGCGCCCCGGCACCGGCGGCGCCGGCACCCATCGCGGCGGCCTCGGCTCGGAGCGGTCGTACCGCGTGCTCAAGGACGGCGTGCGCTTCTCGATCTACGCCGACCGCTTCCGCATCCCGGCGGGCGGCCTCGCCGGCGGCGGGCCGGGGGCGACGGGAAGCTGCACGGTGTTCCGCGGCAACGAGGTCTTCCCGCTGAAGTCGAAGGACAACTTCGCGCTCCGCGCCGGCGACCTCCTGGTGCTGCGCACGGGCGGCGGCGGCGGCTGGGGCGATCCCGGCGCGCGCGATGCGACGGGCGCCGCGCGCGATGCCCGGCATGCGCTCACCGGACCACTCGCAGCCGAATGACGACCACTGCCGGCCGCCGAGCAACTGCGAAACAATCGTCTTAGTGTAAAACAAATATCCATGAGATTAACTAGGGCGATTGTTTTCGCGAAGTGGCCCTCATAGTCTTTGAGCCGGTGCGTCGGGTGACAGGCTCGACGAGGCGATAAGAAGCGCTCGAGAGGCAAGGGCCCCAGCCGGGGAATCCGAGAGAACCTCCCGACCGACCTGAAGGACGGGGGAGGCTTGTCATGGCGAACGGCACCGGCGGCAACGATCTCTTTGTCGGGACGGCGGGCACCGACACGTTCTTCGCGCTGGAAGGCGACGACACGGTCTCGGGCCTGGTCGGCGACGACTTCCTCGATCTCGGCCCCGGGGCAGACACCGCCGACGGCGGCGACGGCAACGACTTCATCACCGGCAGTGCCGGCAACGACACGCTGCGCGGCAGCAGCGGCGCGGACTCGCTGTTCGGCGGCACCAACGTCAGCAACGACGGCAGCGGCGACGACCTCATCACCGGCGGCGACGGCAACGACCTGATCCTGGGCGCCGACGCCAACGACATCGTCTACGGCGAGGGCGGCGACGACGAGATCAACGGCAACACCGGCGTCGACCTCGTCTATGGCGGGTCGGGCAAGGACTTCGCCCGCGGCGGCCAGGGCAACGACCTCGTCTACGGCGATTCCGAGGACGACTGGCACGTCAACGGCAACATCGGCGAGGACACGGTCTTCGCCGGCACCGGCAACGACACCGCCTTCGGCGGCCAGGGCGCCGACCTCCTCTATGGCGGCGAGGGCAACGACGTCGTCAACGGCGATCTCGGCGACGACACGCTGAACGGCGAGAGCGGCGACGACACGGTCAGCGGCGGCGAAGGGGCCGACACGGTGGAAGCCGGCATCGGCAACGATTCCGTCTTCGGCGGCAACGGCAACGATGCGCTCTTCGGCGGCGAGGGCGCCGACACGCTGAACGGGAACGCCGGCGACGACGACGCACTCGGCTTCGACGGCGAGGACCGTATCGATGGCGAGGCCGGCAACGACGACCTGCACGGCGGCAACGGCAACGACACCATCACCGGCGGTGACGGCAACGACCTGCTCGACGGCGCCGTCGGCGACGACAGTGTCGACGGGGGCACCGGCAACGACAGCATCGACGGCGGGGAAGGCATCGACGCGCTCGACGGCGGCGACGGCAAGGACACGATCGACGGCGGCGACGGCAACGACTTCCTCACCGGCGGCAACGATGACGACCAGCTCGACGGCGGGCCGGGCGGCGACGGCATTTTCGGCGACGGCGGCAGCGACGACGTGGACGGCGGCGACGGCAGCGACAACGTGGTCGGCGGGAGCGGCAACGACTTCCTCTACGGCGGCCTCGCAGCGGACACGGTCGACGGCGGCACCGGCGACGACCAGATCTTCGGCGAGAACGGCACCGACAGCCTGCTGGGCGGCGAAGGCAACGACTTCCTGACCGCCGGCAACGACGAGGACACGGTCCAGGGCGGCCAGGGCGACGACGGCGTCTTCGGCGACGGCGGCAACGACCAGGTCGCCGGCGGCGACGGCAACGACATGGTCTTCGGCGGCCTCGACAACGACCTCGTTCAGGGCGACGCCGGTGCCGACTCGATGTCGGGCGGCGGTGGCAATGACACGCTGAACGGCGGGATCGGCAACGACTCGGTCATCGGCGGCGACGGCGACGACTTCTTCGCCGACGCCGGCGGCAACGACAGCATGGCCGGCGGCAACGGCAACGACCAGGCGTTCGGCGAGGAGGGCGACGATTCCATCCTCGGCGACGAGGGTGCCGACTCGCTGAACGGCATGGCTGCCAACGACGTCCTCGGCGGCGGAAACGGGGCCGACGCGCTCGAGGGCGGCAGCGGCAACGACCTTATGGCCGGCGACGGCGGCAACGACACGCTCAGCGGCGACGTCGGCACGGACACGCTGCAGGGCGGCGACGGCGAGGATCTGCTGCTCGGCAGCGACGGCAACGACCTGATCGACGGTGGCACGGCCGACGATTTCCTGTTCGGCGGCGGCGACAACGACACGATCACCGGCGGCCAGGGCAACGACATCATCGAGGGCGATCTCTCCGGGACGGAAGGCTCCGACTCCCTGTTCGGCGGCAACGGCAACGACACGATCGGCGGCGGCAACGGCAACGACACCACCGACGGCGGCGACGGCGAGGACCTCATCGACGGCGGCGTCGGAAGCGATCTCATCGGCGGCGGCGACTTCTTCGATTCGCTCATCGGCGGCGTGGGCAGCGACACGTTCTTCTTCGACAACTGGACGGTCGGCGGTTTCGACGTCGTGACCGATTTCAACAAGGCGGTGGACTTCATCGCCATCCGGGCGAACATCAACGGCACGGGAATCGACAGCTTCGCCGACGTGCAGGCGGTGTGGTTCGACAGCACATTCCAGGGCGTGAGCGGTCTGGCGATTCCCCTCGGCAACAACGGGGGCGCCTTCCTCAACAACATGACCATTGCGTCGATGAACGGCGCCGCCGATTTCCTGTTCATCTGACGGAGGGCCCGGCGGCGCGGGCAGTGTCAAGTCCCGCGCCGCCGCCAACGTTCGGCTGAATGATTTCCGGTTTCCGACGCCTAAACCTGCTGTCGGAATCTGCGATTGCGAAACAATCGTCCTGGTAGATTTTGTCGCCCCGAAGATAAATCCTCGCGCTTGTCTTCATGAAACACCGCGTCTAGTCTTGTCACCGGTTCGTCGCGCTCACGGCTCGACGCAGCGATCAGAAGCGCTCGAGGGGCCGGAGCCCCAGCCGGGGTATCCGAGCGAGCCTCCCGACCGACCGAATCGGACGGGAAGGCTTGACCATGGCGAACGGCACGGGCGGCAACGATCTCTTCGTCGGCACGGCGGGCAACGACACGTTCTTCGCTCTGGAGGGCGACGACACGGTCTCGGGCCTGGTCGGCGACGACTTCCTCGATCTCGGCCCCGGGGCGGACACCGCCGACGGCGGCGACGGCAACGACTTCGTCACCGGCAGTGCGGGCAACGACACGATCCGCGGCAGCAGCGGCGTGGACTCGCTCTTCGGCGGCACCAACGTCAGCAACGACGGCAGCGGCGACGACCTCATCACCGGCGGCGACGGCAACGACCTGATCCTGGGCGCCGACGCCAACGACATCGTCTACGGCGAAGGCGGCGACGACGAGATCAACGGAAACACCGGCGTCGACCTCGTCTATGGCGGATCGGGCAAGGACTTCGCCCGCGGCGGCCAGGGCAACGACCTCGTCTACGGCGATTCCGAGGACGACTGGCACGTCAACGGCAACATCGGCGAGGACACGGTGTTCGCCGGCACCGGCAACGACACCGCCTTCGGCGGCCAGGGTGCCGACCTTATCTATGGCGGCGAGGGCAACGACGTCGTCAACGGCGATCTCGGCAACGACACACTCCACGGCGAGAGCGGCGACGACACGATCAACGGCGGCGAAGGAGCCGACACGGCTCGGGCCGGCGCCGGCAACGACACCATGTTCGGGGGCAACGGCGACGACGGGCTGTTCGGCGACGACGGCCTCGACGAGGTGACCGGCGGCAACGGCAACGACACGGTTGCCGGCGGCAATGGAAACGACGTCCTCTTCGGCGACAACGGCAACGACAGCATCGACGGCGGCGCGGGCTTCGACGCGCTCACCGGCGGCGACGGCAACGACATCCTCGACGGCGGGGACGACGGCGACTTCCTGAGCGCCGGCACCGGCAACGACACCGTCCGCGGTGGTGCCGGCAACGACGACGTCTTCGGCTCCGAAGGTGATGATTCGCTGGACGGCGGCGACGGCGGCGACCACCTGTCCGGCGGGAACGGCGCCGACGTCCTCTACGGCGGCATCGCCGCGGACACGGCCGACGGCGGCGGCGGCGGCGACCAGATCTTCGGCGAGGATGGCTCCGACAGCCTGCTCGGCGGCGACGGCAACGACTTCCTGACCGCCGGAAACGACGGGGACACCGTCGCCGGCGGCCAGGGCGACGACAACGTGTTCGGCGACGGCGGCAACGACCAGGTCAGCGGCGGCGACGGCAACGACATGGTCTTCGGCGGACCCGACAACGACCTCGTCCAGGGCAACGACGGCACGGACTCGCTGTCGGGCGGCAGCGGCAACGACACGCTGAATGGCGGCATCGGCAACGATTCGGTGATCGGCGGCGACGGCGACGACTTCTTCGCCGACGCCGGCGGCAACGACAGCATGGCCGGCGGCAACGGTAATGACCAGGTATTCGGCGAGGAGGGCGACGATTCCATCCTCGGCGAATTCGGCGCCGATACGCTGAACGGCATGGCAGGCAACGACTTCATCGACGGCGGCATCGGCGCCGACAGCCTCGATGGCGGCAGCGGCAACGACACGCTCGACGGAGGTGTCGGCGAGGACACCCTGCTGGGCGGCGACGGGGGGGACGAGCTGCTCGGCAGCGCCGGCAACGACGTGATGGACGGGGGCATCGGCGACGACAACCTGGTCGGCGGCGGCGAGAACGACATGATGACCGGCGGCCAGGGCAACGACTTCATCCAGGGCGACCTCGAAGGCTTCGAAGGGTCCGACACCCTGTTCGGCGGCGACGGCAACGACACGCTGGGCGGCGGCGGGGAGAGCGACACCGTCGACGGCGGCGCCGGTGCCGACTTCATCAACGGCGGCGACGGCGCGGATTCCCTCCAGGGCGGCAGCGGCGCCGACACGTTCTTCTTCGCCAACATGGTGGCCACCGGAACCGACGTCATCGCCGATTTCCAGCATGGGGAGGGCGACAAGGTGGCGATCTTCACGAACATCAACGGCACCGGCATCGACACCTTCGCCGACGTGCAGGCGGTGTGGTTCAACGGCGACTTTGCTGGCCAGTCCGGCCTCGCCATCCCGATCGGGCCGGGCGCGTTCGCCTTCCTCCCCGGCCAGACCACGTCGTCCATGGTCGCCCTCGACTTCGTGTTCGTATGACCGGCGCGGCGGCCGGTCAGGTCGCCGGCCGCCGGCGCTGCTCGGCCGCCACGAACAGTTCCAGCCCGATCACGCGGTCGAGCAGGAAGACGATGGCGATAGTGAAGCCGACCAGGACGGCGGAGATCGCCGCGATGACCGGGCTGCCGCTGTCCTGGATGGCCGAGAAGATCTTGACCGGCAGGGTGGAGAGATCGGGGCCGACGAGGAACAGGCTGACCGTCACCTCGTCGAA
>JADZBA010000191.1 GCA_020852355.1 Alphaproteobacteria bacterium
CCGCGTCGACCTGGCGGCCCTGAAGGCGAAGCTCGACGGCGGCGTCGCGGCGATCATGCTGACCAATCCCAACACCTGCGGCCTCTTCGAGGACGAGATCCTGGAGATCGCCGCCGCAGTGCACGGGGCCGGCGCCTTCTTCTACTGCGACGGGGCCAACTTCAACGCCATCGTCGGGCGAGTGCGGCCGGCCGACCTCGGCATCGACTGCATGCACATCAACCTGCACAAGACCTTCTCGACGCCGCACGGCGGCGGCGGGCCCGGCTCCGGGCCAGTGGTCCTGGCCGCGGCTCTGGCGCCGCACGCGCCGCTGCCCTGGGTGGTGCACGGCCCGAACGGCTTCAGGCTCGTCGAGCAGGCGGGCGAGGCGCCGGGCACGATCGGCCGCATCAAGGGCTTCCACGGCCAGATGGGCATGTTCGTGCGCGCGCTCGCCTACATGATGAGCCACGGCGGCGACGGGCTGCGCCAGGTGGCGAGCGACGCGGTGCTCAACGCCAACTACCTGATGGCCGGCCTGCGCGATCTCCTGACCCCGGCGTTCGACGGGCCTTGCATGCATGAGGTATTGTTCGACGACGGCTTCCTGAAGGACACCGGCGTCACCACGTTGGACTTCGCGAAGGCGCTGATCGACGAGGGCTATCACCCGATGACGATGTATTTCCCGCTCGTCGTCCACGGCGCGCTCCTGATGGAGCCGACGGAGACGGAGAGCAAGGACAGCCTCGACCAGTTCATCGGCGTGGTGCGCGGCCTGGCGGAGCGTTCGCGCCGGCCGGGTGCGGCCGAGTGGTTCCATGCGGCGCCGCGCTTCACGCCCCGCCGTCGCCTCGACGAGACGGCGGCCGCCCGCAAGCCGGTGCTCCGGTGGCGGCCGCCGGTCGCGGCCGCGGCGGCCGAGTGATGGGCGGCGGGCGGGCGCTCGTGATCCTGCTGCTCGCCGCCGGGATCGCCCCGGCGGCGGCGCAGACCTTCCCCGAGCGCGCCTTTCGCGACGCCCGCATCAAGTCCGAGTTCCACATCCAGATCGCCATCGAGCGCGTGAAGGTGCCGACCCCGACACCGGGCATCTGCACCGTCTACGGCAAGATCGAGCGCGTGTTCCGTGGCCCCACCACCAAGGGCACGCCGATCGAGCTCGACCTGGAATGCAAGCGCAAGACCGACGTCGTGAAGCCGGGATCGGCGATCTGGATCGACTCCGACCAGCTCGTCGAGGCCAAGCACATGGAGGCCTTCGTCAATCGCGGGCCCTACGGCTTCGCCCACGCGCTCTGGCAGCACGCGATCATCGCCGAGCCCACCGAGCAGCCGACGATCAAGCCGTGATCGTGGCGCGCCTGCTCGCGGTCGTGCTCTGGGCGCTGCTCTGGCCGGCGGCCGCCGGCGCCCAGGGGCTGACCGTGCCGGCCGAGCGCCGGGCGGCGCTCCACGAGGCGATCGACGACGCCTGCCCGGAATGCCGCCGCACCGGCTTCGTCGCCTGCGGCGGGCCGGCCGTCGCAACCGGCGCCGCCTTCGCCGCGAACGCGCTGCAGGGAACGCCGCGCCGCGGCTATCTGGTCGGCTTCGTGATGACCGGCGAGGACTTCCGCAACGTCGTGCGCGGCACGCCGCTGACGCCGCTCGTCGACGGGCTGGAGCGGCGCTTCGCGCGTGCCCGACTGATCGTGCTGGAGGACGGGTTCGCGCGCGCCCGCGTCCTCGACCAGACGCCGAAGGTGGCGGCGGAGGTGCCCGACCTGCTGCATTCGTGCGTCGCCGACACCGCCCGGCCATGGGGTTGCTGCGTCGGCGGCGGTTGCCGCAGCGAGTGCTGCGAGAAGAGCCTCGGCAGCCCGCTGGTCAGCCTGTCCTGGGTCGACGCGGCCGTCGGCGAGGAGATCCGCTTCGATTTCCGCCACGGCGTCGGCGAGGGCCGCCTCGTCCGCTCCGCCGGCGCGCGGCGGACCACCTACTACTGCATGACCGACCGGCGCTACGTGCTCGACTGACGGCGCCGCTTCAGGCGGAAGGCCAGGCCGGCCCGCAGCGCCCGCAATCGCCGGCCGAGGCGGGAGGCGGGGGAACGGACGGTCTCCGGATCGAGGCGGAGGCCGAGCCGCTCGATCCTCCCGCGTACCGTCTCGCGTACCACCAGCTCTGCCGCGCCCAGCGGCACCGCGTCCCCGGCGACCGCCTCGCGGCCGAGATGGTCGGTGACGTAGGCATCGGCGCGCAGCGCGCGGTCGGCGACGCTGGCGGGCAGGCCGTAGAAGTCGACGATCGTGCCGATCGCCGTCGCCGGATCGACCGGGAAGTCGCCGAGCGTCAGCTCGACCGCCTCGTGCAGCGGGCGCACCTGGGCGGCGAACAGCCGGTCGAGACGGTAGAGCGTCTCGGTGCGGGCGAGCGCCAGCACGAGGTCGTCGGGGGCGAGCGGCTCGCCCGCCTCGGGCCGCAGCACGCGATCGTCGCGCAGCACCGTCACGACGGCGGCGTCCGCCGGCAGGTGCAGCTCGACCGGTACGTGCCCGACGGCGGCGCTGCCGGCGGCGACGCGATAGCCGACGAGCTCGCGCGACTGGCGGTGCAGCGGGTCGAGGTCGAGCCGGTCGTCGGCGGACGCCGTCTC
This sequence comes from Alphaproteobacteria bacterium, assembly GCA_020852355.1. GTDB lineage: Bacteria > Pseudomonadota > Alphaproteobacteria > ATCC43930 > Allostellaceae > Allostella. The sequence goes on from JADZBA010000191.1 coordinate 2,621, forward strand.
CGGCGGCAGCTCGACGCCGGTCAGGCGCGCGGCCAGCGGCAGCGTCCAGCCCTGCAGCACGAGCGAGACGATGACGACCACGAAGGCGACGGAGAACACGGTGTGGGCGTGCGGCAGCTCATGCAGCAGCGGGATCATCGCGAGATAGATCGGCACCGCGCCGCGCAGCCCGACCCAGGCGATGAACAGCTTCTCCGACGTGCGGAAGCGGAACGGCCACAGCGACAGCCACACCGCTGCCGGGCGGGCGACGAGCAGCAGCACGGCGGAGACGATCAGGGCGGGCGCCACGTAGGGCAGCAGCGTCGACGGGGTGACGAACAGGCCGAGCATGAGGAACAGCGCGATCTGGCTGAGCCAGCCGAGCGCATCGGAGAAGCGCATGATGAGCTGGTTCCCGCGATGCCGGCGGTTGCCCAGCACGTAGCCCACCAGGAAGATCGCCAGGAAGCCGCTGCCATGCACCAGCAGCGTCGCGCCGAAGATCACCACCGCGCCCGCCACCGCGAGGATCGGATAGAGGCCGGCGGCGAGCTGCAGGCGGTTGATCAGCCAGACCAGCGCGTGGCCGCCGGCCCAGCCGGCGAGCAGGCCGATCCCCATCTCCCAGATGAAGGTCGCGAGCAGCATCAGGTCGGGATAGCGTCGGTCGGCATCGAGCAGCAGCGTGGCGCCCAGCGTCAGGAAGATCGCCATGGGGTCGTTGATGCCCGATTCGACTTCCAGCGTGGCACCGACGCGCCGATTCACGTCGAGGCCGCGCAGATGCATCAGCATGAAGACGGCGGCGGCGTCCGTCGATGCCACCACCGAGGCGATGAGGAACGCTTCCAGCGGCTCCAGGTCGACCGCGAACCACACCGCGACCGCCGTCAGCATCGTCGTGGCCAGTACCCCGACGGTGGCGAGCGAGGTCGCCGGCGCCCATGCCAGCCGCATGTTGTCGCGGGTCGTGCGCAGCCCGCCGTCGAACAGGATCACCGCCAGCGCGACGCTGCCCATGAAGTAGGCGGCGCGGGCGTCGGAGAACTGCACCTGCCCGGGCCCCTCGTCGCCGAGCAGCATGCCCAGCACGAGGAAGACCAGCAGCACGGGCGCGCCGAAGCGCGTCGACAGGCGCCCGGCGAGGATGCTGGCCAGCACGATGAGCGCGCCGGCGAAGATGATCTGGTGGATCGCTTCCATGCTCGGTTCGACGCACCTTAGATGCTATGCCGATGCGGCGACACGAAGGCGCGCGGGGATCGAACGAGGAATGCCCGATTTTGTGCTGGAGCGCGATCTCGGCGGCATCGTCTGCGGCATCGACGAGGTCGGCCGGGGGCCCTGGGCGGGTCCCGTCGTCGCGGCCGCGGTGGTGCTCGATCCGGGGCGCATGCCCGACGCCGTCCTGGCGGCGCTCGACGACAGCAAGAAGGTGCCGGCCGAGCGGCGCGTGGTGCTGGCCCGCGAGATCCGCGCCCATGCGCTGGTCGGCATCGGCGCGGCGAGCGCACGGGAGATCGACCGCATCAACGTCCTGCGCGCGACCTTCGTCGCCATGGCGCGGGCGCTGGCGCGCCTGCCGTGCCGGCCCGACGCCGTCCTCGTCGACGGCAACCAGGCACCGCCGCTCGGCTGCCGGGTCGTCACCGTCGTCGGCGGCGACGGGCGCTCGCTGTCGATCGCGGCGGCGTCCATCGTCGCCAAGGTCGTGCGCGATGCGCTGATGGTGCGGCTGGCCAGCCGCCATCCGGGATACGGCTGGGAAACCAATGTCGGCTACGGCACCGAGGCCCACCGCGACGCGCTCGCCCGATTCGGCACGACCGTCCATCACCGGCGCAGCTTCGCCCCGATTTCCCACATCTTGAGTCTCATGACTCGCTAGACTCGATAACTTGTTGTTCTTCACGGCAGAATTGACGTTGTCCACAATGCCGCGCATGGTGACCCCATGGGGGGCACCAACAGCATCGCGCCGGACGCGATCCTGGTCGGCGACTGCGTCGACCGGATGAACCGTCTGCCGGCCGGATCGGTCGATCTCGTCTTCGCCGATCCGCCGTACAACCTGCAGCTCGCCGGCGACCTGCGGCGGCCGGACCACTCGTCGGTCGACGGCGTCGACGACGACTGGGACAAGTTCCAGGACTTCGCCGCCTATGACCGCTTCACGCTCGAGTGGCTGACGGCGGCGCGGCGCGTCCTCAAGGAGGACGGGACGATCTGGGTGATCGGCAGCTACCACAACGTCTTCCGCGTCGGCGCGCGCATCCAGGATCTCGGCTTCTGGATCCTGAACGACGTCGTGTGGCGCAAGACCAACCCGATGCCGAACTTCCGCGGCCGGCGCTTCACCAACGCGCACGAGACGCTGATCTGGGCCGCCAAGCGCCGCGACGCGCGCTATACCTTCAACTACGAGGCGATGAAGGCGCTGAACGAGGGGCTGCAGATGCGCAGCGACTGGTCGCTGCCGATCTGCACCGGCGCCGAGCGGCTGAAGCGCGACGGCCGCAAGGCGCACCCGACGCAGAAGCCCGAGGCGCTGCTCCACCGCGTCATCCTGTCGGCGACGCGGCCGGGCGATATCGTGCTCGATCCCTTCTTCGGCACCGGCACCACCGGCGCCGTCGCCAAGCGCCTGGGGCGGCGCTGGATCGGCATCGAGCGCGACGCCGACTATGCCGCCATCGCCGAGGAGCGCATCGCCCGCATCACCGCCGCCGACGGGGCGACGGTGCAGCTCGACGCCCGGCGCGACGAGCCGCGCGTGCCCTTCGGCTCGCTGGTCGAGCGCGGGCTGGTGCGCGCGGGCGAGGTGCTGTTCGACCAGACGCGGCGCTGGACCGCCAAGGTGCGCGCCGACGGCATGGTGATCTCGGCGGACGCCAAGGGTTCGATCCACCAGATCGGCGCCTCGGTCCAGGGGACGCCGGCCTGCAACGGCTGGACCTTCTGGCACGTCGAGCGCCAGTCGCGCCTCGTCGTCATCGACGTGCTGCGGCAGAAGGTGCGCGCCGAGCTGGCATGAGCGCGGCGCCCGGCGCAGGCGCGGCCCTTGACGCCGCCGGTGATCCGTGGTGTTCGGCGGGTCGACCCGATCCCAGCAGGTGAGCCATGCCCGACGGCGCCTTCCACGAAATGTTCCCGCTCGCGTCCGACCCG
>JADZBA010000192.1 GCA_020852355.1 Alphaproteobacteria bacterium
CGGTGATCGCCGCCCAGGAGGTGGAGCGCCGCGGCCAGGTCCTGCGCAACTTCCGCATGGAGAAGCGGCTGGCGCCCGCCTGACCCGGCCCGGCGCCCCTTCCCGCCCATCGCCCGCCGGGCTAAGTTCCGCCTCCCCGCCACGGCCGAGGCCGCCCCCGATGTCCCTCCCCGACCGAGCCGCGCTCGAAGCGGCGGCCGCCAAGGTACATGCGGTGTTCGGCCCGACGCCGCAGTTTTGCTGGCCCCTGCTCTGTGCGCGCGCCGCAGCCGAAGTTTGGGTCAAGCACGAGAACCACACTCCGATCGGCGCCTTCAAGGTGCGCGGCGGCATCGTCCACATGGACCGCGTCAAGCAGACGCGGCCGGGACTCGCGGGCGTCGTCACCGCGACGCGCGGCAACCACGGCCAGAGCGTGGCGCTCGCCGCGCGCGCCGCCGGTCTCGCGGCGACCGTCGTCGTGCCGCACGGCAACAGCGTCGAGAAGAACGCGGCGATGCGCGCCCAGGGTGCCGCCATCGTCGAGCATGGCGACGACTTCCAGGACGCCTACGAGTTCGCCCGCGCCGAGGCCGACCGGCTGGGCCTGCACTTCGTCGATTCCTTCCAGCCCGACCTGGTCGAAGGCGTCGGCACCTACGCCCTCGAGCTCTTCTCCGCGGTGCCGGATATCGACACGGTCTACGTGCCGATCGGGCTGGGGTCCGGCATCTGCGGCACGATGGCGGCGCGCGACGCGCTCGGCCTGCGGACCAAGGTGGTCGGCGTCGTCGCGGCCGGGGCGCCCGCCTACGCCCTGTCGTTCGCCGCGGGCAGGCCCGTCTCGACCAATGCCGTCGACACGATGGCCGACGGCGTCGCCTGCCGGGTGCCGAATGCCGAAGCGTTCGCGATGATCAAGGCCGGCGCAGAGCGCATCGTCACCGTCGACGACGCGGCGATCGCGGCGGCGATGCGCCATTACTTCACCGACACCCACAACGTCGCCGAGGGCGCGGGCGCCGCCCCCCTCGCGGCGCTGCTGCAGGAACGCGCCGCGATGGCCGGACGGCGCGTCGCCGTGATCCTCTCCGGCGGCAACGTCGACCGTGCCGTCTATGCCCCGATCCTCGCCGCGAAGGACGCCGCATGAGCACCGACATCGAGATCGCCCGCGCCGCCACGCTGAAGCCGATCGAGGAGATCGGCGCCGGTCTCGGCATCCCCGGCTCGGCCCTCTACCGCTACGGTGCCACCAAGGCGAAGATCGACCTCGGCTGGATCGCCGCCCAGAAGGACCGGCCCCAGGGCCGGCTCGTCCTCGTGACCGCGATCAACCCGACGCCGGCCGGCGAAGGCAAGACGACGACCACCGTCGGCCTCGGCGACGCGCTCAACCGCATCGGCAAGCGCGCCGCGATCTGCCTGCGCGAGCCGAGCCTCGGGCCGTCCTTCGGCATGAAGGGCGGGGCGGCCGGCGGCGGCCGGGCGCAGGTCGTGCCGATGGAGGACATCAACCTCCACTTCACCGGCGACTTCCACGCGATCGGCGCCGCGAACAACCTGCTGGCCGCGCTGGTCGACAACCATCTCTACTGGGGCAACGGCCTGGGCATCGATCCCCGGCGCATCACCTGGCGGCGCGTCCTCGACATGAACGACCGCGCGCTCCGCCAGATCGTCGTCGGCCTCGGCGGCGTCGCCAACGGCTACCCGCGCGAGGACGGCTTCGACATCACCGTGGCCTCGGAGGTGATGGCGATCTTCTGCCTGGCGCGCGACCTCCACGACCTGGAGGACCGGCTGGCGAGGATCGTCGTCGCGGCGACGCGCGAGCGCAAGGCGGTGACCGCGGGCGACATCAAGGCGGCGGGGGCGATGACGGTCCTGCTGAAGGACGCCCTGATGCCGAACCTCGTGCAGACCATCGAGAACAGCCCCGCCTTCGTCCATGGCGGCCCGTTCGCGAACATCGCGCATGGCTGCAACTCGGTGCTGGCGACGACGACCGCCCTGCGGCTCGCCGACTATGTCGTGACCGAGGCCGGCTTCGGCGCCGACCTCGGTGCCGAGAAGTTCTTCGACATCAAGTGCCGCAAGGCCGGCCTGGCACCCGCGGCCGCCGTCATCGTCGCCACCGTGCGCGCGCTCAAGATGCATGGCGGCGTCGCCAAGGCCGACCTCGGGCGCGAGAACGTCGCCGCGGTCGAATCCGGCTTCGCCAATCTCGCTCGCCACGTCGAGAACGTGCGCCGTTTCGGCGTGCCGCCGCTGGTCGCCCTCAACCGCTTCGCCAGCGACACGCCGGCCGAGCGCGAGGCCGTCGTCGCCGGCTGCCGCAGCCTCGGGGTCGACGCCTTCGACTGCAGCCACTGGGCCGACGGCGGCGCCGGCGCCGAGGCCCTGGCGCGCGCCGTGGTCGCCGTCGCCGAGGGCGGGACGTCGCGCTTCCAGGTGCTCTATCCCGACGCGATGCCGATCCTCGACAAGATCCGCACGGTCGCCACCACGCTCTACGGCGCCGCCGACATCGCGCCCGACGCCAGGGTCGTCGCCCGCGCCCAGGAGCTCGAGAAGGCCGGCTACGGCGCCCTGCCCGTGTGCATGGCGAAGACGCAGTACAGCTTCACCACCGACCCCGACGCCAAGGGAGCGCCGTCGGGGCACGTCATCCCGGTGCGCGAGCTGCGCCTCCTGGCGGGCGCCGGCTTCGTGGTGGCGCTGTGCGGCGACATCATGACCATGCCGGGCCTGCCGAGGACGCCCGCGGCGGAGCATATCGGCCTCGATCCCGCCGGCAACGTCGTCGGCCTCTTCTGAGGCGGCCAGCGGCGGCCGGTGCGTCCGGCCGCCGCCCGACGCGACCAGCCGGACGCCGCGCGGTGCGGCAGGGGAACGACGGCCCGGCGGGACAGTTCTACGGGCCGAGGAGACGGCCATGGCCACGACCCGCGGGCTGACGCTCTACCACATCCCCCAAAGCCGCTCGCTCACCGCGCTCTGGATGCTGGAGGAGCTCGGGCTGCCCTACCGCGTGCGGAAGCTCGACCTCGCGGCGGCCGAGCAGCGCGGCGCCGCCTATCTCAAGATCAACCCGTCGGGCAAGGTGCCGGCGCTCGCCGACGGGCCGATGGTGGTGACGGAGCGTGGCGCCATCTGCATGCACCTGGCCGATCGCTACGCGCCCGGCCGCCTCGCGCCGATCGTCGTCGATCCCAGGCGCGCGGAGTACCTCTCGTGGATGTTCTACGCGGCCGGCGTGCTGGAGCCGCTCCTGACGCTCGCCTTCCTCAGGATCGAGATGCCGGCGCCGCCGGGAGCGCTCGCATGGGGCGACTGGACGACGATGACGGCGGTGGTGCGCGACGCCGTCGCCCACCGCGAGTTCCTGCTCGGCAACCAGTTCTCCGCGGCCGACATCATGGTCGGCTCGATGCTGGCATGGGCGCTCGGCACCGGCGTCATGGAACGCGAGGGACCGACGGCGGCCTATGTCGAGCGCCTCGCCGCCCGGCCGGCGCGGCAGCGCGCGACGATGGCCGACGGTGGGCGTCAGGCGGGCGGCGGGCGTTAGGCGGGCTGCGCCGTCACCATCCGCCGGTCTGCAGCCAGCGGTCGACCTGGTCCAGGCGGTCGGCGCCCCAGAACGGCTCGTCGTCGACGAAGATGAAGGGCGACCCGAAGACGCCGCGCGCGATGGCGCCGTCGACCTCGGTCTTCAGGCGCTCCTTCACCCCGGGCGAATTCATCCCGGCAACGACGTCGGCGGCCGGATAGCCCAGCGGTTCGGCGATCGTGCCCAGCTCCTGCGGACCGGCGATGTCGCGACCCTCGCCGAAGATGCGGTGATAGACGGCGCGCGCGAACATGCGCGCCTTGCCGGCATCCTGGTCCTCGATCCAGTAGAAGGCGCGGCAATGGGCGACCGAGGCGAACGGGAAGGTCGGCGGCATCTTGAAGGGCAGCCCCATCAGGCGCGCCGAACGCGCGAAGTCGCGCTGCGCGTAGTCGCTCTTCAGCGGGATGGAGGTGAGCGGCTGGCCGCCGGTCACCTTGAAGACGGCGCCCAGCAGAATCGGCCGCCAGCGCACCTCGCGGCCGTGCCGGGCCGCGATGGCGTCAATGCGCGCCGAGGCGGCATAGCCGTAGGGCGAGGAGAAGTCGAAGTAGTAGTCGATCGGTGCCGCCATCTTGTCCTCTCCGCCGGAACGGTTCACTCCGCCGCGATGCTGCGCGCGATCAGCAGGCGCTGGATGTCGCTGGTGCCCTCGTAGATCTGGCAGATGCGCACGTCGCGGTAGATGCGCTCCACCGGGAAGTCCGCGAGGTAGCCGTAGCCGCCGTGGATCTGGATGGCGTCGGAGGCGACCTTCTCGGCCATCTCGGAGGCGAACAGCTTGGCCATCGCCGCCTCGGTCAGGCACGGCTCGCCGCGGTCGCGCCTGGCCGCGGCATCCAGCGTCATCAGGCGAGCGGCATGGATCTGCGTCGCCATGTCGGCGAGGCGGAAACCGACCGCCTGATGGTCGATGATCGCCTTGCCGAAGGACTTGCGCTCCTTGGCGTAGTCGCGGGCGGCCTCGTAGGCCGCGCGCGCCATGCCGACCGCCTGGGCGGCGATGCCGATGCGCCCGCCCTCGAGGTTGGCGAGCGCGATGCGGTAGCCCTGGCCTTCCTCGCCCAGCATCAGGTCGGGCGTCAGGCGCACGTCCTCCAGCAGGATCTGGCAGGTGTCCGACGCCCGCAGCCCGAGCTTCTCCTCGATCCGCGCCACCTTCCAGCCGGGCGTCCTGGTCGGCACCAGGAAGGCGCTGATGCCCTTCTTGGCGGCGGCGGGGTCGGTCACCGCGAAGACGATGGCGAGGTCGGCACTGCTGCCCGAGGTGATGAACTGCTTGGTCCCGTTCAGCACCCAATGGTTGCCGTCGCGGCGCGCGCGGGTGGTGATCGCCGA
>JADZBA010000193.1 GCA_020852355.1 Alphaproteobacteria bacterium
GAGCTCCGGCGCGCGGGCTACGTGATGACGGAACGGGTTCGCCTCGCCGGGCAGGGGGCTGCACCAGTGACCGTCCCCGCCGTGATGTCGAACCTGGCCGGCCCGCTCGCGGTTCGGCGCTGATCCCGGTTCCGGAAGAGGAGGCCCACGAGGTGCGTGCGATCCTGTCGGCAGCCCTGCTCTGGCTCGCTCTCGCTACCGTAGCGGCCGCATCGGCGCAGGTGCCGGGCGGCGCTGCCCCGCCGGCGTCGGCCGGTCCCGCCGCGCCCGCCACCCGGCTGCCGCCCGACCTGCGGTTCGAGGACTTCGTGCAGGCCAGCGGCCCCCTCGGCCACAAGCATGACCTGACGCCGCTGGCGATCGGGGCGATCTCCGGCGTGGTGCTGTTCAACATGGTCGCCGCCACCCTGGCGCCGCCGCTGGCGGCGGGCGCGCCGCTGGCCGGCACGGTGATCGCCGATTCCGCGCTCGCCGCCTCGCGGATCTACGCCGTCGGCAGCGCGGTGCTCGGCGCGTGGGTCGCGGACTGGCTGTACAACAGCGTCTACGAGAAGGTCGGCACCCGCTGACCCGCATGCCGGCACGCGGAGGCAAGGGCGTGAGGGCGGTCCTCGCCGCCCTGGCCGCCGGGCTGCTCGCCGCCGCGGCGCCCGTCGGGGCCCAGGCTCCGGCCCCGGCCGAGACGGCGATCCTCTGGTCGGCCGGGGACGGCAGGACGTTCCGGGTACAGGTGCCCGCGGACGAGTGGCAGCGGTTCGGCGAGCGGCGCGAGCGGCGGATCGCGTTCGAGCACGAGCGCCTGCGCTCGATGTCGGACACGATGATCGCGCTCGAGGTCGCCGCCGTCTTCCTGCGGCTGTCGGAGCGCATCCCGATCTATACCGACTGGGTCTACGGCTGGCTGGAGAGCTACGTCGCGACGTATCTCGTCGCCGAGCGGGCGATCGCGCTGTGGCTGGGGCTGGGGGAGGGCAGCCAGCCCGTGCCGCTCGGGGACGCCGTGTCGCAGGGCCTGCATCAGGTCGTCGACCGGCGCTTCGAGGAGATGGTCGTCACCCCGGCGGCGATCGACGACGCCCTCGAGGTCGCCGTGGCACGGACCGGCGCGACGCTGAGCCATGAATGGCGCCGCGTCGCGGCCGCCGACCGGCGCGAGCTCGACGCCTTCGTCGCGCGCCATGCCGCCGGCGCCGTCTCGGTGCCGGCGCCCGCGGGCCTCGCCTGCACGGCGGAGGTGTCCGACCTGCCGGCGCTGTCGACCAACGGTCCCGTCGCCAAGGAGCGGCTGGAGCCCGACCAGAGCGACCTCTACGCCATGCGGTTCGCCCGGCCCTACGCCGCGCGCATCACCATCGTCGGGATGCGGGTGCTCGGCGGCGGCGGCGTGCTCGCCACGGCGGGCCTGCTGGGGATGGGCCTGGGCGGCGGGCCGATCGCCGCGGCGGTGTCGGGCACGGCATTGATCTGGACGCTCGACTATCTGGTGAACCGGGTCGACGCGATCAGCCATCGCGGCGACTTCGAGCAACGGCTGGTCGCCGCGCTGGCGGATACCCAGCGCGAGATCGCCGGCGAGATCGGCGCCCAGGCCGCTGCGCTGCTCGACCAGGCACGCGATCGGCTCACGGGATGCGTCGTCATGGCATCGGCCGCCCGCGCGACGCCTTAGGCCGCCGCCGCCGGCGGATCGTGGATCACGGGGCGGCGGTGCGTCCTTCGCCGTCGTTCGCGATACGTTGTCACCGCAACCAGGGACCCGCCGGGGACGAAGCCGCGCGGGACCGCTACTCCGCCGCTCCCGTCAGGCGGGGCTGCATCTCCTCGACGAGCCGCCGCTCCGAATCGTCGAGCGGCCGGTCGAGCGCCACGACATGGAAGGTCAGGTTCGGCAGGGGCCGGGTCGTCACCTCGACGGTGGCGACGCGGAATTCGGTCGAAAGGCCGGCGTCGATGACCGATTCGACGACCCAGCGGTGGGCGGAGGCGGCGATTCCCCACGACCGGGCGCGATGCGCCTCGATCGCCCGGCGCGCGCGGTCGCGGTCGCCGTCGCTGAGCCGCCGCTCCTGCTCGAAGCGGTAGATGACGCGGGTGAGGAGCATGCCGCCGGTCTCGATCGACGCGAGGCGGTAGCCCGCCGCCTCCATCAGCGCCAGGAACTCCGTCTCGGGCTCCGACCACTGGTCGGGCATGAAGGGCCCGGGTGCCGCGGGCAGGAATGGGGCGCCGGCCGCCGACCAGGCCCAGCTCGCGCCGTCGACGAGGCCGCTCCACGCGCCGCCCGCGATCCGCGCCGTCGTGGCCATGAAGCCGCCGTCCTCGCGCGGCGCCTGGGCGACCGCCGGCACCGGCAGGACGAGGGCGAGGGCCAGGATGGCGGCGGCGACCGATCGCATGCTTCCCCTCACAGCGCCCCTCCCATCTCCAGCACCCGCTCGCGCAGCGCCACGCGCTCGGCCGCCGGCAGCGGCACGAGCCCGCGCGCGGTCAGGGCGCCCGCGGGGCCGATGCTGTCCTCGGCCACCACGGCCATCGCGGCGGCCACCGCCGCGGGTCTCGGCGTCCTGCCGCCATTGCCCGACCACAGCAAGCCGAA
>JADZBA010000194.1 GCA_020852355.1 Alphaproteobacteria bacterium
CGTAGCCGGGGGCGGCGATGAACGAGCCGTCACGGGCGAACGACGGCGTTTCGATGATGCGCTCCAGCAGCGGCACCGGCGGCGCGTCGGCGTCGGCCATCGCTCGGATGACCCGGTCGGGCGGGTCGATCCAGACGCGCTCGGTGTCGCGGTCCTTGCCCTGCGCCTTCTCCTCGTAGAACCGGGCGCAGCGCAGCAGCTCGCGCCACAGCCCGTCGTCGGTGAGCGCACGGCTTGCCGGCGGCTCGCCTGGCCGCGCCGTCACCCGGACGATGTCGCCGCCGAACACGAACAAGCGCGGCGGGTCGTTCTTGGCGGCGATCGCCTGCCATGCTTCGCCAACCACCACCAGCAGGTCGGACGCATAGGCCGCAATCCAGGGCCGGCCGTCCCCATCGTCGTCCGGGTCATAGAGGGCGGTCTGCCCGGCCAGTTCGGCCAGCCGCTCGGCCGTCCCGCCCGCCGCCAGCCAGTCGGAGACATCACGCCCGTGCTTGGCGGCCACCGGCCCCAGATCGGGCAGCCGCAGCACGCGCACCGAGGCGGCGTGGAGGATGAGCGCTCGGCCCACCTTCTCGGCGTGGTCGATACCCGGCGTGTCCAGATCGGGGACGATGACGACGTGCCGGCCGGCGAGCGCCGCGCTGTAGGCGTCGGCCCACTTGCCCGCGCCGCCGACGTTGCAGGTCGCCAGCAGCCCGATGGCGCGCAGCGTGTCGACGTCCTTCTCACCCTCGACCACGTAGACCGGCAGGGCAGGGTCGGCGGCGCGCAGCTCCGGCAGGCGGTACAGCACCCGCCGGACGCCCGAGAGGTTCCAGAGCCAGGCGCCAGGCTTGGCCGGGTCGGGGCGGCGCTGGCGAAAATCCTTCGGCTCGAGGCGGACGGCCTGATAGAGCAGCTCGCCGCTCTCGTCGCGGTATTCGTAGGTCGCGACGATACGCGCCTTCGCGGCCGGCCTCGCCGGGGCCGCGTCTTTGGGCGCGAACAGGTCGCGCAGGGAGAAGCCGACCGCCGCGGCGACCGCCTCGGGGGTGCAGCCGGTGTGGCAGTGCAGCAGCACCCGCCCGTCGTCGCCATCGGTGACCGAGAGCGACTGGTGGGCGTCGTCATGCGCCGGGCAGCGGGCGACATGCCCGCCTCCCGACGCCTTGACGCCGGCCAGGCGCGCCAGCACCCGGTCGAGCGGCCGGTCGGCCACCTAAAACAACTCCCCATCAAGCTTGGCGAGCAACCACGCCTGCGCGACTGGCCGCAGGGAGCGCAGACGATCGTCGGCCTGGTCCTTGTGCGACTTGAGGAAACCCGAGATCGCGCCGGCCTCGGCCCTGGTAAGGGCGTCGATCTTGCGCAGGCTGTTGTTCGCGAAATAGGACACAAGGATGGCCGCGTCATCGTCGGAGACGGCGCGCTCCAGCCGGTCGCGCAGGGCGGACGCGTCCGCCCGCTCGATCACCGCGCCCCACTTCTGTGGGTCGTCGGCGTGACGCGCCTCGATCGCCGCCCACGCCTTCGGCCCCACCGCGGCCGGGTCGAAATCGTCCTCCTCAGGCGACGGAGCCGGCTCGGGCCGGGCGAGCGCCTTCGGGACCGGCGTGGGCCGCGCGATCGTCGTCTCGGGCGGCACTTCGCGCACGACGATCTGATCCTCGCCGTCGATGGTCACGTCGGCCCCAAGCTCCTCGGGGGTGTACAGCCCGCCGATGGTGTCGGCGAATGCCATCCGCGCGGCGACGCTGATCGCCCGCGCCCGGAGCATCGCCGCCGGGTATTGCCGCCACGGGCCGTCCTTTTTGGTCAAGCCGGCGCGCTCGGCCTCGGCGAGGGTGAAGCTGGCGGTGCGCCGCTCCGTCCAGCCGCGCCGTTTGTAGGAGACGGTGGCGACATCGTCGGTCGTCTCCTCGAAGCGCAGGGCGTCGTCGCCGTGGTCGCGGTAGATGAGCGCCTGCATCGCCTCGGCATTGGCGCTTGGCCTGCCGTTGATGAAGACGATATTCGAGAGGGCGTACATGGGCGGCAGGCCAACTTCCAACCCCTTCTGGACGATGGCGAACGCCGCGGCCGGCGATTTGATGTGGGTGGGCAGGGTGCCGCTCTCGAAGAGCAGCTTCGCCAGCTCGAGCTGCGTGCCGAGTTGGCTGCTGCCGGGCAAGAGCGACTCGCGCTTGGAGACGGCGGTCGAAATCGGGACGGGCAACGTCATCGCATTCTCTCCTCGAGCCGGGCGAACGACGCCCGGTGAATAGCCACGGGGGATCGGCTTCATCGCGGCAACCCTCGCCGCTCCAACTCGCGGGCGATCGCCACCCGCTCCGGCCGTTCGCCGGCCGGGCCGGGCAACAGAATCTCGCGGCCCCACAGGGCATAGAGCTGGTCGGGCGTGAGCGCGTCCAGTCCGTCCCGGCGAGCGATGCGGGCCAGGGCGACCGTGTCGGCATAGGCGGCGACCGCGGCGTGGTCGACCCAGTAGGCGGCGATCGTGGTCATGGCTCGCCCTCCGCCGGCAGGAA
>JADZBA010000195.1 GCA_020852355.1 Alphaproteobacteria bacterium
CGCCGACCAGATCGCCTTCCCGATCACGCCGCTCGGCCGCATCCCGTTCCACGGGCTGCGCCGCGCCGGCGTACCCCTGATGACGCTGTGGTACGGGCTGCGGGACCGGCTGGAGGGGTAGCCGGCCCGCACGGCGACAGCGCGCCCCTCATGAGTGGCCGCGATGTCCAGCACGGCACCCGGGGGCCGGCGGGGACCGGGCCCGACAGACGGCCGGACCTTGCGAGCCGAACGGCCGTGGGTGAAGGCCTGATCGCCGCCGTTCATCCTTGATCGTGCGAGCGAACCAATTCGGCCAGCAATGCCACTCCTTTCTCGATGCTCGCCACGGTGAGGGCGGCGTATCCGAGGACGAAGCCGGCACAATCCGGACGCGGAGCACGCCCGGCGGGATCGTACAACGGGGTGATCGGATAGATGCCGAGCCCGGCATCGGCCGCCCGGGAAACGAACTCCTCTTCCGCCGCTCGAGGGATGCCGTTCAGCCAGGCGACGATGTGGAGACCCGCTTCCGTCCCCGTCAGCGTCACCGCGCCGGGCAGGCTGCGCCCGAAAGCGGACAGCAGCGCGGCGCGGCGCTCGGCATTCCTGCGGCGGATGCGCCGCCCATGCCGCTCGTAGCCGCCCCCCTCGATCAGCGCGGCCAAGGCTTCCTGCTCCACGCTCGCCGTATGTCTGTCCGCCAGCCGCTTCGCCTTGGCGAAGGCCGGGGCCAGCGCCGCCGGGACCACGAGGTAGCCGAGACGGAGGGTCGGCGAGAGCGTCTTGGAGGCCGTCCCCAGATAGATGACCCGCCCGGCATCATCCAGCGCCTGCAGCGACGGAATGGGCGCGATGTCGAAGCGATATTCGCTGTCGTAGTCGTCCTCGATGACGTAGGCACCATTGCCTTGCGCCCAGGCGAGAAGCTCCCGTCGGCGCCCGGCGGACAGCACGTCGCCGAGCGGAAACTGGTGGGATGGTGTGGTGTAGGCCAGCCGTGCCGCGGGCAGGCCTTCCGTCCGCATGCCCTCGCGATCGACCGCGACCGGGATCACCTCCGCCCCGACCGCCAGGAAGATCTGGCGCGCCAGATTGTAGCCCGGGTCCTCCATCACCACCCGATCCCCGTCGTCGAGCAGCAGCCGCGCGCAGAGGTCGAGGCCCTGCTGCGAGCCGTTCACCACGATGATCTGCTCCAGCTCGCAGCGCAGCCCGCGGGCCCGCCAAAGATAGCCCTGCATGGCCGCCCGGAGGTCGGGCGAGCCGCGGGGATCGCCGTACCGGAGGCGCGTCCGCCGGCGCAGGAGAGCGCCGGTCAAGGCCTTCTTCCAGGCGAGCAGGGGGAAGTCAGCGGAGGCCACGTCTCCATAGCGGAAGTCCGCGACCAGCAGTTCCGTGCCGGTGACGGGTGGAAGCGCGAACCCCGCCAAGCGCTGCCCGAAGGCCGACAGCCGCTCGGGCCCCTTCGGCGGAACGGCCTGTCCCCGTTGCGCAGACGAACGGCCGAGGCTCTGCGCCACCTCCGCCCGGGCGCCCTGCCGGGTTTCCAGGTATCCTTCCGCGCTCAGTTGCTCATAGGCGGCGGTGACCGTCGTCCGCGAGACGCCCCATTCCACCGCCAGCGACCTGGTCGAGGGCAGCCGCGCACCGGGGGCCAGCAGACCGGAGGCGATCTGGCGCTTGATCGCCTCGCAGATCCTGCGTGTGATCGGTTCGGGCGTGTATCCTTCCCGTGACATGGCGGTCAACTGGTTTGGTAATTTTCAAGAAAACTGGATGTTCCTTGTGGACCAATTGCGGAGCAGGGTCCAGGCCGCTCAAGGAGCCTCGCCGATGTATGTCCCGTCCGCCTTCCGAGAGGATGATCCCGCCGCACTGCACGACACGATGCGGGACGCTCGGCTGGCAAATCTCGTCACCACCACTGCCGAAGGCCTGATCGCGACGCCGCTGCCACTCTTCCATATGCCGGAAGAAGGCCCTCACGGCACGCTCTACGGGCACGTAGCGCGCGCGAATCCGCAATGGAGGTCGCCGTCGACGGGCGACGCCATGGCGCTGTTCATGGGTCCGGACGCCTATGTCAGCTCCGCTTGGTATCCATCCAAGCAGGAGCATCAGAAGGTCGTGCCGACCTGGAACTACATCGCCGTCCGTGCCTACGGCCCGGCCGAGTTCTTCGACGACGCCGACCGTCTGCTTGAGGTCGTCACGCGGCTGACCAATCTGCACGAGCAGCCACGCCCCCAGCCCTCAGCGGTGACCGACGCGCCGGAAGCGTTCATCCGGGCGCAGCTCAGGGCTATTGTCGGCGTGCGCCTACCGATCACGCGCATCGAGGGCAAGCGCAAGATGAGCCAGAACCGAAATGCCGCGGATCGGGCGGGCGCAGCAGCCGGCCTCGCGGCGAGCGGCCGGCATTCCGACCGCGCCGCGGCAGCGCTGATCCCGGGCTGAGAGGGTCGAATTCGGACCAGACCCGTGCTCGATTCCAGCCACTTCGCCCTGTTCTTCACCGCTTCCCTGGTGCTCGCCGTCACCCCTGGCCCGGGCATCTTCTACGTCGCCGCCCGCGCCCTCTCGGGCGGGCGCTCCGAAGGGGTGGCGTCCAGCATCGGCACCGGGCTGGGCGGCATGGCCCATGTCCTCGCAGGCGCCCTGGGCGCCTCCGCCATCGTGCTGGCCAGTGCCGAGTTGTTCGCCGCCCTCAAGCTGGTGGGAGCGGGCTACCTCGTCTGGCTCGGGCTGCGCACCATCTTCACCGCCCGCAAGGATGCCATGGCCGTGGCGGCCGGGCAGGCCGCGGCACCTCCCGTCGGCGTGCGCGGTGCGTTCCGCGAGGGCGTGTTGGTGGAAGCACTGAACCCCAAGACGGCCGCGTTCTTCCTCGCCTTCGTGCCACAGTTCGTGGACCCGGCGGTGGGCGGTGTCGCGCTGCAATTCGCTGCCCTCGGCCTTATTTCGGTCGCGCTCAACACGGCAGCCGACGTGGTCGTGGCCTTCGTGGCGGGCGGCGTGCGCGGTGGGCTGGGCGGCCGTCCGCGACTGGTCCGCCGCCTGCGAGAAGGATCGGGCGCCGCCATGGTCGCGCTCGGCCTCGCCCTGCTGTTCGCCCGGCGACCGGCGACGTAGCGCTCGAAGGCCAGGAAGAGGCGACGAGCGGCCGTGCCGGTCGGGCAGCGCCGGGCATCAGCCGGCGTTCAGGCACGCGTGCGGGAAGCGGACCTCGAACGATTCCACGAAGCCATGGTCGGTCCGCGCACGGCCGGCGACGACCTCCCTACCCGAGCTCCCGCCGCACGATCGCCGCTCCCTCGGCCAGCGCCTTCAGCTTGCCGAAGGCGACCGCGCGCGGCAGGTACTTCATGCCGCAGTCGGGTGCCGGGATCAGCCGCTCCGCCGGGACGTGTTCCAGCCCGCGGCGGATGCGCTCGGCGACCGCCTCCGCCGTCTCGATGGCCGGGTCGCCGAGGTCGAGCACGCCGAGCATGATCTTCTTGGGCGCGAGATCGCGCAGCACGCCGAGGTCGATCTTCGGCTGGGCGGATTCGATCGAGATCTGCTCGGCCGTGGTGTCGGCGAGCGGGGCGAGGAACGAGTAGCCCGCAGGCTTCTCGCCGGCGACGACCGCCGCGTAGCCGAAACAGAGATGGACGGCGGTCGACACGGTGATCCCTTCGAGCGCCCGATTGATCGCCTTGACCGCGTAGCGGCCGGCCGCCGCCGGGTCGTTGCGCAGCCACGGCTCGTCGAGCTGGATGACGTCCGCGCCGGCCGCCTGGAGGTCGCGCGCCTCGGCGTTCACCGCCGCGGCGAAGGCCATGATCAGCGCCTCCTCGTCGCCGTAGAACTCGTCCTTGGCCTGCTGGCTCAGCGTGAACGGGCCCGGCAGCGTGATCTTGGCCGGCCGGTCGGTGTTGGCCCGCAGGAACTGCATGTCGCGCACCTCGACCGGCCGCGTCCGGCGGATCGCGCCGACGACGCGCGGGACCAGGGTGCGGCTGCCCGCGCGGTTGACGATCTCGCCGGGGTTCTCGGCGTCGACGCCGTCGAGCGCGGTGGCGAAACGGTTGGAGTAGCTCTCGCGCCGGATCTCGCCGTCGGTGACGATGTCGATGCCTGCACGCTCCATGTCGCGGATGGCGACCACGGTGGCATCGTCCTGCGCCTGCTCCAGGTAGGGCTCGGGCACCCGCCACAACCCCTCCAGGCGCACCCGCGGGACGAGCTTGGAGAGGACGACGCGGTTGGCCAGCCACTCGGGTTGCGGATAGCTGCCGACGACGGTGGTCGGCAGGAGACGGGGGATGGTCATGCGCCGGTTCCTTTCGCCGGAGTGCCCGGCTCGCCGAGATCCCAGTAGAGCCCGGCCATCACTGCCATGCCGTCGCGCAGGGTCGAGGCGAGGACGTGCTCGTCGGGCGCGTGCTGCGAGCAGGACGCATAGGAATGCGGGATCCAGATGGTCGGCAGGCCGAGCACGTCGGTGAAGAGCTCGTTGCAGATCGAGCCGCCGAGCTGCGGGATGACGCCGGGCGGCGTGCCCTTGGTGCGCGCGACGGACTGCGCCGCCCACAGCGCCCAGGGGTCGTCCGGCTCGGTGCGGCTGGCGGCGAAGTCGATGGCGTTGCCGGGCGGCGGCGGCGCGATGCGGACCTCGGGAAAGCCGTGCGCGTCGAGATGGCGGCGCAGCGCCGGCAGGAACTCCGCCGGCCGCGAGCCCTGGACGAAGCGAATCTGGCAGTGCGCCCAGGCGCGCGGCGGGATGGCGTTGACCGGCCTGTCGGGATTGCCGACCTTCATCGCCAGCACCTCGAACGAGTTCCAACCGAAGACGCGCTGCGCCGGCAGCAGCCCCGGCTCGCCCCAGTCCGGATCGATCTCCGGCGCATTCTCGCCGCCGTCGATGGTGACGTCGGCCAGCGCCGAGCGGATGGCGTTCGACATCGGCGGCGGCAGCCAGTCCCTGACGCGGATCTCGCCCCTGCGGCCGACGAAGCTGGCGATGGCATGCGCCAGGATGATCGCCGGGTTGGCGAGCAGCCCGCCCCAGTTGCCGGAATGATGGCCGCCTTCGCGCAGGTCGACCACGAGGTCGAAGTTCTTGGCGCCGCGGGCGCCGAGGAAGATGGTCGGCCGGTCGGGCGCGATGCGCGGACCGTCGGAGGCGATGAAGACGTCGGCGGCGAGCAGCGCCTTGTGCGCCGCGACGATCTCGCCCAGCCCGGCCGAGCCGTTCTCCTCGCCCGTCTCGACCAGGAACTTCGAGTTGAAGCCGAGGCGGCCGCGGGTCGCCAGCACCGCGGCCATGGCCATCATGTTGAGCGTGTGCTGCCCCTTGTTGTCGGCGGTGCCGCGGCCGTAGAGGCGGTCGCCGCGCCGCTCCAGGCGCCAGGGCGAGAGTCCCTCCCGCCACTGCGCGTCGAGGCCCTGGATGACGTCGCCGTGGCCATAGCCCAGCACCGTCGGCAGCGACGGATCCTCGATGCGCTCGGCGACCAGCACCGGGCCGCCGCCGGCGACCGGGTTCTCGATGATGCGGCAGGAGTGGCCCATCAGGGCGAAGGCGGGGGCGATCTCCGCCTGGAGATAGCGGCGCAGGTCGGGCAGGCGTTCGGGGTTCTGGCTCTCCGTCGGCACGGCCACCCGGCGCGCCAGCACCTCCTCGTAGGTGCCGTCGTCGAAGCTGCCGAGCGCCCGTTCGATCGCCGCCTGCCGCGTCATCGCGTCCATCCCCGTCTCAGGCCCGCGCCACGCCGCCGCCGCCGCGCGGGTCGGCACCGCCCCGCCAGCGGCCGCCGTCGATGACGATGGCATGGGCGCGCGACTGGTAGGGATCGTAGCTGATCGGGCTGTGCCGGATCTCATGGCCCATCGCCGCGAGCTCGCGCACCACCCGCCCCTCGACCCGCGCCTCGGCGAAGATCGGACCGCCCTCGCAGTGGATGCGCGGCGCCGACACCGCCTCGACCGGCGACATGCCGAAATCGACGACGTTGAGGATGGTCTGCAGCACCGAGCTGATGATGACGCTGCCGCCCGGCGCGCCGACCACCAGGAAGGGCTTGCCGTCCTTCAGCAGCATCGTCGGCACCATGCCCGTCGTGCGCGCCTTGCCCGGCGCCAGCGAGTTGGCCCGGCCGGGCACGGGATCGGCCAGCTTCATCGAGTTGTTCCACACGAAGCCGAGCCCGGGCGTGACGACGCCGGCGCCGGTGCCCAGCGTGTGCGTCACCGACACCGCGTTGCCCGCCTCGTCGTAGACCGAGACATGGGTCGTGCAGGAGGGCGGAGCCACCGTCCCGCCCTTCAGGAACTGGCCGCCGCGGATCTTCTCCGCCCATTCCGCGGCCCGCGCCTTGCCGGTCATCGTCGCGACGGGGACCTCGACGAAGTCCGGGTCGCCGAGCCAGCGCTCGCGGTCGTCATGGGCCGCCGCCATCGCCCGGGCGACGAGATCGAGATGGGCGGCGGAGCCGTGCTCGAGAGAGCCGAGCGGGAAATGCTCCAGGATGTGCAGCATCTCGATCAGCGAGGCGCCGCTGCCGGGCGGCGGGTTGGAGAGGACGGCGAGGCCACGATAGCTGCCTGCGACCGGCTGCCCCAGCCGCACGCGGTAGGAAGCGAGATCGTGCGCCGTGACGAAAGCGCCGTTGGCGGCGAAGTCGGCGGCGATGCGTTCGGCCAGCGCGCCGCGGTAGAAGGCGTCGGCGCCGCCGGCGGCGACCGCCTCCAGGGTGGCCGCCAGATCCGGGTTGCGCAGGACCTCACCGACGCGCCACAGCCTGCCGTCGGGGTGCAGGAAGATCTTGCGGCACGCCTCGGTCGCCGAGATCCGCCGCATCCCGTCGGCGACGCCCGGCATCGGCGGCCGGGCCCAGAAGTCGCGGACGAACGGCGTCACCTGGAAGCCGTCGCGCGCCAGCGCCGCCGCCGGCGCGATCAGCGCGGCCCAGGGCAGCGTGCAGAGCCGCTCGTGGGTCGCCCACAGGCCGGCGACCGTGCCGGGCGTCATGATCGCGCGGTAGCCGATGTCGCTGCGCAGGTCGTCGAAGATGGTGTAGGCGGAGATCTCGGTGCGGCCGCGGATGTCGGCCGCCCACATGTCCGGCACGACCTCGGCGCCGGCCCGGTTGTGGAAGTCGATCATCCCCGATTCGCCGGTCGCGCCGACGTGGTAGTGCAGCGTGCCCATGCCGCCCAGGCCGCACATGAAGGGATCGACCGCCATCTGCGCGAACGCCGTCGCGACCGCCGCGTCGAAGGCAGTGCCGCCGCGATGGAGCATCTCGGCGCCGACATCGGCCGCCCGCGGCTGCGGGCACACCACGATTCCCTTCATCGACCCTCCGCCGGCAATGCCGGTCGCCGATCCTATGCGCGGGACCGGCGATCGACTAGGTTCGCCCCTCCCCTCATCGCAATCGCCATGCCGAACCGTCCCCGCCTCCGCGCCCTCGGCGTCACCATCGGCCGCCTGCCGACCGGACGCCACAACGCCATCACCGACGTCGCCGGCGTGCGCGTCGGCCACGCGACGGTGATCGCCGACACGCCGGCCAGTGCCCGCAGCGGCGTCACCGTCGTGCTGCCGAACTCCGACGCGCCCTACGCGACGCAGGCCTTCGCCGGCTTCCATCGCTTCAACGGCTTCGGCGAGATGACCGGCGTCCACTGGATTGCCGAAT
This sequence comes from Alphaproteobacteria bacterium, assembly GCA_020852355.1. Classification (GTDB taxonomy): domain Bacteria; phylum Pseudomonadota; class Alphaproteobacteria; order ATCC43930; family Allostellaceae; genus Allostella. Next base: position 7,671 of record JADZBA010000195.1, read on the forward strand.
CGGGCCTGCTCGCCTCGCCCATCGCCATCACCTCGACCTACTCGGTCGGCATCATGCGCGACGCGCTGATCCAGGACCGCTTCCG
>JADZBA010000196.1 GCA_020852355.1 Alphaproteobacteria bacterium
GCGCCGCGCGCGAGACGCGCCACCTGGTCGACCGCCGCCCAGCCGATCGGGCCGCAGCTGCTCGGGTAGCGGCCGTCGGCGACGCCGCGCTCGCCGACCATGTAGCGCTGACAGTCGATGGCGACCACCGCCGGCCGCCGGCCGAAGCCCATCCGCCGCCCGAAGCGCGCCCGCGCGATGACGGCCCGGTCGTCCTCGCTCAGGTAGCGTTCCCATTCCGAGCCGGTCATGCGCCCTCCGCCGCCTGGATCATCCGCCTCGCCGCCGCGGCGATCGGGTAGTCGACCAGCTTCCCGTCGTGGGAGATCGCGCCGACCCCGCGGGCGACCGCTTCATCATAGGCGGCGACCATGGCACGGGCTGCGCGCAGCTCGGCGTCGCCCGGGCCGAAGACACGGTTGGCGATCGCGATCTGGCTCGGATGGATGCAGCTCTTGCCGCGCAATCCCAGGCCGCGCGCTGCCTCCGCGTCGCGCTCGAAGGCGGCGAGGTCGGCGATCGCCGTGAACGCGCTGTCGAGCGCGTCGACGCCCGCCTCCGCCGCCGCCAGCACCAGCATGGTGCGCACGCAAGTCAGCCGCTCGGTGCTCGCCTGCAGCCCGGTGATCGCCGCGAGGTCTCCGGTGCCGAGCTGCAGCCCGACCACCCGCATCGAGGCCGTCGCGATCGCGTGGGCATGGCGCAGGCCGGCCGGCGTCTCGATCGTCGGCACGAGACCGATCGGCCGCGCCAGCCCGAGCTTGCGCTCGAGGTGGCCGAGCAGCTCCTCCGCGACATGGAGATCGCGCGGGCTCTCCACCTTCGGAACGTTGACGACGTCGAGCGCGGCGCACGCCACCGCCATGATGTCGTCGAACATCATGCCGCTGCGCAGCGGGTTGACGCGGACGATGCGCTCCTTGGCCGTGGCGGGACAATCGCGCAGCGCCGCGGCGACGGCGGCGCGCGCGGCCTCCTTCTGGGCATCCGCGACGGCATCCTCCAGATCGAAGGAGATGCCGTCGGCCGCCGACGCGAAGGCCTTGCCGAACAGCTCGGGACGGCTGCCGGGCACGAAGAGCTTGCTCCGCCTGAGACGGCGCATCGCCGACCCTCCTTCATCGACGCCGAGGCTACGGCGCCGTTCCTGATTGTCTACAATATTCGGCGACCGCCGCCTGCGCCATCGGCAGCCGGTCGAGGATGTGGGCCTCGGTGACCCGCGCCGCATCGAGGATCTGGCCGGCGGCGAGGAAGCCGGTGATCCGCTCGTGGTCGGCCAGGGACCGGCTCTTGCTCAGCCGCCGGGCGAGCAGGGCGTAGCGCACCGGCTCGGCCATCTCGTTCAGCATCTCCAGCGGTCGCCGCAACGGCTCGTTGCCGGTGAAGTCCAGGATCAGCCGGTGGAACGTGTTGTTCTCCTGCAGGTAGCCGGCGAGGTCGCGGGCGACGAAGCAGCCGCGCATCCGCCGGTTGCTCTCCTCCAGCCTCGCCACCAGGGGCGCCAGGTCGCGGCCGATCAGGCTCTCGACCGAGTGGCGCTCCAGCACCGCGCGCAGGCGGTAGATCTGCTCGATCGTATGCGCCGTGTAGGGTCGCACGCGAAAGCCGCGGCGCGGCTCGTGCACGGTCAGGCCGCGCAGCTCCAGCAGGCGCAGCGCCTCGCGCACCGGGCCGCGGCTGGCGCCGTACTCGCTCTCCAGGCTCTGCTCGCGCAGCGCGCTGCCCGGCCTGTAGCGCCCGGTGACGATGGCGTCGCGGATGCGATCGGCCAGCCGGTAGGGGATCGGGGTTTGCGGCGCGCTCACGCCGCCCCCGGCGGGTGGTGCGCGATCCAGTGGCGGGCGATCTCGATGCGCCGACAGATCCACACCCGGTCGCGGCGCGCGACATAGTCGAGGAAACGCGCCAGCGCCCGGGCGCGCGCCGGCCGCCCGACGATGCGCGGGTGCAGGCCGACCGACATCATGCGCGGCGTCGCCTCGCCCTCCTCGTAGAGCTGGTCGAAGGCGGCGCGGAGATAGGCGAAGAAGTCGTCGCCGGTGCCGAAGCCCCCCGGCTGCACGAGCTTCGCGTCGTTGGTGTCCATCGTGTAGGGCACGACGAGGTGCGCGCGTCCGGCCACCGTGGTCCAGTACGGCAGCTCGTCGTTGTAGGCGTCGGAATCGTAGAGGAAGCCCCCCTCCTCGACGAGGAGGCGCCTGGTGTTGGCGCCGGGACCGTAGCGGCAGTACCAGCCGGCCGGCCGCTCGCCGGCGATCCGGGCGATCGTCGCCACCGCGCGTGCGATGTGCTCGCGCTCCTCGGGCTCCGACAGGCGGAAATGCTCGACCCAGCGCCAGCCGTGGCTGCAGATGTCGTGGCCGGCGGCGACGATCGCCGCGACGGCGCGGGGGTTGCGCTCCAGCGCCAGCGCGCAGCCGAACACGGTCATCGGCAGGTGCCGCTCGGCGAACAGGCGCATGACCCGCCAGAAACCGACGCGGCTGCCGAACTCGTACATCGACTCGAACGCGAGATCGCGCTCCCCGGCCGGCACCCTGCCGCCCATGGTCTCGGCCAGCCCGACCTCGACCCGGCCGTCGCCCTCGGGAATGGAATACTCCGAACCCTCCTCGTAGTTCAGCACGAAGTTGACGGCGATCCGGGCGTCGGCCGGCCAGCCGGCGTGCGGCGGCCGATCGGCGTAGCCCAGGAGATCGCGCCCCCCGGGCGCGGACGGTTCGCGGTGCGGCATCGGCCCATCCTACCCAAATTGTAGACAAGATCGAGTTGTGCGTTCGCGCGCGACGATGCTAGCGTTCCGCATCCGTCGGCTCCCGCCGGCGCAACAAGACCGACAATCGCGTTCCCCGGGGAGGATCGCCATGAAGCCGATCGTGCGCATCGCGACGTTGCTCGCATTCCTGGTCGGGGGCTGGCTCGCCGCCCCCGGTGCCGAGGCCCAGCAGAAGCACCAGTGGAAGTTCGTCTCGATCATCCCGGCGGGCCAGGATGCGTTCATCGACCGGTTCAAGGAGCTGGCGGCCGAGATCACCAAGCAGACGGGCGGCCAGGTCGAGGTCACGTTCCACGCCGCGGGCGAGCTGCCGTACAAGGCCCCCGAGCATCTCAAGGTGACGGCCCGCGGCCTCATCGAGATGTCCGAGGTGGTCGGCAGCATGGGCTTCGGCGATGCGCCGCCGCTGCTGCTGGGCGACCTGCCCTACCTCGCCCTCACCGACGCCGAGCGCAAGATCCTGCGGGACATCATGTGGCCGGAGATCTACGGCGCCCTGCGCAAACAGGGAGTGGAGCCGATCGCATGGGGCGCCTACCCGCCGCGCAACATCGTGCTGCGCAGCCCGGTCAAGGGACTGGACGACGTCAAGGGCAGGAAGATCCGCACCGCCGGCGGCCTCGAGGCGGAGTACGTCAAGCTGTGGGGCGGTTCGCCGTCCTTCGTCGTCTGGGCCGAGGTCTATCCCGCCACCCAGCGCGGCATCGTCGACGGCGTGCTGACCGCCGCCGTGGCGATCGAGACCTCGAAGCTCTACGAGGTGGCGCCGCACTTCCTCAAGATCGACGGGCCGGTCGCGCACTTCTACATCACGGTCAACCAGGACTCCTGGAAGAAGCTGACGCCGGCGTTGCAGGCGACCGTGCAGAAGGTCGGCGACTGGTGGACCGACCGCTGGCAGAAGCTGGTCGTCGACGAGGCCGACAACGGCGCCATCAAGCGGATGATGGACAAGGGCCAGCTCAAGTCCCTGGTCCAGGTACCGGCCGAGAGCCACATCGAGACCCGCAAGGGCCTCATCCCGGTCTATCGCAGCTACGTGAAGGACAAGGTCGGCGAGCAGGGCAGCGCCGCGCTGGAGCGCGCGCTCGCGGCGCTCAAGCTGCAGTGACCGCGCGATGAGCTTCCGCGCCGCGGCGACCGCCCTCAGCCGCTGCGGCGCGGTCGTGGGCGCGGCCGCCCTGACGGTGATGATCGTGCTGATCACCGTCCAGGTCGCGTCCCGCCAGATCCTCGCGGCGCCGATGGTCATCGCCGACGAGGTGTCGGGATACCTGCTGGTCGTCACCACCTTCTCCGCCCTGGGCTACGCGCTGCACCGCGGCGACCACATCCAGGTGACGCTGGTGACCGACCGGCTCTCGCCGCGGGCGCGGGCGTGGCTGCGCATCCTGTGGTGCCTCGTCGGCGTGCCGTTCCTGGCGCTCCTGGTGCGGCGCACCGCGGACATGGCCTGGGACAGCTACGTCACCGGGTCGTTCTCGGTGTCGGCCACCAACGTCATCCTCTGGCCGATCCAGGCGTTCGTGCCGCTCGGGCTCGCCGTCTTCCTCATCCAGATGCTGGCCGAGCTCGCCGCCGCCGTCGACGACGTGCGGGGGAAGCGGCCGTGAGCTGGGAGCTGCTCGCCCTCATCTATTTCGGGGTGATGCTGCTGCTGCTCTTCGGCGGCGTGTGGATCGCCGTCAGCCTCGGCGTCGCCGGCGTGCTCGGCATCTGGATGGTCAGGCCGGCGCTGCTGGGCGGCCTCGAATCCGTGATCTGGAACACCGTCGACAGCTTCGTGCTGACCGCCGTGCCGCTCTTCCTGTTCATGGGTGCCGTGATCCTGCACAGCGGCATCAGCGTGCGCTTCTACCGCAGCCTCGCCCTCTGGCTGAACCGCGTCCCGGGCGGCCTCGCCCAGGCCAACATCGCCGCCTGCAGCATCTTCGCGGCCCTCTGCGGGTCGAGCGTGGCGACGGCCGCGGCCGTCGGCGCGATCGCCATCCCGGAGATGAAGAAGCGCGGCTACGGCCTGCGGCCGACCACCGGCACGCTCGCCGCGGGCGGCACGCTCGGCATCCTCATCCCGCCGTCGATCCCGTTCATCATCTACGGCTCGA
>JADZBA010000197.1 GCA_020852355.1 Alphaproteobacteria bacterium
CCATCGCGCTGCTGCCGAGGCTGCGGGAGGACGCGCGGGCCCTGGCCCGGGACGCCGCCTCGCCGCTGCCCGCCCGGGCGACGGCATGACCCTGGACCATGCCCACCCGGCGCCGGCGGACGGCCCGACGATGGCCGTCCTGCCGCTGGCGCTCCTGGCCTCGGGCATCGGCCGCCCGATCGCGGGGCGGGCCTTGCAGGTCATGCGCCGACGTCATCGGGCGGTCTTCGCGCGGCTGGAGGAGCTCGGCGAGGCCGCGTTCCTGATCGACCCGACGGACCTGCCGCTGTTCTTCGTCCTGCGGCCGGCGGGCGCCGACCCGGCGCTGACGCTGCATTTCCGCCGCGGGGGCGAGCCGCCGGCCGCCGCCGCGATCCGGGCGCCGCTGGCGACCCTGATCGCGCTCCTGGAGGGACGGATCGACGGCGACGCCGCCTTCTTCGGGCGCGATCTGCTGGTGGAAGGCGACATCGGCGCGGCGCTGGTGCTGCGGAACGCCCTGGAAGCCGAGGAGATACGGCTGGCGCCGGACCTGCTGGCGATGCTGGGGCCCCTCGGCCGGCCCTTCATGCCGCTGCTGCCGCATCTCGAGGACGCCCTGGGGACGGTCGCGCGCCGGCTCGGCATGCTGCGGGCGGCGCTGATGCGTCCCCTGGCCGACCGTATCGCCGTCGTCGAGGCCGAGCTCGCCGCGCTGCGCTGCGCCCGCGAGCCCGGCGCAAGACCGCCGCGAATGCGCGAGGCGGACGAATGAGCGGGCGGCTGACGCTGGTCTGTCCGGCCGGCACCCCGGCGGCCTTCGACGCCGCGCTCGAGGCCGGCGCCGATGCGATCTATTGCGGCTTTCGCGACGAGACCAACGCCCGCAACTTCCCCGGCCTCAACTTCTCGCGCGCGGAAATGAGGGCCGCGGTGGGCCGCGCCCATGCGCTGGGCCGCCACGTCTACGTCGCCATCAACACCTTCCCGCGCGCCGGTCGCCTCGCCCCCTGGATCGCGGCGCTCGACGACGCCGTCTCGGCCGGCGCCGACGCCGTGATCCTGGCCGATCTGGGCGTGCTGTCCGTCGCGGCCCGCCGCCACCCCGGCCAGCGGCTGCACCTGTCGGTGCAGGCCGCCGCCTCGACGCCGGAGGCGATCGGCTTCTATCACGAGGTCTTCGGGGTCCGGCGCGTCGTGCTGCCGCGCGTGCTGACCCTGGCCGAGGTCGCGGCCCTCAGCCGCGAGGTGCCGGTGGAGACCGAGGTGTTCGCCTTCGGCGGCATGTGCGTGATGGCCGAGGGACGCTGCCAGCTCTCCTCGTACGTGACCGGACAGTCGCCCAACACCCACGGCGTGTGCTCGCCGCCCGATGATGTCCACTATGAGCGTCGCGGCGGCGAGGTGCGCTCGCGTCTCGGCGACGTCACCGTCGACAGCTTTCCCGCCGGCCGGCCGGCGGGCTATCCGACCCTGTGCAAGGGACGGTTCAACGCCAATGGCCGCCTCTCCCATCTCTTCGAGGATCCGGTGTCGCTGAACGTGATCGAGCAGATCCCGGATCTCGTGGCGGCCGGCGTCGCCGCCCTGAAGATCGAGGGGCGCCAGCGCGGCAAGGCCTATGTGACGCGGGTCGTCGGCGAGTTCCGCAAGGCGATCGATGCGGCGGAGGCGGGTCGGCACAACCGGCCGAGCGCGGCGCTGGCGGCGCAGGCGGAAGGCCGGCGATCGACGGTCGGCGCCTACGACCGGCGCTGGCGATAGGAGGCGGGGCGATGCGCGCCGCCCGCCTGACGCTGGGACCCCTGCTGTTCAACTGGCCGGCGGAGCGCGTGGCCGATCTCTATCGCCGCATCGCCGACGAGGCGCCGGTCGACGGCGTCGTGCTGGGCGAGGTGGTGTGCGCGAAGCGGCCGGTGCCGGCGCGCGCGCTGGCCGAGGCGGTGGAGCGCCTGGAGCGCGCCGGGAAGGAGGTCGTGTTCGCCACCCTGGCGCTCGTCATGCAGCCGCGCGAGCGCCGGACGCTGCGCGAGCTGGTCGAGCAGGCCGACCGGCGCATCGAGGCGAACGACGCGACCGCGCTGGCGCTGCTCCGTGGCCGGCCGCATCTCGTCGGGCCCTATGTCGGCGTATACAACGAGGCCGCGCTCGCCGTCCTGGCGGCAGGCGGCGCGCACCGCGTCTGCCTCGGGCCGGAGCTGTCGCTGGATATGATCGGGCGGCTGGCCGCCGCGGCGCTCTCGCTGCCGGACATGGCGCTGGAAGTGGTGGCCTTCGGCCGGCTGCCGCTGGCGATCTCGGCCCGTTGCTACCATGCCAGGGCGCACGGGCTGCACAAGGATGGCTGTCGCTTCGTCTGCGGCCGCGATCCCGACGGCCTGGCGGTCGACACCCTGGACGGCGAGCCCTTCCTCGCGGTCAACGGGGTGCAGGTGCTGAGCGGGACCCATGCCAGCCTGATGCGCGATCTGCCGGCGCTGCGCATGGCGGGCATCGACCGCTTCCGCCTCTCCCCGCACAGCGGCGACATGGTGGCGGTCGCGGAGCTCTTCCGCGCGGCGCTCGACGGCCGTATCGATCCCGCTGAAGGGCAGCGCCGGCTCGCCTCGGCGTTCCCCGAGGCCCGCTTCGCCAACGGCTTCCTCCAGGGCGGCGCGGGCAAGTTCTGGCTCGACCAGCGGGCTGCCGCGACCGTCGGATAGGGTCAGCCTCCGGCCGGCCGGAACGCCCGGCATACCGCCGGATCAGTTTCCAGCCGCGCCGCGCCGATCAGGTCGAGGCAGTAGGGGACGGCCGGGAAGATGGCGTGCAGCGTCATGGCGATCGAGGCGGGGCGGCCGGGCAGGTTGACGATCAGGGTGCGCCCGCGGACGCCGGCGGTCTGACGCGACAGGATCGCGGTCGGCACCTGCTTCAGGCTCTCCTGGCGCATCCGCTCGCCGAACCCCGGCATCATCCGTTCGCATACCGCCTCGGTGGCGTCGGGGGTCACGTCGCGCGGCGCCGGGCCCGTGCCGCCCGTCGTCACCACGAGCGCGCAGCCCTCGGCGTCGCAGAGCGCGATCAGCGCCGCCTCGATGGCGGGCCGATCGTCCGGCACGATCCGCAGGGCCGCCTCCCACGGCACGCTCAGCATGGTGCGGAGCGTCTCCACGACGGCGGGGCC
>JADZBA010000198.1 GCA_020852355.1 Alphaproteobacteria bacterium
CCCCGATACGCCAGGTCAGCATCGCATCCTCCCGTTCTTTTGTACGGGTCAGTAGACCCGCAAACACCAGTCGAGCCAACCGATCACGGCGTCGCGGATCGGCGCCATCGCCTTGTAGCCAGCCATCTCCTCCGGCATGGCGGTGATCGCCTGCCGCAGGCCGCGCATCAGGTCTGGCCGTTCGCTGATCGCGCGCAGCGGGTCGATATAGGTCTTGATGGTGAAGACGATCGCCCCGGTCACCGGCAGGCGCCGCAGGGTCTGGCGCTCGACGCGCAGGAACAGCTTGTCGCCGGCGGTCTGCGCCACCAGTCCAGCGAGCCGCTGTTCCGTGCGGTCATGCACCGTCTCCGGGAGGAAGAGCGTCGGCTCGCTCATGACAGACCAGTTGAGCCGCCAGACCGGCGCGTCGACCTTGAGATGCGAGAAGATGCGCTCGACGCGCGCCTCCATCATCGCGGCGAAGCCGGGCACCGGCTCGTGCACGCCGCCGAGCGGCCGGCCGATCTTCTCCGAGAGGCGCCAGACGCTGGGCGCGCAGAGGCTGGCGGCGGTCAGCACATGGCGGCCGCCCTGCATCTGCATCAGGCAGAGATCTTCCTGGACCAGCCGGCCCGCGCGGTCGATGGCGGCGAGCGCGCCGTCGCCGAGATCGACATCCCATGCGGCGGGGCCGACATGGACGATGCTGCCGTCGCGCCGGTAGAGTTCCGGATACTGGCGCGCCAGATACTGGCTCAGCAGCGTCAGCAATTCGCCCTGCGCGGCCTCCGAACCCGGTGTCGTCGCGACGACATCGCCGGGGCGCTCGGACAGCAGGCGCGCCTTGTTGGCGAATTGCTCGGCCGCCCGCTCGTCCGGTTCGATCCACTCATGCGGATCGAGCGGCCTCAGCCCGATCTGGAACCCCGCTTCTCCTTCGGCATACGGCGTGTAGCGCGTCACCCGCCCGCCCGGTTGTCGATCAGGTTCTGCACGACGCCGGGGTCGGCGAGCGTAGAGGTGTCGCCGAGATTGCCGGTCTCGTTCTCGGCGATCTTGCGCAGGATGCGGCGCATGATCTTGCCGGAGCGGGTCTTCGGCAGGCCGGGCGCCCACTGGATGACGTCGGGCGTCGCGGTCGGGCCGATCACCCGGCGCACTTCCTTCACGAGATCCGCGCGCAGCCTGTCCGACGGCTCGACGCCGACCTTCAGCGTCACATAGGCGTAGATGCCCTGGCCCTTGATGTCGTGCGGATAGCCGACGACGGCGGCCTCCGCGACATCGGTGTGACCGACGAGCGCACTCTCCACCTCGGCCGTGCCGATACGGTGGCCCGAGACATTGATGACGTCGTCGACGCGCCCGGTGATCCAGTAATAGCCGTCCTCGTCACGGCGACACCCGTCGCCGGTGAAGTAGGAACCCGGATAGGTGCGGAAATAGGTGTCGATGAATCGCTGATGGTCACCGTAGACCGAGCGCATCTGGCCGGGCCAGCCCTGTGTGAGCACCAGGTTCCCGCTGGCCGCGCCCTCGATGACGTCGCCCTTGTCGTCCACCAGTTGCGGCACGATGCCGAAGAAGGGGCGCGTGGCGCTGCCCGGCTTCAGGGCCGTGGCGCCGGGCATCGGCGAAATCAGGATGCCGCCGGTCTCGGTCTGCCACCATGTGTCGACGACCGGGCAGCGGCTGTCGCCGACGGTGCGGTAATACCAGAGCCAGGCTTCGGGGTTGATCGGCTCGCCGACGCTGCCCAACAGGCGCAGCGAGGTGCGGTCGGTCTTGTGCACCGGCTGCTCGCCTTCGCGCATGAGCGCGCGGATGGCGGTCGGCGCCGTGTAGAAGGTGTTGACCTTGTGCTTGTCGATCACCTCCCAGAAGCGCGACGCATCGGGATAGTTCGGTACGCCCTCGAACATGAGCGTCGTCGCCCCGTTCGCCAGCGGGCCGTAGACGATGTAGCTGTGACCGGTGACCCAGCCGACATCGGCCGTGCACCAGAAGACTTCGCCGTCGCGATAGTCGAAGACATATTGATGCGTCATCGCGACATAGACGAGATAGCCGCCGGTCGTATGCAGGACGCCCTTCGGTTTCCCCGTCGAGCCGGAGGTGTAGAGGATGAAGAGCGGGTCCTCCGCATTCATCGGCTCCGGGTCGCAGACCAGCGAGGCGTTGGCGACCTCGTCCTCGTACCAGGTGTCGCGCGGGGCATGCATCAGCACCTTGTGGCCGGTGCGCCGGATCACGATTACGGATTCGACGTCGGGGCACATCGTGAGCGCGAGGTCGACATTCATCTTCAGCGGCACGGTCTTCCCGCCGCGCAGGCCTTCGTCGGCCGTGATGATGATGCGGCTGTCGCAATCGAGGATGCGGTTCGCCAGGCTGTCCGGCGAGAATCCGCCGAAGACGACGGAGTGGACCGCGCCGATGCGCGTGCAGGCGAGCATCGCATAGGCCGCCTCGGGTATCATCGGCAAATAGATGGTGACCCGGTCGCCCTTGCGGACGCCCTTGTTCTTCAGGACGTTGGCGAAGCGGCAGACATTGTCGTGCAGTTCGGCATAGGTGATGTGCTTCGACTCGGCCGGGTCGTCGCCCTCCCAGATGATGGCGGTCTGGTCGGCGCGCGTGGCGAGGTGGCGGTCGATGCAGTTCATCGAGACGTTGGTGACGCCGTCCTCGTACCAGCGGATGCGGAAGTCCCAGAGGTCGTAGGACACGTCCATGACCTTGGTGTACGGCGTGATCCAGTCGATGCGCTGGCCCTGGACGCGCCAGAAATTCTCCGGGTCGGCGACGGACTCCGCATACATCTTCCGGTAGCCGGCATCGTCGACATAGGCCCGCGCCTTCCAATCCGGACTGACCGGGATCAACTCGTCGCTCATGGCGCCTTCCTCTGCGCGCCCCTGACGGGGACGCCTTGCTTTCACGGGATGCTAAGAAGCGCGGAAGGCGCCCCGCAATCAAGCCCGGGAGGCGACCTCGGCCAGGACCTCTTCGGTGTGCTGGCCGGTGCGCGGCGGGTCGAGGCGGATGGCGCAGGGCGTCTTCTCGAAGCGCAGGCCGGGCTTCATCGCCCGGTAGCGGCCGATGCCGCCGGGGAGCTCGCGCTCCTCGAAGAAACCGGTCGCCTTGAAGTGCGGGTCCTCGAAGACCTCGTCGAGCCGGTTGGCGCGCATCGCCGGGATCGAAACCTCGGCACAGATCCTGAGCCACTCTTCGGTGGTTCGGGTCGCCGCCGCCTCGTTCAGCATGGCGTAGTAGGCATCGACGCGCCCCTTGCCCTCGGCCGCAAGATAGCGCGGCGAGTTGTAGGGGTCGGGAATGCCGCCCATCTCGATGAAGCGCTTCGCCGAGTCCTGGCTGTTGGGCAGGATCACGATGAAGCCGTCCTTGGTCTTCATCGGCCGGCGGTGCGGCGTGATCGTGGTGGGATGGCCGTATTTGCCGCGCGACGGCACATAAGTGTGGCCGTTGAGGTGCTCGGCGAGAATGAAGCCGGTGAAGGTCTCCAGCATCGGCACCTCGACATACTGGCCTTCGCCGGTCCGCGCGCGGTGCACGAGCGCGGCCTGGGTCGCGATGACGGCGAAAAGGCCGCAGGTCTTGTCGGCGACGATGGACGGAATCGGGCGCAAAGCCGGGTCGCCGTCGTAATAGGGCAGCAGGTCGCAGGCGCCCGAAGCGCCCTGGATGAGGTCGTCGAAGGCCTGGAGCCCGCCATAGGGGCCGTCCGAGCCGAAGCCCATCGCCACCACGTAGACGATGTCGGGCTTGATCGCCTTGACGCTCTCGTAATCGAAGCCGAGGCGCTGAATGGAGGCCGGGCGCATATTGTGGATCAGCACGTCCGCCGTCTCGATCAGCTTGCGGAGCTGGGCGCGGCCTTCGTCAGCCTTCAGGTCCATCACGACCGAGCGCTTGTTGCGGTTGATCTCGACGAAGAGCGCCGCCATGTCGGGGGCCGGCGCCGTCTTGCCGGTTCCCTTGCGGTTCCGGTCGCCGCCCGGCTCCTCGATCTTGATCACGTCGGCGCCGAGGTCGCCCAGGGTCTGCGTGGCGTAGGGGCCAAGCACGAATTGCGTAAGGTCAACGATACGAATTCCGGCCAGCGGACCGGTCGACTTTTCTTGTGTCATGATGCTGTCGTGCGGTTGCGATCTATGCGCACCATGTCTGTTGCCCGGGCGCCGGGCAAGACCAGTTCCTGCGACCGGGGGTCTCATGCGCTTCAGCCGTCTCGTCGCCCTGGTGCTTGCCCTGGCCTTGCCGGTGGCGGCGCAGGCCGCGGAACTGCGCCTGCGCATCCTGGCGACCACCGATCTCCACATGAATCTCGTCGACTACGACTTCATCCGCGACCAGGCGGATGAAACGATCGGCCTCGACCGCACGGCTGCGCTGATCGAGGAAGCGCGCACGCAGAATCCGAACGCGATCCTGGTGGATGCCGGCGATCTGCTCCAGGGCTCGCCGATGGGTGACGTGGTGGCGCGCGATCTCGCAGAGGGCGACGAAATCCATCCCGCCTACGCGATCATGAATGCGCTTCACTACGATGCCGCCGCCACCGGCAATCACGAGTTCAATTTCGGCCTCGACTTCCTGGAGCGGGCGCAGAAGGGTCGCGATTTTCCGCTGCTCGCCGCCAATGTCTATCGCGCCCATCCCGACGGATCGCGCGGCGAGACGCTGTTTCCGGCCGCGACGCTGCTGACCCGCCGCTTCAAGGACAGCACCGGCGCCGAGCGCGACGTGAAGATCGGCGTCATCGGCGCCCTGCCGCCGCAGATCATGACCTGGGACAGGGACAAGCTCAGCGGCAGGCTGGTGACGGGTGACGCCGTCGAGGCCGTCGCGCGCGAAATCCCGGGCCTCAGGGCGCAGGGCGCCGACGTCATCGTGGTCATCGCCCATAGCGGCCTCTCCGCGGCGCCGCAGGCGGGGGGCGATGAAAATTTCGCGGCGTATCTGGCGCCGGTGGACGGTGTGGACGCGATCGTCTCGGGCCATTCCCACCGGATCTTCCCGGGCAAGGATTATGACGGCTTCCCCGGCGCAAACCTTGCCGAAGGCACGATCGATGGAAAGCCGGTGGTCATGGCCGGCGCCTATGGGAGCCATCTCGGCGTCATCGACCTGACGCTGGATGACGCCGGCGGCCACTGGGCCGTCACCGACGGCAGGGGCGAGGCCCGGCCCGTGGCGCCGCGCGGCGAGGGCAAGCCGAAAGCGCGCCTGCCGGCCGATCCCGCGGTCGATGCGCTCGCCTCACCGTGGCGCGCGGCAACGCTGGCCTATGTCCGCGCGCCGATCGGCGAGGCCAAGGCGCCGATCAACACCTATCTGACTCTGCTCGGCGATACGGGTGCGCTTCGCCTCGTCGCGGACGCACAGCTCGCCGCGGCGCAGGAGATGGTGAAGGGAACGCCCTATGAGGGCCTGCCGATCCTCTCGGCGGCCGCGCCGTTTCGCGTGGGCGGCCGTCCGGGTCCGGACTATTACACCGACATCAAGGCCGGGCCGATCGCGATCAAGGATGCGGCGGACCTCTATGTCTATCCGAACATCCTCACGATCGTGAAGCTGAAGGGCGCGGAAGTCCGCGAGTATCTGGAGAAGGCGGCGCGCCTCTTCAATCGGATCGATCCGGCGAAGACGGGCGCGCAGCCGCTCGTCGGCGACATGCCGGCCTACGGCTTCGATGTCCTGTTCGGCCTGACCTACCAGATCGACGTCACCCAGCCGGCCCGCTATGGCCGCGGCCCGACGATCGACGATCCGAACGCCCATCGCGTGTCGGACATCCGCTATAGCGGCGAAGCGCTGAAGGACGACCAGGACTATCTGATCGTGACCAACAATTACCGCGCCAATGGCGGCGGTGAATTCCCCCGCATGGACGGCTCGGCGGTCGTGCTGGTCGGCGAAGAACCCAACCGCGATGTGCTGATCGCCTATATCCGCGCCCGGCGCGAGATCACGCCGGACCCGACGCCCGTCTGGCGATTCGCGCCGGTGGGCGGCGCTCCGGATGTCCGGATCGCGATCGGTCCGGGCGGTGCTGCGGCGGCCGCCTCGGACCCGCGCCTGTCGAAGGTCGAGACCAATGCGGCCGGTTTCGATGTCTATCGCGTGCAGTTGCCGCAGAGCTGAGCCCGGGTGACGCCGCTCGCAGCACATCTGCCGGCGCATGTGCGCGCCGATCCGGTCATCGCCGGCGTCAAGACGGCGGTGCAGGCGCTGCTCGGCGCTGCGTGCCAGCGCCTGCTGCTGCATGGCGCGCGGACGCGGCCCGGCGCCGATGCGGAGGCGCCCTATGACTTTGTCGCCATCGTCGCCGGCGCGTTCGAGCGCACCACCGAGCAGCGCCTCGCCATCGCGCTGAGGCCGCTGGAGGATGCTCATCGCGTTCGCATCGCCTGCGTGCTCGTGCCGGTCCAGGCGCTCGAACGGCGCACCGGGTTCGTCTGGAACCTGCTCAGCGAAGCGCTGGACATCTAACGCCGCCGTGCGCGATGTGTGCGCCAGAGGTTACGCATGCAGCTCCATCAATCGTCCTGGCCCGAGATCGACGCCTATCTCCAGCGGTCGAAGGGCATCATCGTGCCGATCGGTTCGACCGAGCAGCATGGCCCGAACGGCCTGCTCGGCACCGACGCGATCTGCCCGGAGGTGATCGCCCGGCGGGCCGGCGACGCCTCCGGCATCCTGATCGGCCCGACCTTCAATGTCGGCCAGGCGCAGCATCATCTCGCCTTCCCCGGCACGATCTCGCTGCGGCCGTCGACAATGATCGCGGCGATCTATGACTGGACGGCCTCGCTGACCCGGCACGGCTTCGAGCGCATCTACTGGTTCAACGGGCACGGCGGGAACATCGCCACGATCAATGCCGCGTTCAGCGAAATCTACGGCGACTGGAGCCTCAAGCGGGCCGGTGCGAACACCCAGCCGGTGCGCTGCTTCCTGCGCAACTGGTGGGAGCTCGGCGGGGTCGGCGATCTCTGTCGCCAGCTCTTTCCGGTGGGCGAGGGCAGCCATGCGACGGCGTCGGAAGTCTCGGTCACCTATGCCGCCTATCCGGACGCCGTGAAGCAGGTCGAGATGACGCCGAAGATCGCGCCGAACGGACCGATCCTCGACGCCGACGACTATCGCCGCCGCTTCCCGGACGGCCGCATCGGCTCGGATCCCAGCCAGGCGACGGCGGAGAAGGGCGAGAAGATCATCGCGGCGGCTTCGAAGGCGCTGGTGGGCGACTTCGAGCGCTTCCTGGCGGCGAACTGACCGGCTCAGAAGGGATCGCTGGCCGTCAGATAGAGCGCGGCGAGGCGCTCGCACCCGCGCCGGTCGTCTTCGTCGAAGCGGCCCGGCAGAGGGCTGTCGAGATCCAGTACGCCGATGACCTCGCCGTTCCGCATCAGCGGCACGACCAGCTCCGAGCGTGAGGCGGCGTCGCAGGCGATGTGGCCGGGGAAGGCCTGGACGTCGGGCACGAGCTGGGTCTCGCGGGCCGCGACGGCCGTGCCGCATACGCCCTTGCCGACGGCGATGCGCACGCAGGCCGGCTTGCCGACGAAGGGGCCGAGCACCAGTTCGCCGCCGCGCAGGATGTAGAAGCCCGACCAGTTGAGATCGGCGAGACCCCAGCCCAGCAACGCCGCCATGTTCGCCGCGTTGGCGATCGCATCGCGCTCGCCGGCGAAGAGGCCGCGCAGTTGCAGCGCGAGCTCGTCATAGACCTCGGCCTTGCTGCCTTCGGGCCGTGTCGTCGCGTGGAACATCAGCGCGCCTCCAGGGGTGCGGCGAGCACCCAGTCGTCGTAGCCGGTCTCGCCGACGAAGAAGCGGTTGTCGGCGATCTTTTCGAATCCGTATTTCCGATAGAAGGCGATGGCGCGCTCGTTCTTCGAATAGACGTCGAGCAGCAGGCGCTTGGCGCCGCGCGCCTTCGCCCGCGCGATCACGTCGCGGATCAGCGC
>JADZBA010000199.1 GCA_020852355.1 Alphaproteobacteria bacterium
GAGGACGTCGATACCCTGGCCACCGAAGATCGTGTCGTGGCCGTCGCCGCCATAGACGAGGTCGTTGCCGAGGTTGCCGTTGACGTGCCAGTCGTCGCCGTCGCCACCGAGGACCGTGTCGTCGTCCTGGCCGCCGCGCACGAAGTCGGCGCCGCCGCCGCCATGGACCACGTCGTCGCCGACGTTGCCGTTGAGCGCGTCGTCTCCGGCCTCGCCTTCCACGATGTCGTCGCCGTCGCCACCCAGAATCAGGTCGTTGCCGTCGCCGCCGGAGATCTCGTCATCGCCGGTGGCGTCGTTCGAGAGGTTCGTGCCGCCGAACAGCAGGTCGGCTCCCGGGCCGCCGCGGATCGTATCGTCGCCGGCGCTGCCCAGGATCAGGTCGTCGCCGGCACCGCCGTCGGCGGTATCGGCATCCGGCCCGAGATCGATCGTGTCGTTGCCGGCCAGTCCGGAGACGGTGTCGGCGCCACCGAGCGCGAAGTACTCGTCGGCGCCGTCGGTGCCGACGAAGAGATCATTGCCGTTCGTGCCGATGGCCATCGCCACTCTCCCGCCCTGGATGCCTCACATCATTCCCATCGGCCCGACGAGCCGGTCGGCCATCTCCCGCTGCTCCTTCGAGAGCGCCTCGTAGAGCGGCAGGGCGGCCTTCTTCACGCCCTCCATCGCCTGCAGGCGCGAGGTCATCGCCTCAATGTGCCACTGCAGCCGTTCCGGCAGGGTCTCCGGCACGTCGCGCGACCACATCCGCTCGTGCATCGCCTGCATGCCGGCGGCCGCTGCGCGCAGGGCGTCGGCGTAGGCATCGAACAGCGGCTTCTGCGAGGCCGTGATCTTCAGCTCGGTGCGCAGGAACGCCACGCGCCCTTCGATGAAATGCCCCGGGCCGCCCATCATCATCATGCCGCGGCCGCCGCCGCGCCCGCCCATCATCGGGCCGGGCCGCCCGTCCCAGTCGCCCATCATCCCGGGGCCCCAACCCATCATCGGGCCCGGCCCCCAGCCCATCATCGAGCCCGGCCCCCAGCCGGGTCCGCGGTCCGCGGGCGGTCCCTGGGGCGGCCGTGGCGACTGGGCGTCGAGCGTCGACACGCCGCCGAGCGCGAGGAGCGCCACCAACGAAGCCGCGAGAGTCACTGTCCGTCTCATGAGCGTCACCTCCCGATGATGCATGTTCGCGCCGATCCGCAGCGGCGCGCATTGCGCTGGATCAACCCGCTCGCACGCCCGCAAGGCCATTGCGGATACCGGAGTGGGGAAACTAGTATCAGTGTTAGACGCGTCTTCGCGAAGCGGGCGGCGGAGACGAGCCGGCGCGGGCGGTTTCGAGCGACCGGACCGGCGCCCGGCGCAGGGCATCCACCCGCGGTCACGGCAGGGAGAACGGCATGAAAGCGGCAACTTTCCTGGCGGCGCTGGCGCTGGGAGCGGTATCCCTCGCGGCCGGTGCCGCCGTCGCGGCCGACGGCCCGACGCTGGCGGCGGTCAAGCAGCGCGGCCACCTGATGTGCGGCGGCGACGGGACGCGGCCGGGCATCTCCGCCCCCGACGCCAAGGGCGAGTGGGGCGGCTTCGACGTCGACTTCTGCCGCGTCGTCGCGGCGGCGATCTTCGGGGATCCCACGAAGGTCCGCTTCATCGCGCTGACGACGGTGCAGCGCTTCCCGTCGCTGCAGTCGGGCGAGATCGACGTGCTGTCGCGCTCGACGACGCACAACCTGACGCGCGATGCCGCCCTCGGCTTCGACTTCTCGCCGATCACCATGTACGCGCACACGGCGCTGATGGTGCACAAGGACCTCGGCGTGAAGGCCGGCAAGGAACTCGACGGCGCATCGGTGTGCGTGCCGCCGGGGACCTCGATCGAGCGCAACATCGCGGACTTCTGGCAGCAGAACAACATCAAGTACAAGCCGGTGGTCATCGACAACCAGAAGGAGCTGAACGAGACCTACCTGGCGCACCGCTGCGACGTCATCGCCAACTTCCTGCCCGGCCTCGCCACCATCCGCGCCTACCAGGCGGCCAAGCCCGAGGACCACGTCATCCTGCCCGACGTGCTGCTGAAGGAGCCGCTGGCGATCACCTTCCGGCAGGGCGATGCGCAGTGGAAGGACATCGTGAGCTGGTCGGTCTATGCGACGTTCGAGGCGGAGGAGAAGGGTCTCACCTCGAAGAACGTCGACGCGGCCCTGAAGAGCAAGGACCCGGAGATCCAGCGCCTCCTCGGCGTCACGGCGGACCTCGGCGAGAAGCTCGGCCTGCCCAAGGACTTCGTCTACCAGATCGTCAAGAAGGTCGGGAACTACGAGGAGATCTGGGAGAAGAACGTCGGCAAGGACGCGCCCCTCAAGCTCGACCGCGGCCTCAACAAGCTGTGGCGCGACGGCGGCGTGCTGTACTCGCCGCCTTTCCAGTAGGAGGTACCGCGCCGCCGTCGGCCGCCCGATCGAACGGGCGCCGGCGGCGCGCGCGCCGATGACCGGCGTGCCGGCGAACCGGATGTGAAGCGCCCCACGGCCCGGCGTTCGGAGGTCAGGACGGACGATGGTTGAAGCCGAGGCGCGCCGGCTGGTCCCGCGGGCGCTTTCGTTGGACAACGAGACCGTCCGTGCGGTCGTCCTCCAGGTCGCCACCGCGGCGGCGATCGTCGCGGCGCTCTACCTCCTGGGGACGAACGCCGCGCACAACATGGCGCGCCAGGGCATCGTCTCGGGGTTCGGCTTCCTGTCGCAGGAAGCGGGATACGACGTCGGAGAATCCTGGATCGCCCATTCCGCCCGCTCGACCTATGCCCGCACCCTGGTCGTCGGGCTGCTCAACACCCTCTACGTCTCCGCGGTCGCCATCGTGCTGGCGACCGTGCTGGGCGTCCTGGTGGGGATCGCGCGGGTCTCGCCCAACTGGCTGCTGCGCAAGGTGAGCGCGGGCTATGTCGAGATCTTCCGGAACACGCCGCTGCTGCTGCAGATCGTCTTCTGGTACACGGTCATGCGCCAGCTCCCGCCGCCGCGCCGGGCGCTGCAGCCGATCGAGGGCGTCTTCCTTTCCAACCGGGGCTTCACCCACCCGGTCCCGACCTGGGACCCCGCGCACGGCTGGATGCTGGCCGCGGCGGCGATCGGCATCGGGGCCGCGATCGCCTACCGCCGCGCCGCGCGCCGGCACCACGAACGCACCGGCCGGCGCTGGCCCGTGCTGTGGCCGACGGCCGCCCTGGTGGTCGGGCTGCCGGCGCTGGCCTGGCTCGCCGGCGGCAGCCCGATCGGACTCGACGTGCCGCGCATGCGCGCCTTCAACTTCCAGGGCGGTACCACGCACAGCCCCGAGCTGGTGGCGTTGCTGATCGCCCTCGTCGCCTACATCGGCGCCTTCATCGGCGAGATCGTCCGCTTCGGCATCCAGGCCGTCGGCTCGGGGCAGCGCGAGGCGGCGCGCGCGCTCGGCCTGCGCGACGGCCACGCCCTGCGCCTCGTCGTGCTGCCGCAGGCCCTGCGGATCATCGTGCCGCCGCTGACCAGCCAGTATCTCAACCTCGTCAAGGACAGCTCGCTCGCTGTCTGGATCGGCTATCCCGACTTCGTCTCGGTCACCAACACGGCGATCAACCAGACGGGCCAGGCGGTCGAGGGCATCTTCCTGATGATGCTGGTCTATCTGTCGATCAGCCTGTCCATCTCGCTGTTCATGAACTGGTACAACCGCCGGATCGGCTATCGCCGATGACCGGCGGGCTCCCCATGGCCGCGCCGGCGCAGCGTCCGCCGCTGGACCGCGTCGGCGCCCTGCGCTGGCTTCGGGTCAACCTGTTCAGCGGCCCCCTCAACACGCTTCTCACGCTCGTCACCTTCGGCGCCATCGCGCTCGTCGTGCCCGCCGTCCTGCGCTGGGCGGTCGTCGACGCGGTGTGGCGGTCGGCCGACCCGGCGGTGTGCCGCGCCGCCGCCGGCGCCTGCTGGGCCGTCGTCGCCGAGAAGCATCGGCTGATGCTGTTCGGCCTCTACCCTCACGCCGAGCACTGGCGGCCGGTGGCGGCCACCGTCCTCTATGTCGCCGCCGTCGCGCTCACCTGCTGGCCCGGCTCCTGGCGGCGCATCGTGCTGGTGCCGTTGTGGACCGTGACGGTCGCCGTCTTTCTCGTGCTGATGCTGGGCGGCGCCCTCGGCCTGTCGCTGGTCGAGACGCGGGAGTGGGGCGGACTGCCGCTGACGGTGGTGGTCTTCACCGCAACCGTGATGATGGCGCTGCCGCTGGGGATCATCCTGGCGCTCGGCCGCCGCTCGCGGCTGCCGCTGATCCGCACGGCCGCGATCGGCCTGATCGAGATCGTCCGCGGCGTCCCGCTGGTGACCGTTCTGTTCTGCGCCGCCGTGGTGTTCCCGCTGTTCCTGCCGCCGGGCTGGGACGTCGACAAGCTGGTGCGCGTCCTGGTGGCGATGGGAATCTTCTACGGCTGCTACTTCGCGGAGGTCATCCGCGGCGGGTTGCAGGCGATCCCCAAGGGCCAGCACGAGGCGGCCGCCTCGCTCGGCCTGTCCTACTGGCAGTCGACGCGCAAGATCGTGCTGCCGCAGGCGCTGCGCGTCGTCATCCCGGGCCTGATGAACCATGTGATCTCGGTCTTCAAGAACTCGACCCTGGTCATCGTCGTCGGGCTGTTCGACATGCTCTACGCCACGACCGCCGCGATCGCCGACCCGCTTTGGATCGCCTTCTACACGGAGGGCTATCTCTTCGTGGGGGCGATCTACTTCCTCGGCTGCTGGGCGATGTCGCGCTACAGCCAGTTCATCGAGCGCCGCCTCGCCCGCGGCCGCAGCTACTGATCCGCCCACCGGAAAGGTTCCCCCCGCGATGATCAGCCCGCCCCCGGTCGGTCCCACCCCGATCGGCAGCCATGCGCCGGCCGCCGACGACACGCCGCTTCCCGCCGCCTACCAGCAGGTGGCGCCGCCGCCGCTCGGCGCGCCCATGCTCGACGGGCGCGTCGTCGCCGACGTCGCCGTCGTCGGCGCCGGCTACACGGGCCTGTCGACGGCGCTCCATCTCGCCGAGCGCGGCGTCCGGGCGGTGGTCGTCGAGGCGCGGGAGGTCGGCTGGGGTGGCTCCGGGCGCGCCTTCGGGCAGGTCGTGCCCTACGCCAAGCATGGGCAGGACCACATCCTCGCGCATTTCGGGCCGGAACGCGGCGAGCGCATCATCGCCATGCTCGGCGACGGCCCCGACACGGTGTTCGGCCTCATCGAAAAGCACGCCATCGCGTGCGAGGCGGTCCGCGCGGGGCTGCTCTTCGCCGCGCACACCGCCGCCAACGCCGGCGTGCTGGAGCGCCGCGCCCGCTTCTGGCAGGAGCGCGGAGCGCCCACCTCCTTCCTCGATCGCGACGCGACCGAGGCGCTGACCGGCAGCCGCTTCTACCCGGCGGCCCTGCTCGACCGCCGCGGCGGCACCCTCAACCCGCTCGGCTATGCGCGCGGACTCGCCCATGCCGCCGTCGCCGCCGGCGCGCGGATCTACGAGCTCAGCCCGGCGACCGCGCTGCGCCCCCGTGCCGGCGGCTGGGAGGTGGCGGCCGGGAAGGGAACGGTGGAGGCCGAGCAGGTCGTGCTCGCGACCGACGCCTACACCGACGCCCTGTGGCCCGGCCTGGCCCGCTCGCTGATCCCGCTGCGCGCCTACCATCTCGTCAGCGCGCCGCTCACCGGCAACCTGCAGCGCGCGGTCCTGCCCGGCCGCCAGTCCCTGACGGACACGCGCCATCTCTATTCGGGCATCCGCATGCGGCCGGACGGGCGCATCCATATCGGCGTCGACGGGCCGGCCTTCCGCAACGGCGCCCACCCCTACCGGCACAAGGCCACGCAGCGCATCGCCAGGCTGTTCCCGGCGCTGGCCGACATCCGCTGGGAGGACGAGGTGGCGGGCTGGGTCGGGATGACGGCCGACCAGTACCCGCACATCCACAGCCTGGCGCCGGGCATGTGGGCCGGCATCGGCCTCAACGGCCGCGGCATCGCCTTCGGCACGCTGCTCGGCCGCGAGCTGGCCCTGCGTCTCCTCGGCCGGCCGGAGCAGGAGCTGGCGATGCCGGTCACCCCCCTGCGGCCGATCGCGGTACGGCCGTTCGCACGCCCGCTGGTCGGCAGCCTGATGCAGCTCTATCGCGTCGTCGACGGCATCGCGCTGCGCGGCGCCTACCTGAGGAACGGCCGATGAGCGTCGTCATGAGCGTGGCCGAGCTGACCGATCTCGTCGCCGCCGTCCTCGCCCGCCACGGGCTGGCGGCGGAGGCCGCGCGCTCGGTCGCCGGCGTCGTCGCGGCGGCGGAGCGCGACGGCAGCCGCAGCCATGGGCTCTTCCGCCTGCCTGGCTATGTCGCGACGCTGAAGAGCGGCTGGATCGACGGCGGCGCGGTGCCGGTGGTGAGCGACGCGGCGCCCGGCCTCGTCGCCGTCGACGCCGCCAACGGCTTCGCCCAGCCGGCGCTGGCGGCCGGTGCGCCGCTGCTGCGCGCCAAGGCGCGCGGCCAGGGCATCGCCGCGCTGGCGATCCGCAACTCGCACCACTTCGCCGCCCTCTGGCCCGATGTCGAGCCGTTCGCGGAGGAGGGGTTCGTCGCGATGGCCTTCGTCAACGCGCGCAGCCGGGTGGCGCCCTGGGGCGCCCGGAAGAAGTTCCTCGGCACCAACCCGATGGCGTTCGCCTGCCCGCGCCCCGACGGCCCGCCGCTGGTCTGGGACCAGGCCTCCAGCGTCGTCGCCCAGGGCGAGGTGCTGCTCGCCGCCCGCGAGGGGCACGCGCTCGCCGACGGCATCGGCCTCGACGCCGAGGGCGATCCGACGAACGATCCCAAGGCCGTGCTCGAAGGCGGGGCGATGCTGCCCTTCGGCGGCCACAAAGGCTCGGGGATCGCCTTCATGGTGGAGATCATGGCCGCCGCCGTCACCGGCGGCCGCTTCGGCTTCGAGGATCGCTCGGCCGCCTTTCCCGGCGCGCAGACGTCGAACGCCGGGGAATGCGTAATCCTCGTCGACCCGGCGCGGGCGGGCGGCGCCGACGTGGGCGTGCGCCTCGGCGGCCTGTTCGCGGGGCTGGCCGGCGCCGGGGTGCCGCGCCTGCCGGGCGACGCCCGCTACGCCCGCCGGCGCAGGTCGCTCGCCGAGGGGATCACGATCCCGCAGGAGACCTGGGACACCGTGCAGCGGCTGCTGGCGGGCTGATCCGGCAGCTCGATCGTCCCGGCCAGGTACGGAGCCACCGCGGCGGACAGGCGCACGCGGTCGCCGCGGAGCTCGCATCCGATCGTGGCGCCGCGGCGAGAGAGCTGGCGGGCGACCAGGGTCGTCCGACCCAGGCGTCCGGCCCAGAAGGGGACGACCTGGGCATGCAGCGATCCGGTCGCCGGGTCCTCGGGAATGCCCTTGGCCGGCGCGAAGTAGCGTGAGGCGATGTCGCAGCCGTGGCCGGCGCCCGGCGCGGTGACGATGACGCCCGGCAGGTCGAGGGCGGCGATCCGCGCGAGGTCGGGCGACAGGCGGGCGACCGTGCCGGCATCGGCGAGCACGGCGACGTAGGAGGCGCCACGCAGCACCTCCAGTGGCTCGACGCCGATCGCCGCGGCGAGGCCGGCGGGTGCGGCGCACGGCATGATGGCGCGGGCCGGCACGTCGAGGAGATAGCGGCCGCCCTCGCGCGCCACCGTCAGCGGTCCGGCGCGGGTCGCGAAGGTGACGGCGTCGCGGCCGGGCTCCAGCCGCTCCAGCACCACCCAGGCGGCCGCCAGCGTGCCGTGGCCGCACATCTCCTCCTCGACCCGCGGCGTGAACCAGCGGAGCGCGTAGCCCTCGCCCTCGCGCCGCAGGAAGGCGGTCGCCGGCATCGCGTTCTCCGCGGCGATCGCCTGCATGGCCGCCGCGTCGGGCCAGTCGTCCAGCACGCACACCCCCGCCGGGTTGCCGGCGAACGGCCGCTCGGCGAAGGAGTCGACCTGGAAGTAGGGGATGCGCGCCGGCACGCCCGGGTTCACTCCGGCTGCAGGCCGCTGTCCCGCACGTAGACCTCCCACTTCGCGATCTCGCGCGTCAGATGCTCGGAGAGGGCCTGCGGCGTGCCGGTGATGATCTCGATGCCGAGCTTGTCGACCTGCGGGCGCAGCGCCGGCGCGGCCATCGCGTCGACGATCCTGGCGTTGAGCAGGTCGATGA
Organism: Alphaproteobacteria bacterium; assembly: GCA_020852355.1. Taxonomy (GTDB): domain Bacteria; phylum Pseudomonadota; class Alphaproteobacteria; order ATCC43930; family Allostellaceae; genus Allostella. The sequence goes on from JADZBA010000199.1 coordinate 8,208, forward strand.
TCGGCTTGGGCGTGCCGGCCGGCACGAAGGCGGCGAACCAGCCGACGAGGTCGAAGTCGGCGACGCCCGCCTCGTGCATCGAGGGCACCTCGGGATAGAGCGTCGAGCGCTGCTTGCCGCTGATGGCGAGCGGCCGCATGTCGCCGTTGGCGAAGTAGCCGGCCCCCGATGCGAAGTCCGACGCCATGGCGGCGAGGCGGCCGCCGATCAGGTCGGTGGTCGCCTGCGGCGAGCTGCGGTAGGGGACGGAGATCATGTCGATGCCGAAGGCCTTCAGCAGCATGTGGCTGGCGATCAGCCCGCCGGCGCTGCCGTGGCCGATGCTGAGCTGGCCCGGCTGCGCCCGGGCGGCCTCGACGAGGCTCGCCAGCGTGCGGTGCGGCGAGCTCGAATGCACGGCGATCACCCAGTTGATCGAGCCCAGCCGCGTCACCGGTTCGAAGTCCTTGGTGGGATCGACGCGCTGCTGGCGGAACAGCCAGACGTTGGACGCGGTCCCGGTGGTGCCCATCAGGATCGTGTAGCCGTCGGGCTTCGCCCGCTTCACCGATTCCGCGGCCACGCCGCCGTTGGCGCCGGGCCGGTTGTCGATGACGATGGGCTGGCCCAGCGTGTCCTTCAGCTCCTTGGCGATCAGGCGCGCGAAGAGATCGCTCGCGGCACCGGCGCTGAACGGCACCACCAGGGTGACCGGCCGGCTGGGGAAGACGTCGGCGCGGGCCGGCGCGGCGACGGCGAGGCAACAGAGCAGCGCTGCGGCGAGACGGAACATTCGGACCCCTCCTGTTTCGATGGACGGCGAGCGGGCCCTTGGCGGGCGTCTTCTCGATCGCCGATCGTGGCGCGTTGAGCTACGCGGCAAATAGTATACTATATTCCCAACGTCGTCCGCGGGCGTCAATCGGCTTGCTCGCCGCCCGCGGGCCCTGCAGTCGCGGCCGGAGGTCCCATGCCCGATACGTCCCGCACCGAGTTCGATCCGGTCTCGCTGGAGATCCTGTGGAGCCGGCTCATCTCGATCGCCGACGAATCGGCGGCGGCCCTGCTGCGCACCTCATTCTCGACGATCGTCCGTGAATCGAACGACTTCGCGACCGCGCTGATGGACGCCAACGGCGATTCGCTGTCGGAGAACACCGCCGGCATCCCGTCCTTCGTCGGCATCCTGCCGCGCACGCTGAAGCACTTCCTCGCGCGCTTTCCCAAGGACCAGTGGCGGCCGGGCGATCTCGTCATCACCAACGACCCGTGGATGGCGACCGGCCATCTGCCGGACGTGACGATGGCCGCGCCGATCTTCCACCGCGGCCGGCTGGTCGGCTTCTCCGGCTCGATCGCCCATCTGCCCGACATCGGCGGCGCGCCCTGGGGCTGCGACGCGCGCGAACTCTACGAGGAAGGGCTGCGCATCCCGCCGATGAAGTTCTACTCCGAGGGCCGGCAGAACGCCGACCTGACCGAGATGATCCTCGGCAACGTCCGCGTCCCCGACCAGGTGATGGGCGACCTCCAGGCGCAGGTGACGGCCAACCGGGTGTGCGCCCGCCGCCTCGGCGAGTTCCTCGACGACGCCGGCATGGTCGACCTGACGGCGCTGTCGCGCGCCCTGCAGGACCGCGCGGAGATGGCGATGCGCCGCGCGATCACAGCGGTGCCCGACGGCGTCTACCGCTCCAGCGTCGATGCCGACGGCTTCGACGACGACGAGACGCACATCGAATGCACGGTCACCGTGCGGGGCTCGGATCTGCACATCGACTATGCCGGCACGTCGAAGCAGATCGGCCGCGGCCTCAATTCGGTGATGAACTACACCTACGCCTACTCGGTCTATCCCATAAAATGCGCACTCGACCCGATGACGCCGCGCAACGAGGGGTCGTACCGCTCGGTCACCGTCGACGCGCCGCTCGGCTCGATCCTCAACCCGCGCTATCCGGCGCCCTGCAACGCCCGCCAGCTCACCGGGCACCTGCTCGCCGGCGCGATCTACGGCGCGCTCGCCCAGGCGGTGCCGGGGAGGGTGACGGCGGAATCCGGCAGCGCGCCGACGCTGCGGTCGGTCTATGGCGGCGTCGACCGCCAGGGCAACCGCTTCTCGCAGATCCTCTTCGCCAGCGGCGGCATGGGCGCCTCGGCGGTGAAGGACGGTCTGGCGACGACCGCCTTCCCGACCAATGCCGGCGCCGGCAGCATCGAGGCGTTCGAGAGCATCTCGCCGCTGATCGTCTGGAAGAAGGAGCTGCGCACCGATTCGGGCGGCCCCGGCACCTTCCGCGGCGGTCTCGGCCAGGACGTCGAGGTCGAGGTGGTGTCGCCCGAGGCGGTGCGCCTGTCGCTGCTCTCCGACCGCCAGAAGTACCCGCCGCGCGGGCTGCTCGGCGGCAAGGAAGGCGCGCTGGTCGCCATCACGCTGGCCGACGGCACGCGGCCGCACCCCAAATCGCGCACCCAGCTCCAGCCGGGTGACCGGCTCGCCATGCGGTTCAGCGGCGGCGGCGGCTACGGCGATCCCGCGGCGCGCGATCCGGCCGCCGTGCGCGCCGACGTGCGCAACGGCTACGTGTCCGCGGATGCGGCGCGGCGCGACTATGGGGTCGAGCCGTGAGGAAGGGAGAGACCGGATTGGACCAGAGCGTGCGCATCGGCATCGACGTCGGCGGCACCTTCACCGACTTCGTCATGGTCGACGAGGCGCGCGGCCTGATCTTCACGGGCAAGCGCCTGACGACGCCGGGCGATCCCAGCGTCGCCATCATCGAGGGCACCGAGCGGCTGTTGCGCGAGGCGGGGACGGCGATCGGCGACGTCGACAGCATCGTCCACGGGACGACCCTGGTGACCAACACGGTGATCGAGCGCAAGGGCGCCCGCGTCGGCCTGATCACCACCCGCGGCTTCCGCGATTCGCTCGAGATGGGCAGCGAGATCCGCTACGACCTCTACGACCTGTTCCTCGAGCGGCCGGAGCCGCTGGCGCCGCGCTACCTGCGTCTCGAGGTGGACGAGCGCATCGACGCCGGGGGCGCGGTGCTGCGCCCGCTCGACCCGGCCGCGGTGCGCGCGGCCGGCGAGGCGCTGCTGCGCGAGGGCGTCGAGGCGATCGCCGTGTGCTTCCTCCACAGCTACCGCAACGACGCCCACGAGCGCCTCGCCAGGGAGGTGCTGGCGGAGCTGGCGCCGGGCCTTCCGGTGTGCATCTCCTCCGAGGTCGCACCGGAGATCCGCGAGTTCGAGCGCGGCAGCACCACCGTCGCCAACGCCTACGTCCTGCCGCTGATGCGCGACTATCTCGCGCGCCTGGAGACGCGGCTGCGCGCGATGGGCCTCGACGGCACCCTCTACGTCATGCTGTCGGGCGGCGGCATCACCACTATCCGCGCGGCGCAGCAGTTCCCGATCCGAATCATCGAATCCGGTCCGGCGGCGGGCGCCATGGGCGCCTCCTTCTACAGCCGGCTGATCGGCGCCGACCACCTGATCTCGTTCGACATGGGCGGCACCACCGCGAAGATGTGCCTGATCGACGAGGGACGGCCCGAGCACGCCCATGAGTTCGAGGCGGCCCGCGTCCGCCGCTTCCGCAAGGGCTCCGGCCTGCCGCTCAAGGTGCCGGTCATCGACCTGATCGAGATCGGTGCCGGCGGCGGCTCGCTCGCCCGGGTCGATCCGATGGGCCTGCTGAAGGTCGGGCCGGAGAGTGCCGGCTCGCAGCCGGGTCCCGTGTGCTACGCCCGCGGCGGCACCGAGCCCGCGGTGACCGACGCCGACCTGCTGCTCGGCTACCTCTCGCCCGAATATTTCCTGGGCGGCGAGATGAAGCTCGACCTCGACGCGGTGCGCGCGGCGATGGAGACGCGCGTCGCCCGGCCGCTCGGCCTCGACGTCACCGCGGCGGCGGCGGGCATCCACAGCATCGTCAACGAGAACATGGCGGCGGCCACCCGCATGTACATCGCGGAGAAGGGGCGCGACCCGCGGCGCTACACCATGATCGCCTTCGGCGGGGCCGGGCCGGTCCACGCCTACGGCCTGGCCAAGCTGCTGAAGCTGCGCCGCATCGTCTGCCCCCTCGGCGCCGGCGTGATGTCGGCGCTGGGCTTCCTGGTGGCGCCCTCCGCCATCGACTTCGTGCGCAGCTACGTCGCGCGCCTGGAGGGGATCGACTGGGACCATCTCAACCGCCTCTTCGACGAGATGGAAGCGGAGGGCAGGCGCCTGCTCGCCGACGCCGGAGTGACCGACGTCGCGATCCGCCGCCATGCCGACATGCGCTATGTCGGCCAGGGCTTCGAGATCGGCGTGGCGCTGCCGGCGGGCCGCCTCGGGCCGGAATCCGTCGCCGCCGTCAGGGACGAGTTCCTCGCGACCTACGAGCGCCTCTTCGACCGCCGCATCGCCGAGGTGCCGATCGAGGCGCTGACCTGGCGCCTGGGCGCCGCGGGGCCGACCCCGGACATCCGCCTGCACTTCGCCGGCGCGCAGACCGGGGAGGGCACGGCGCGCAAGGGCACGCGCGAGGTCTACTTCCCCGAGACGGGCTACGTGGCGTGCCCGGTCTACAGCCGCTACGCGCTGGCCGAGGGAGCGGAGCTGCGCGGGCCGGCGGTGATCGAGGAGCGGGAATCGACGGTGGTGGTCGGCGCCGACGCGCGCGTCACCGTCGACCGCTACCTCAACCTCGTCATCGACATTGATGCGCCCGGCGACATGGTGGACGCGCGGGAGGAAGCCTATGCCGACCACCGTTGAGGTCCTCGCCCAGGCGTTCGAGGAGATGGGCACGCCGTTCATCGTGGGACACCCGGGCGGCGAGTCGGTGGAGCTGATGCAGGCGGCGCAGCAGCGCGGCATGCGCTTCATCCTGATGAAGCAGGAGACCGCGGGCGCGATGCTGGCGGCGACCTGGGGCGAGATCACCGGCGCGCCCGGCGTCTGCCTGTCGACGCGTGGTCCGGGTGCGGCCAACATGGTGAACGGCGTGGCGCACGCGTTCATGGATCGCTGCCCGCTGATCGCGATCACCGACCAGTATTCGGCACCGACCTACGAGACCGGCCTGCGGCAGCGGCTCGACCAGCGCGCGCTCTATGCGCCGGTCACGAAATGGTCGACCGCGATCAACGCCAGGACCGTGCGCCAGCAGGTCCGCCGCGCGGTGCGCACCGCCTGCGCGCTGCCGCCGGGCCCGGTGCAGTTCGACATGCCGCAGAGCGAGACGACCCGTGAAGCCGGCGAAGGCGTGGCCGACGGGCCGCTGCTGCCGCAGATCGTCGCGATGGTGCCCGACCGGGACGCGCTGAAGGAGCCGCTGCGCGTGCTGGCGGGCGCCAGGCGGCCGATCCTGCTGGTCGGGCTCGGCGTCTACTGGAGCCGCGCCTCGGCCGAGCTGGTGGCGCTGGCCGAGCGCCTGGGCGCGCCGGTGCTGACGACGTCGAAGTGCAAGGGTGCCATCCCCGAGGATCATCGGCTGCGGGCGGGCTGCATCATCGGCGGGCTGATCGAGCGCAAGCTGATCCTGCAGTCCGACCTCATCGTCACCGTCGGACTGGATGCGATCGAGCTGCAGCCGAAGCCCTGGCCCTACACGCTGCCGGTCATGTCGCTGGCCGGCACGCCCAGCCTCGACGCGCTGGTGCCGGCGGTGCCGGAGGTGGTCGGCGACCTCAAGGCGATCCTCGCCGGCCTCGCCGCCTGGGCGCCCGAGGGCAGCGGCTGGGGCGACAAGGCGGCGCGCACCTTCCGCGAGGAAGTGACGGCGGCGCTCGACACCCCGGCGACCGGCCTCTCGCCGCAGCGCGCCATGGAGGTCGCCCGCGCCGTGCTGCCGCGCGACACCATCGCGACCTGCGATGCCGGCGCCAGCCGCCTGCTGGTCGTGCAGAAATGGCAGTCCTACGGCCCCCGCGAGTTCCTGACGTCCAACGGCCTGGGCTCGATGGGCTACGCCGTTCCGGGCGCGCTCGCCGCCCGTCTCGCCCATCCCGGCCGCCCCGTGGTCGCCTTCACCGGCGACGGCGGCTTCATGATGGCCGTGGCCGAGCTGCAGACCTCGGTGCGCGAAGGGTTGCCGATCATCGTCGTCGTGCTCGACGACGAGGAGATCGGCCTGATCCGGGTCAAGCAGGAGATCAAGGGCATCCCGACCTACGGCGTCAAGATCGGCGGCATGAACTGGGAGAAGCTGGCCCAGGGCTTCGGTGCCGACGGCATCACCGTCGACAGCGAGCATGCCCTCGGCGACGCCCTGCAGGCCGCGCTGAAGACCGGCCGCACGACCGTGATCGGCGTGCGCATCGACGCCTCGGGCTACGTCGCGCAGTTCAACGCGCTGCGCGAGCTGTAGGAACGCCGCGCCGGCGCGGCGGTCAGTGCTGCGGCGTCCGGCCCGGCGTCCGGGCGGGACCGCGCTTCTCCAGCGCCACGACGTTGCCGGGCTCGGCGGCGGCACGCGGCGCCTGGGGCCGGGTGCTCATGACGCACTCGGTCGCCTCGAGGTGCCGCAGCGCCCGGCGGGTGGCGGCCTTGACGTCGCGCGCCTCGATCGCCTCCAGGATGCGGCGATGGATGCGGGCGATGATCAGTGCCTCGGCGGCGTCGCCGCTGTAGCGCATCTCGATCATCACCTCGCGCATCAGCGTGGTGATGATGGCCATGACGTTGTTGTGCGCGGCCTCGCCGAGCAGCGTGTGGAAGCGGTTGCTCTGCTCCAGCACGATGTCCTTGTCGCCGGGATTCTCCTCGATCAGCTCGATCGTCCGCCGGATCGCCGCGAGATCGCCGGGCGTCGCCCGGTCGATGGCGAGCTGGATCACCAGCGGCTCGATCAGCCGCTGCGCCTCGAGCAGCTCGGCGGCCGTCGTGCTCTGCAGGCGCAGAATCGTGTCGAGGCCGTAGACCAGCCGTTCGGTGTTCGGGCTGCTGATCACGGCGCCGCCGTTGCGGCCGGCCTGGAGCTGGATGAGCCCGTCCGATTCCAACAGGCGCAGGCCCTCGCGCACGACCGAGCGGCTGTAGCCGAACTGCTTGATCAGCTCCTTCTCGGTCGGCAGGCGGTCGCCGACCGCGAGCTCGCCCGAGAGCACCGCGTCGCGCACGCGCTGGGCGATGAGCTGCGCCGCCTTCACCGGCTTCAGCGTCTCGAACTTGACCGCTCCGGCCGACACGATGACCCGAGTCCTCCTGTAGCGGCCAGTATATAGGCGAACGACCCCACCATCGCCATCGCCCGAACGGTCGCGCGACTGAAAGGATAGGCTGGTACACTTACCAGCGACGGGAAGTAATGCCGACGGTCACGCCCGGCGTCGCCTTCAAGGGCGGCATCTCCTGGCTGACCCGGGCGATGTCGCTCAGCCTCGCCCCGCACGGCATCGGGATGAGCGCCATCGGGCCGGCACGATGGTTACCGAACCGCGAGAGCCTGCTGTCCGATCCGGCCAGCCGCGACCGCTTCCTCTCGCGGCCGCGCCCGGTCGGTTCAGCACCACGGTCTTCCTGGCGGACGAGGACTCCGCCTACACCACCGGCCACACGGTCCCGTCCCCCGCCCGGCGTGGGCCGCCCGGCCGGTGCAAAAAAAGAGGCCCCGGTGTTGCCACCGGGGCCAGTTGAACAGGGAGGCTTCACGTCTGGGAGACGTAGGATCCCGAAGGACCCCATTTCGGGCGGGGAGCCCGAAATATCTGGCCGAAGCGCCTCTCCCAGGAAGCCCGCCGGCCGTGTTCCGTGGTGCTGCAACGCAGCACCTGTCGATGATTAAATAGGCATGAGCTGGGAGGCACCATCGCGAATGTCTCTTGGCGGATATGCGAAAAGCGCATGGCTCCGGCCACATAGCCGCCGGATTTACACCGCGGCGGCAAGCCGCGGAGCGGCCGCGATCGATGTTGCAGTGCCTAAAAGCGCGTCTCGGCTACCCGGGCCACGAGATAATCGCGGAAGACGGCAATCCGCTTGGAATGGCGCAGTTCCTCGGGATAGACGAAGTAGGCGTCGACCGGCGGTCCGGCCAGCTCGGGCAGGACGCGCTCAAGGGCCACCGACTCGCCGACCATGTAGTCCGGCAGCGCCCCGATCCCGATGCCGCTCTCGACCGCGCGCAGGATGGCGTAGACGCTGTTGACCGTGAACACGTTGGGGCGGGGGCGGCCGCTCTGGCCGGCGATCTCCAGCAGCCAGTTGACCGACGGCGTCGGCGCACGGCCGTAATCGCCGAAGACGACCATGCGGTGCTTCTCGAGGTCGGCCGTGGACTGCGGCGCCCCGTGCTCCTGGATGTACTGTCGTGACGCGTAGAGGTGCAGCGACAGTGTGACGAGATGGCGCTGCACGAGATCCGGCTGCCGCGGCGGTGACGTACGGATCGCCACGTCCGCCTCGCGCATGCCGAGGTCGAGCTCGGTCTCGTCGAGCAGCAGGCTGACCTGGATGTCGGGATAGCGGTCGATGAAGCTGCCCATGCGCGGCGTCAGCCAGGTCGAGCCGAAGGCGACCGGCGCGGTGATCTTGAGCGGTCCCTTGGGGCGGTCCTTCGATTCGCTGAGCGCCGCCTCGGTCATCGCCAGCTTGGCGAAGACGTCGTGGGCGGTGCGGTAGAGGAGCTCGCCCTGCTCGGTCAGGATCAGCCCCCGCGCATGGCGGTGGAACAGCGGCGTCCCGAGGCTGTCCTCGAGCGCGCTGATCTGCCGGCTGACCGCCGACTGGCTGAGGTTAAGCGTCTCGCCCGCGTGCGTGAAGCTTCCCGCCTCCGCGACGGCGTGGAAGATCCGCAGCTTGTCCCAGTCCATCGCCATGCCCGTTCGCGGCCGGACCCCACGGTCGGCCGCGCCCCCCGGTTCTTGGCCGCGTCAGTCCGCGGCTTGCTTCGCCGCCGCGTCTTCGGCTGCGGCGAGATAGCGCTCCGCCTCCAGCGCCGCCATGCAGCCGAGCCCGGCCGCGGTCACCGCCTGGCGGAAGATCTTGTCGCGCACGTCCCCGGCGGCGAACACGCCGGGAATGTCCGTAGCGGTCGAATCCGGCCGCGTCAGGATGTAGCCCTCGGAGTCCAGGCGAAGCTGGCCCCGGAACAGCTCGGTCACCGGCGTGTGCCCGATGGCGACGAAGACGCCGTCGGTGTCGACGCGCGAGCGGTCGCCGGTCACGGTGTCGCGCACCGCGACGCCGGTCACCCCCGGCGGGTCGCCGCCGCCCAGGATCTCCTCGACCACGGCGTTCCACACGACCCGCGCCTTGGGGTTGCGGAACAGCCGGTCCTGCAGGATCTTCTCGGCCCGGAGGCGGTCGCGGCGATGGACGAGGATCACCTCGCTCGCATGGTTGGTGAGGTAGAGGGCCTCCTCGACGGCGGTGTTGCCGCCGCCCACCACCACCACCCGGCGATTGCGGAAGAAGAAGCCGTCGCAGGTGGCGCAGGCCGACACGCCCAGGCCGCGGTAGCGTTCCTCGCTCGGCAGGCCGAGCCAGCGCGCCTGCGCGCCGGTCGAGATGACCAGTGCGTCGGCGAGATATTCGTCGCCGCTGTCGCCGACGCAGCGGAAGGGCCGGCGCGTCAGGTCGCACGAGACGATCAGGTCGCCGAAGAGGCGGGTCCCGACATGCTCGGCCTGGCGGCGCATCTGCTCCATCAACCAGGGGCCCTGGATGACGTCGGCGAAGCCCGGATAGTTCTCCACGTCCGTGGTGATCATCAGCTGCCCGCCCGGCTGCAGCCCCTCGACCAGCATGGGCGACAGGTTGGCGCGGGCGGCGTAGATGCCGGCCGTGTAGCCGGCGGGGCCGCCGCCGATGATCAGGACCTTGCTGTGATGCCGCTGGGCCATTCCCGCCCGACTCCGAAGACAGAACATGAGAGAATAAGATAGGAACGGTCGATGACGAAAGCAGCGACTCGCCCGGAACTTCGCGCGCCGGCCGAATGGCTGGCGGGCTGGCCCCCGGCGATCGCCGTCGTCGCGATCCTCACCGCCTTCAGGCTGCTGTGGCTGGCCGGCGGCCCGATCGACCTCTACGGCGACGAGGCGCAGTACTGGATCTGGGCCAAGGAGCCGGCCTTCGGCTACTATTCCAAGCCGCCGCTGGTCGCCTGGCTGATCGCGGCATCGACCGCGATCCTGGGCGACGGCGCGGTCGCGATCAAGCTGCCGAGCGCGCTGGTGCATGCGGCGACCGCCCTGGTCCTGTTCGCCATCGGGCGCGATCTCGGCGGCCGTGCCGTCGCCTTCTGGTCGGCGGTTGTCTGGGCCACGCTGCCGGCGGTGACCCTGTCGGCGCTGATCATCTCGACCGATCCGCCGTTGCTGCTGTGCTGGGCGCTGGCCCTGCACGCGTTCCAGCGGGCCCGCCGCGCCCCCGGTTTCGGCTGGTGGCTCGCATGCGGGCTGTGGGTCGGCCTCGGCCTGCTCGCCAAGTACGCGATGGGCTACTTCCTGCTGTCGGCGGCCCTCTACCTGCTGGCGACGCCGTCCGATCGGCCGCTGCTGTGGCGGCGGCTGCCCGCGACCCTGGCGGTCGCGGCGGCCCTCCTGGCGCCCAACATCGCCTGGAACGTCGCCAACGGCTTCGCCACGATCCGCCATACCGGCGACAACGCCAATCTCGGCGGCACGCTGTTCAATCCCGGCGCGCTCGCCGAATTCCTCGCCTCCCAGTTCCTCGTCTTCGGGCCGATCCCCTTCCTCGCCCTGCTCGCCGCGCTGGCGACCGGCGGCGACGCCGACGGGCGGCGGCTCGGCTTCTTCGTCTGGCCGACCCTGGTGGTCGCCTGCGTCATCGCGCTGCTGTCGCGCGCCCACGCGAACTGGGCCGCACCGGCCTACGTCGCCGCCACGCCGCTCGCGGTGGCATGGCTCGTCGGGCGCGGCCGGGGGCGGCTGGTGGAGGTCGCCGTGGCCCTGCATGTCGCGCTCGCCGTCGTCGTCATGCTCGGGCCCGCCGCGGTCCGAGCGGCCGGCTGGGAGCTGCCGGCGCGCTACGATCCCTGGCGGCGGGTCAGCGGCTGGGCCGCGCTCGGCGAGGAGGTCGGGGCGCTGCGCCGCCGCCATCGCGATGCCGGCCTGCTGGTCGACAGCCGCCTGCTGCTGTGCTCACTCGTCTACTACGTGCGGCCGCACCCGTTCGACGTCGTGAAGTGGAACCCCGACGGCGTCGCCAACGATCACTTCGAGCTGACGACGCATCTGGAACAGGCGCCGCACGCGCGCTTCCTGCTGGTGACCGCGCGGCCCGATCCGTCCGAGATCCTCGCGCGCTTCGCGTCCGCCGAGCGCCTGGCCGAGATCGTGGTGCCGCTCGGCCCGGACCGCGACCGGCGCCACTACGTCTTCCTGGTCGCGGGCTTCCGCGGCTATCACTGAAGGGCGCGGCGGCGGACGATCTCGGCGGCGACGCGGCCGGCATCGTCGGGCGGCGTGTAGCTCCAGCTCTCCAGCCGCCCGGCGAACGGCCGGGTGATGCCGAGGGCGCGGAAATGCGCGTGGAAGCGCGTGAACTTGGGCGATCCGCCGGGCAGGTCGGCGATGTGCACGGGCTTGCCGGTCGCCGCCGCCTCCGACGGCATCGAGACCGAATCGGCGGTGACCACGATGGCGTCGGCCAGCGCGAGGTAGCCGAGATAGGGGTTGTCGCCGCGGCCGTCCCAGAAGGCGATCGCCGGGCCGGCCAGGATCGCCCGCAGGGCCGCGGCGGCCTCCGGCCCGGTGCGGCGGGACGCGGTCACGAGGAGGCTGCCGCCCGTCGCCTCGCGCATCGCCGTCAGCGCGCGCCCCAGCGCGGTCGCCGCCTCGACGGTCATCCGGTAGGCGCGGCTGGAGCCGCCGATCAGCACCGCGACACGCGGCCGCGGCATCCGGGCGAGCCGGGGTCCCCAATCGGCCGCCGCCGCGTCGAGCGCGGCCCGCGTCACCCTGTGGATGGCGCCGTCCGTCACGACCACGTTGGGGCCGCGCAGCCGGTCGTGGCGGGGCACCGTCACCAGGTCGAAGCGCGCGGGGGCGACGCCGCTGTCCTGGATCTGGACCGCGAACGGCCGCCCGGCCGCGGCGCGGCGCACCCACAGGACGGCACGCGCGGTGCGCCGGCCGGCGCCGATCACGATGTCCGGCCAGGGCGGCCCGAGGGCGTCGCCGCCGGGCGGGTGGCGCATGAGGCCGGCCTGCCAGAGCCTCGCCGGCAGCAGCATCCGGGGGCCGTCCACGGTGGAGCGCAGCAGCCGGTGCTCCGCGCCCAGGGCCTGGCCGAGGCCGAGGAGCTGGCTGACGTTCCCCGCCTTGCCGTCATGCAGCAGCCAGGCGCGCGGCGGCGGCGCGGTCATGGCGGCCGGCTAAGAATATTGCCGGTGCCCGAATCAGCCGTAATATCCTTGCTCGGATCGAGGGGGGCTGCCACCGGGCCATGCGACGGATCAAGCTGGACAAGATCGACCGCCGCATCCTGCGCGACCTCCAGGCGAATGGCCGCATGACCAATGTCGAGCTGGCGCGTCGCGCCGGCATCTCGGCGCCGCCCTGCCTGCGCCGGGTCCGGGCGCTGGAGCAGGCGGGCTTCATCCGCGGCTTCCATGCCGACATCGACCCGGCGCTGCTCGGCTTCGGCGTCACCGTGTTCGCCTCGGTCGGCCTCTCCAGCCAGGCGGAGGCCGATCTCAAGGCGTTCGAGAGCCTGGCCGAAAGCTGGCCCGAGGTGCGCGAGTGCCACATGCTGGCGGGCGAGAACGACTTCCTCCTGCGTATCGTCGCGGAGAACTGGGACGCCTATCAGCGCTTCCTCACCACCCGGCTGACCGCCGCACCCAACGTCAGCCACGTCAAGTCGGCCCTCGCCATCCGTTCGGCCAAGGCGCTGCCGGGCGTGCCGATCGACGACGTCGCACCGGCCGCGGCGTCCTGACGGTCAGGCGCCGAGCGAGCGGACGATCTCCTCGGTCATCTTCTTGGCGTCGCCGAACAGCATCATCGTGTTGTCGCGGAAGAACAGCTCGTTCTCGACGCCGGCGTAGCCCGAGGCCATCGACCGCTTGATGAACAGCACGGTCTGCGCCTTCTCCACGTCGAGGATCGGCATGCCGTAGATCGGGCTCTTGGGGTCGGTCTTGGCGGCGGGGTTGGTGACGTCGTTGGCGCCGATGACGAAGGCGACGTCGGCGCTGGCGAAGTCGCGGTTGATGTCCTCCAGCTCGAAGACCTCGTCGTAGGGCACGTTCGCCTCGGCCAGCAGCACGTTCATGTGGCCGGGCATGCGGCCGGCGACCGGATGGATGGCGTACTTCACCTCCACCCCCTCCTTCTTGAGGATGTCGCCCATCTCGCGCAGCGCGTGCTGGGCCTGGGCGACGGCCATGCCGTAGCCCGGGACGATGATGACCGAGCGCGCGTTCTTCATGAGGAAGGCCGCATCCTCGGCGCTGCCCGACTTCACCGCCCGGTCGCCGCCGGGGCCGGCCGCGGCCGCCGTGCCGCCGTCCGTGCCGAAGCCGCCGAGGATGACGTTGAAGATCGAGCGGTTCATCCCCTTGCACATGATGTAGCTGAGGATGGCGCCCGAGGCCCCGACCAGGGCGCCGGTGACGATCAGCAGGTTGTTCTGCAGGGTGAAGCCGATGCCCGCCGCCGCCCAGCCGGAGTAGGAGTTCAGCATCGAGATGACGACCGGCATGTCGGCGCCGCCGATCGGCAGGATCAGCAGGAAGCCGAGGGCCAGCGCGAGCAGCACCAGCAGCCAGAAGGCGATCGACGATTCCGACGCCACCAGCCAGACGCACAGCAGCACGATGGCGATGCCGAGGGCGGCGTTGAGCGGATGCTGGCCGGTGAATACCAGGGGCTTGCCGGTGACGAGGCCCTGGAGCTTGGCGAAGGCGACGATCGAGCCGGTGAAGGTGATGGCGCCGATGGCGACGCCCAGGCTCATCTCGATCAGGCTGGCGCCCTTGATGGCGCCGCGCACGCCGATGCCGTACGCCTCCGGCTGGTAGAAGGCGGCGGCGGCCACGAACACCGCGGCGAGGCCGACCAGGCTGTGGAAGGCGGCCACGAGCTGCGGCAGGGCGGTCATCTCGATCCTGAGCGCGATCACCGTGCCGATGGCGCCGCCGATCAGGATGCCGAGCAGGATCATCCAGTAGCTGACGACCTCGGGCGAGGCCAGCGTCGTCGCCACGGCGATCGCCATGCCGACGATGCCGTAGAGATTGCCGGCCCGCGACGTCTCGGGCGAGGACAGCCCGCGCAGCGCCATGATGAAGCAGACGGAAGCGACGAGGTAGAGGACGGCCGAAAGGTTGGCGCTCATCGTTCCCGTCCCCCGTCAGCGCGTCTTCTTCTTGAACATCTGCAGCATTCGGTGGGTCACGATGAACCCGCCGAAGATGTTCACCGATGCCAGCACGACGGCGAGGAAGCCCATCACCTTGGCGAAGCCGATGCCGCCCGGCCCGGCGGCGATCAGCGCCCCGACGATGATGACGCTGGAAACCGCGTTGGTCACCGCCATCAGCGGCGAGTGCAGGGCCGGCGTGACGCGCCAGACGACGTAGTAGCCGACGAAGCAGGCGAGCACGAAGACCGCCAGCGCGGCCACCGTCGGGCTCAGCTCGGCGGTGTGGGCGGAGCGGGCGGCGAGCTGTCCGACCTCGCCCGCGAAGGTGCGCAGGTTCTGCGCCAGCACCTCGGCGTCGGTCGCCAGCGACCCGGCGCGGGTGCTGAGCTGGTTGGGATCCATCGGCGGATTGCCTCCCTAGCCGGCGAAGTTCGGATGGACGACGGCCCCGTCGCGCGTCAGCAGCGTCGCCTTCACGATCTCGTCGTCGGGGGCGATCTTCAGCGCCCCGGATTCCTTGTCGACGAGCGGCGTCAGGAACGCGAGGAGGTTGCGGGCATAGAGCTGGCTGGCATCGACCGCGATCCGGCTCGGCATGTTCGACCAGCCGACGATGCGCACGCCGTTGGCGGTCTCGACCGTCTCGTCCGCGCGGCTGCCCTCGCAGTTGCCGCCCTGCTCGACGGCGAGGTCGACGACGATCGCGCCCGGGCGCATCGAGGCCAGCATGTCGGCGGAGACGAGCTGGGGCGCCGGCCGGCCGGGGATGAGGGCGGTGGTGATGACGATGTCCTGCTTGGCGATGTGCTGGGCGACGAGGGCGGCCTGCTTCACCCGGTACTCCGCGGACATCTCCTTGGCGTAGCCCCCGGCCGTCTCCGCCTGCTTGAACTCCTCGTCCTCGACCGCGACGAACTTGGCGCCCAGGCTCTCCACCTGCTCCTTGGCGGCCGGTCGGACGTCGGTCGCGGTGACGCTGGCTCCCAGGCGCCGGGCGGTCGCGATCGCCTGCAGCCCGGCGACGCCCGCGCCCATGACGAAGACGCGGGCGGCGGGCACGGTGCCGGCGGCGGTCATCATCATCGGGAAGGCACGGCCGAAGGCGAAGGCGGCCTCCAGCACGGCGCGATAGCCTGCGAGGTTGGCCTGGGACGACAGCACGTCCATGGTCTGCGCCCGGGTGATGCGTGGCAGCAGCTCCATGGAGAAGGCGGTGATGCCGCGCTCGGCATAGGCGTGCAGCAGCGGTCGGTCGGCATAGGGCGCGAGCATGCCGATCAGGACGGCGCCGCGCTTCATCGCCGCGAGCTCGTCGATCGCGCCCCCCGGCCCTGCGAGCGGCCGCTGCACCTTGAGCACGATGTCGGAGTCGCCCAGCAGAGCGACCGGGTCCGCGACGATGGCGGCGCCGGCGGCGGCGTACGCCTCGTCCGTCATCGCCGCGCGGGTTCCGGCACCGCTCTCGACGGCGACCGACAAGCCGAGCCCGATCAGGCGCTTGACCGTGTCCGGCGAGGCCGCGACACGGGCCTCCCGCGGTCGACGTTCCTTGACGATGGCCAGCTTCATCGGGAATCCGCTCTCGCGATCGCGGCGGCCACAATGCCGGCTCGACCGACGTTTGTGAAGACGGCGCTCGCCTGCGGCTGGAGGTTCATGGCCTCAGGCCACCTCAGCTGCGCACGGCCCCGATGCGACGGCGGCCGGGATGAGGCGGGCAGCCATCATCCCGAAATTGATGGCGCGCGCGGGCCCGCGACAATCCTCCGGGCGCTCCGGTGCGGTCGGCCGGGCCCGCGCGGCTTGACGGGTGCGGCCGCCGGAGGCCACGATCCGGGCATCTGCACGATTTCCGGGCCCCGCCTTTGCCGTTTACCAGCCGCCGCCTCGATGCGCCCGCGCCACACCGGGGGGTATCGGGGCGCACCACCGGAATAAACCGTGCGGAAACCCGTTCCGCCTACAGCAGTGGGACGACCCGGCGGTGACCGAACCGATCGGCGACCAGCTCATCGTCCTGCTGCCGCGGCTGCGACGATTCGCCCGGGGGCTCGCCAAGAACGTCTCCGACGCGGACGACCTGGTCCAGGCGGCGTGCGAGCGAGCGCTCGGGCGGGCCCACCAGTGGCAACCGGGGACGCGGTTCGACAGCTGGATGTTCCGGATCGTGCAGACGATCTGGATCGACCAGATGCGGGCACGGGCGGTGCGCGGCGAGTCCGATGCCATCGACCCGGAGCTGCAGCCGACCGACGAGACGGTGCGCCGCGCCGAGGCGCGGATGTCGCTCCAGGCGGTGCAGAAGGCAGTGGTTCGGCTGCCGGAAGAGCAGCGGGCGGTGTTGATGTTGGTGACGGTCGAGGGGTTGAGCTACAAGGAGGCGGCTGATGCGCTGGGCGTCCCGATCGGGACGGTCATGAGTCGGCTGGCCCGTGCCCGAGCGGCCGTACAAAGCATGACCGGCTTATCCGCCGGTGGGCATGGAGGTGTGGATGCGACGGTTTGACGACGAGACGCTGATGGCGTTCGTCGACGGCGAGCTGGACGCCGGGACGGCCGATGCGGTCGCCCGGGCGGCCGCGGCCGATGCCGACGTCGCCGCCCGGGTGCGCGCATTCCAGGATTCCGCGATCATGGTGCGGGCGGCGTTCGCCGACGTGGTCGACGAGCCGGTGCCCGACCGCCTCCTGCGGGCGGCGCGGGGAACCGCGGCCGAGGGTGACGCGGCTGCGACCAACGTGGTGGCGTTCCGCAAGCGCTCGGTGGTGCGTCAGTGGATCGCCCTGCCGATCGCGGCTTCGCTCGTGGCCCTCCTGGTCGGTGCGGGCGGCGGTTACTGGGCCGGCAAGCGGCCGAACGCGGTCGGGCCGGCCGAGACCGCGTCGGTGTCGGGCCTGGTCGACAACTTGGCCGGCTACTACGACCTCTACACCTATCCAACGAGCGGCGGCAGCGAGCCGCAGCAGCTCGCCATGGCCGACCTGCAGACCGACGAGCGCGAGGGCCTGCAGACTTGGCTGTCGCGCCGCCTCGACCGCGAGACCAAGGTCCCCGACCTGTCCAACTTCGGCTACAGCCTGCGCGGCGGCCGCATCGTGATCTCCGAGGGCCGCCCGGCGGGCCAGATCATCTACGAGAACCCGCAGGAGCGGCAGCCGATCGCGATCTATGTCGGCACCACGAACAAGCGCGATGCCAAGCTCACCCTCGACCAGCGCAAGGACGTCAACGTCGCCTACTGGCGGCGCGAGGGGCGGACGATCGCGGTGTTCGGGAAGACCGACAAGACGATGATCCGCGACATCGCCAACAAGGTCGGCGAGGGCGGCGGCATCTGACCGCCGCCGGCTATCGGGTGACGTGCGCCGCCACGGCCACCCACGTCCCGTCCCGTCGCGCCCAGACGTCGGTGTAGCGGCCGTTGCGCTGCTCCCCGGCGGCCGTCCGGTAGCTGGTCCGGGCGTGGATGATGGCGACGTCGCCGAGCACGCGCACCCGGACGTCCTCGGCCGTCAGCCCGCTGATCGTGACCGGCCGTGCCGTCTGCGCCAGGAACGCCTGCTTGTCCACGAGCGAGCCGTCGGGATTCGAGCAGACGAAGTCGTCGGCGAGGATCTCGCCGAACCGTCGGACGTCGCCCCGCTGCACGGAATCGATGTAGTCGCGGTTGAGCGCGGCCAACGTTTCGGTGTCGCTGGGCGCTGGTGCATCGATGCTCACGGGGGCACGCCTCCGCGCGATGGTCGGGTCCGGGTCGCCCCGGCGAGGGGCAGAGTAGCCGGGCCCGGGTCGAAGGGCGACCTCGACGGCTCGACCCGGACCAGGCTCCCGGCGGGCGCGGGGTCCTACGCAGGCCGGCGTGCCGTCAGCCGCATGCCCCACGCGAATGGTACCGCCATGGCGACCGTCATCGCGGCCCAGGCCAGCGCCTCGCGGTTGGCCAGGGTCTCCCCGATCACCATCCCCATCGCGCCCAGCAGGGCGCCGCCGACGAGCAGCGCCCTTGCGTCGCCGCCGAGGGCCGGCCCGCTGCCCGCCCCGAACAGGCGGTCGATCGCCAGCCCGCCCCGGCCCGCCGTCCGCCCCAGGGCAAGGCGGGCGGCGACCAGCAGGGCGGTGCCGAGCAGGGGCACGAGGAACAGCAGGTTGGGGAAGTCGCGGTAGCGGCCGTCGAAGGCCAGCAGCACGGCGTGGACGGCGGCGGCGGCGGCGAAGACGGTGAAGAGCATGCCGGCGCGGCGCGCCCAGCCCGCCGCGGCCGGCGGTTCCGGCGCGCCGAGCGCGCGGAAGCCCAGGACCAGGACCGCGGCCATGGCCAGGATCAGGGCGCTCGCGGCGCTCGACCACAGGATCCGCCAGAGCGAATAGGCGACCAGCCACTCCTGGACGATGCCGTGGAGCGCCGCGGTGACGATGGTCTGCACGCCGAAGGCGGCCCACAGCACGGCGCCCGGCCCGATCCCCGGGCGCGTGGCGACGATCCAGGCCAGCAGCAGGACGGCGAGCGTGCTGGTGACCGCGAAATGGGCCCGCCAGTCGGGGTTCTCGACGACCTTGCCGTCCGCGCCCCACTTGGCATGCCGGTCGTGGGAGAACAGGCCCCAATTGGCCCCGACGGTGCCCTCGAGCTTCGCCTTCCAGCGCTGGTCGAACGCCTCGATCAGGTTGTAGTCGACGCCCTTTTCGGCGGCCAGCACGCGGAAGCCGTTGATGAAGCGCGCCTTGTTGACCAGCGTCGGCACCGCCGGCCCGCGCGTGCGGCCGGCGCTCGGCCAGCCGGCCTCGCCGATCAAGAGCGGCTTGCCGGGGAAGGCGCGCTCGATCTCGCGGTAGGCCGCCATGACGTGGGCCTCCATGTCCTCGATCGCCGAGGGGCGGTTCTCCCAGTAGGGCAGGATATGGATGGTGACGAAGTCGACCTCGGCGGCGAGCGCCGGGTTGCGGTGCCAGAACTCCCAGACGTCGGCGTAGCTGACCGGCTGTTTCACCGCCCCGCGGACGCGGCGGATGTAGGCGGCCAGCGCCGCCGGCTTCTGCTCCTTGCGCAGCAGCACCTCGTTGCCGACGATCACCCGCTTGATGACGTCGGGATAGGCGTTGGCGAGGCGGATCAGCGCCGCCACCTCCTTGTCGTTGATGTCGGCCTCGCTGCCGATCCAGGCCGACATGGTGACCTCGAGGCCGAGCCGGCGGGCGATCTCCGGCACCACCTCCAGGCCCTCGCGGCTGGTGTAGGTGCGGATGCCGGCGACGCGGCCCTGCAGCAGCCGCATGTCCTCCTCGATCTGCTGCGCCGTCGGGTAGGTCTTGTCGAGCGGGCTCTGGCCGTCGCGGAAGGGCGCGAAGGAGACGCTGCGGATGATGCCGAGCGGCCGCGCCTCCAGGTCGTAGGGGCGGTTCGGCAGGCTCCAGAAGAGCCAGTTCAGGGCGACGACGACGGCTGCGCCGACGACGAGGGCGAAAAGGCGCAGCACGGGTTGCGGAGCACCACGGAAGAGGGCGGGCGCCGCCGGGTCAGCGGCGACGGTAGACGATGTAGCGGTCGAACGCCTTGTAGAGATCGTAGTTCAGGAATTCGGTCGCGAAGCGCGGATTCTGCAGGAAGTAGGCGAGGTAGTCGAAGACCTTGCCGTCGCAGGTCGGCATTCCCGGGATGCGGTCGACGATGACGATCCTGGGCTTGCCGGCGACGAGGCCGTCCGTCACCGTCTCGAACACCCGGCGTTCCGCCGGCGCCATGGCATCCGGCGCGTTGAACGCCTGGGGCTGGCCGCTGGCCGGACAGTTCTTGTAGACGCCCTGCAGCACCCACATGCTCATGTACGGCATGGCCATCCGGGTCCCGGTATAGTTCACCATCGGGAAGAACGGATAGATGCCCGGGGACAGCGCCAGGATCGGCTCGCCCGGCCGGGCCTCGGCCTCGACCAGGTTGATCTGGCGGCCGAGACGGCCGTCGTAGCCCATCCGGTCGACGCGGAACCAGGGCGGGGCGTCATTGTTCGCCGCGACATAGGCGAAGGCGAGCATGGCGACGACCAGGGTCGCGCCGAGGCGGCGCCGGCGCAGCATGTCCGTCGGCCCGTAGCGCTCCACGGCGGCGGCCATCACCGCGGCCGAGAGCAGGATGAAGGCGAGGTCGGCGTGCAGCCATTGGTGCGACCAGCCCTTGCCCTGGATGATCGTCGTGGCGGCGGCGCCGATGGCGAACAGCGCCAGGCACTGGGCGGTGCGGGAACGCACCATGAAGCCGGCCACCAGGGCCAGCACCGCGATCCCCGCCTCGACCGGCAGGAAGCCCCGGTTGAAGGCGACCATCGGGCTCGAATCGCCGAGCCGCGAGTAGTACTCGAACGTCATCGGCAGGATGGTGTCGACGTACTCGCGGAAGAGCAGCAACGTCGCGCCGACATAGGCGGCCCAGACGGCGGCCATCGTCCACGGCACCGGGTCGCGGAAGGCACGCCGGCCGCAGACCACGAGAATGAAGCCTTCGAGCAGGGCCGGCACCACCAGGAAGAACGGCTTCAGCGCGAAGCCGGTGGCCGCCGCCAGCGCGATGCCCACGGCGAGCGGCATGGGTACCGTACGCCGTTCCAGCCGCAGCGCGGTGAAGACGACGTAGGGCACCGTCAGCATCACCATCAGATGCTCGCGCTGGCCGAGCTCGCCCGGGGTCAGCAGGGCGAAAAGGAGGGCGAGCGGCACCAGCGTCGCGGTCAGCGACCCCATCTCGCCGCGACCGAGCTGGCGCGAGCGCATGGCCAGCAACCGCCATGTCACCCATGCGGAGAGCACCGAGGCGACGACGACCGTGCCGATCAGCGCCGTCGGCTCGGAAATGCCGAGCGCCCGGTGGACGACGACCGGTACCAGTCCCAGCACGAAGACGAGGGGCGGGTTGACGTCGATCAGGTCGACATAGAGCCGGTCCCCGAGCAGCCAGCGGTGCGCGAAGTAGAGGATCGCCCCGGTGTCGTGGTCGAGCGGCGCGTAGAATTGCGCTGCCGCCCAGACCAGCGGCACGGCCAACCCGAAGGCGACGGCCGCGGCGAGCGCCAGCCGCCCGACCAGATCGCCCTCCGCGGCGAGGAAGCGCCAGCCGAATCCGGCCGCCGTGCGGCCCGACAGCGGCTTGGCGGAGGCGAGGTTCCTCGCCGGATCGATGCTCGTCATGTCGGCTGCCGCAGTGCGTCCAAATGGTTGTGTAGCGGACACCTGCGGCGCCCGCTAGGCGGACAACGGGTCGCAGCCGCACCTATTCCCGCAGTCGTTCCGCATGCCGCGCCCGCGCTCAGGGGGTGGCTTGTGCCTGGCCCCGAATCTGGGCGACGTGCTCCCGGAAGGCGACGAGCTCCGGCCCGGCGAGGTCGCGCGGCGTCGGCATCAGGGCCTGCAGCGGATTGACCGGCCGGCCGTCGACGAGCACGGAGAAGTCGACATGCGGACCGGTCGAGCGGCCGGACGAGCCGACATAGCCGATGACCTCGCCCTGGCGGACGCTGGCCCCGGCCACCACCGCCGACGCGTACTCGCGCAGATGGCCGTAGCCGGTCGAGACGCCGTTGCCGTGCGCGACGCGGACATAGCGGCCGTAGGCACCGCGCCAGCCGGCGAACTCCACGACGCCGTCGGCCGAGGCGATGATCGGCGTGCCGATCGGCGCCGCGAGGTCGATGCCGCGGTGGAACATGCGCTTGCGCAGCTTGGGATGGCGTCGCCAGCCGAAGTCGGAGGTCAGCTTGCCGTCGGCGATGGGCAGGGCCAGGGCCAGAGGGGCGATGCTGCGCCCCGCCTCGTCGAAGTACCCGGCCGGCCCGTCCGGCGGCATGTAGCGATAGATGCGGTGGTCGACCCCGGCGACGGCGACGCCGACGTAGCGAACCGCGTGGGACGGGCCGGAGGCGGCACCGGTCCGCCGTTCCGCCAGGATCTCGAAGCTCGCGCCGCGCGGCACCGGGCGCGGCAGGTCGAGATCGAGGGCGAGCAGGCGGTCGACCTCGTCGGCGACGTCGGCCGGGACGTCGGCCGCCGCCAGCGCGCCGCGCCAGTCGCCGCCGACGGTGCCGGTCATGGTGACCATCAGGGCCGCGCCGCCCGGGTCCCCGCCGGCGACGGTGAAGGTGCCGTCGGCCGCGCGCACCAGGGTGACGTCGCCGCCCTGGCCGCGGGCGATGCGCACGGCGGCGAGCTTCAGCTCGCCCGCGTCGTTCCGCTCGCCCAGCACCAGCTCGATGCGGTCGCCACGGCCGAGCGGCGCCCGCTCCTCGAAATCCTCGAACGCATCGACCGCGGCGATCAGGTCGTCGGTCGCGACATCTTCGCGCACCAGCACGTCGATGAGGCTCTCCTCCTCCTCGATGAGGGTGACGACCCGGCGATCCGGGGCGGTGGCCGTGACGGCGGACGCGGTGCGGTAGAGGGCGGGGGCGCGGGCCGCGGCGACCGCGCTGCGGCCGCGGACGGCGAGCGCCCTGGCGACCGGCTTGCCGCCGCGCACGGCGGCGACCTTGGCGCTCTTGCGGGAGAGGGGAGCCGCCGGCTTGCGCGCCGCGGCGGCGGCGAGCGCCGGCTTCCTCGGCGGCGACGATTTGGCGGCGCGGGCCTTGGCGGCGGTCGGCTTGGCGGCGGCGGCCTTGGCGGGAGCGGGCTTGGCGGTGCCGGTCTTGGTCGCGGCTGCCGCCTCGGGGGCGGTCAGGCAGAGGGTGGTGCCGACGAGGACGGCCACGGCCGTCCGGGAAATGGCGAAAAATGATCGACATGGCGTCGGAAGACGCATGCCCCCCTCCGATTGCTGTTCATCCCCGGGGCGGGTCCCCACCCGCCTTTGTTAACGATTGTTACGAACTGCGGCGACCCTGTCAAACCCCTATGCCTCGACCCCTGGGGCCGGAGGGGCTCGCCACATCAAGCCCTTGACAAGCGCCGGACGAGGGGAACCGTCGCCGCGGCCAGCCACAGGCAGGCGGCGAGGAGCACGAAGACGAGGTCGGGACGGCCGCGGTCGAGCAGCAGGCCGGCGGCCAGCGGCGCGATCGCCGAGCCGACGTCGAGGGCGGAGTAGACGAAGCCGAAGACGCGACCGGTGGCGCCCGGCGGGGCCGCGTTGCGCACCAGCATGTCGCGCGATGCCGAGGTGAACCCGGACAGGCCGCCGGCCGCCGCCAGCAGCCCGGCCAGCGCCGCCGGGCCGAGCGGTACGTAGCCCGCGGCCAGCAGCAGGGCGCCGGCGATGCACAGGCCGATGCCGATGATCGCGTCGGGGCGCCGCCAGCGGTCGGCCGCGATGCCGCCGGCGACGATCCCCGCGGCGTTCCCGAGGAAATACGCCGTGAGGGCTGCGCCGGCCGCGGCGGCCGGCACCTGGAAGATCGCGCCGACCGCGGGGGTGAAGAAGGTCTGCAGGGCGATCAGGGCCGAGGCGAAGAAGGTGAAGTAGACGAAGCAGAGCAGGACCGGCGCGCTGAACAGCGGGGCTGCGGCCTTGGCTCCCGCATTCTCGCCCGACCGGTCGTCGCGCAGCAGCCCGGAGTTGGCGGCGACCAGCGCGGCGATCGCGAGGCCGACCAGCCCGGCCGCCACCAGCGCGCCGCGCCAGCCGAGCGCC
This sequence comes from Alphaproteobacteria bacterium, assembly GCA_020852355.1. Classification (GTDB taxonomy): domain Bacteria; phylum Pseudomonadota; class Alphaproteobacteria; order ATCC43930; family Allostellaceae; genus Allostella. Next base: position 32,128 of record JADZBA010000199.1, read on the forward strand.
AGCGCCAGCGGCAGGACCACGGCCGGTGCGGCGGCATAGCCGAGCGTGCCGCCCAGCGTGTGCGTGCCATAGGCCCGGCCGAGGCGGCTCTTGCCGATCGAGGCCGACAGGATGGTGTAGTCGGCGGGGTGGAAGACGGAATTGCCGAGGCCGGCCAGCACCGCGAAGGGCAGCAGCAGCCAATAGCTGCCGAAGAGGCCGATCGCCGCCGTCGAGCCGGCCAGCAGGACCATCCCGGAGAGGAGGACGCGGCGGGCGCCGATGCGGTCGACGACGAAGCCGGCCGCGAACTGACCCAGGCCGGAAGCGACGTAGAAGGTGGTCACCACGACGCCGAGCGCGGTGTAGGTGATGCCCCATTCCGCGCGCAGGAACGGGAACAGCGGCGGCAGGACGAGCTGGTAGAAGTGGCTGGCGAAATGCGCGACGCCGACCAGCGCCATGACCTTGCCGTCGCGGCGCGGGTCGTCGAAGGCGGTCGCAGCCGTCATGCCGGCACCGGCTCCTCCAGCGCGCGCCGGATCAGGGCCACGGTCTCCGCGACGCCGTAGAGCGCGATGAACGAGCCCATGCGCGGTCCCTCGCTCTGCCCGAAGAGCACTTCGTAGAGCGCCTTGAACCAGTCGCGGAGCTGCGCGAAGGGATGGCGCTTGCCGATCTCGTAGACCGCGTTCTGGAGGGCGGCCGCGTCGGCGTCGGCCGGCATCGCGGCCAGCGTCCGCGCCAGGTCGTCGAGCGCGGCCCGCTCGAGCGCGGACGGCGCCCGGCGCTGCTGGCGCGGCTTCACGAAGTCCTGGTAGAAGCGCACCGCGTAGCCGGCGAGGCGATCGAGCATGGGGGCGCTGGCCGGCGTGGTGCCGGGCGCATAGCGGCTGATGAAGCCCCAGAGCACGTCCTTGGTCTCGGCATGGGCGACGCCGACCAGATTCAGCAGCACCCCGAAGGTCAGCGGCGCCTCGGCCGGCGGCGGCGCGCCGTCATGGATGTGCCATGCCGGGTTCTCGAGCCGGGCGGCGGCGGGCTCGGCCGGGTACTTCTCCAGGAAGCCGAGATAGTCGTCGACCGCGCGCGGGATGACGTCGAAATAGAGGCGCTTGGCGCGGCGCGGCTGCTGGTACATGAACAGCGACAGCGATTCCGGCGGCGCGTAGGCCAGCCACTCCTCGACCGACAGGCCGTTGCCCTTGGATTTCGAGATCTTCTCGCCGTTCTCGTCGAGGAACAGCTCGTAGTGGAAGCCGTCGGGCGGCGCGGCACCGAGGATGCGGGCGATCTGTCCGGACGCCTTGACGCTGTCGATCAGGTCCTTGCCCGACATCTCGTAGTCGACGCCGAGCGCCACCCAGCGCATCGCCCAGTCGCACTTCCATTGCAGCTTGCAGTGGCCGCCCGTCACCGGCAGCTCGACGGCGCGACCGTCCTCGTCGCGGAAGGCGATGGTGCCGGCGTCGACGTCGCGGTGGATGATCGGCACCTGCAGCACGCGGCCGGTGCGCGGGCAGACCGGCAGGAACGGGCTGTAGGTCGCCTGCCGCTCGGCGCCCAGCGTCGGCAGCATCACCGCCATGACTGCGTCGTAGTGGCGCAGCACCGCCATCAGCGTCGCGTCGAAGCGCCCGCTGCGGTACCAGTCGGTGGCGCTCTGGAACTCGTAGTCGAAGCCGAAATCGTCGAGAAAGGCGCGCAGCCGCGCATTGTTGTGCGCGCCGAAGCTCGGGTGCGTCCCGAACGGATCGGGCACCGCGGTCAGCGGCTTGCCGAGATGGCCGCGCAGCATGTCCGGGTTCGGCACGTTGTCGGGCACCTTGCGCAGCCCGTCCATGTCGTCGGAGAAGGCGAAGAGCCGGGTCGGCAGGTCCGACAGGCGGCGGAACGCCTGGCGCACCATCGTCGTGCGCACGACCTCGCCGAAGGTGCCGAGATGCGGCAGGCCGGACGGCCCGTAACCGGTCTCGAACAGGACGTATCCCTTGCCCGGCGGCGCCTCGCGGAACCGCTCCAGCAGCCGTCGCGCCTCCTCGAAGGGCCACGCCTTGGCGGCCAGGCCGAGCGTGCGCAGCGCCGCATCCACCACTGTCCGATACTCCCGAGAAAAAGC
>JADZBA010000200.1 GCA_020852355.1 Alphaproteobacteria bacterium
ATCTCGCCTCGAGCCGGCCGTTCCTCGATTCCTTCCTGTTCGCCGTGGCGCTGGCGGTGGGATTGACGCCGGAGCTGCTGCCCATGGTGATGACGGTCACCCTGTCGCGCGGAGCCCTGCGGATGGCGGCCCGCAAGGTCATCGTGAAGCGCCTCGGCGCGATCCACGACCTCGGTGCCATGGACGTGCTGTGTACCGACAAGACCGGAACCCTCACCGAGGCGCGGATCTCGCTGGTCGGCCATCCCGGCTGCGCGGGCGCCGAGTCCGATCGCGTGGCCGCGCTCGCGGCGGTCAACGGCGCCTTCGGGACGGGAATCCGGTCGCCGCTCGATCAGGCGATCGTCGACCGGGGCTTCGATCCCGCGGCTGCCGGCTGGCGGCGCATCGCCGAGGCGCCCTTCGATTTCGAGCGCCGCCGCGCCTCGGTGCTGGCGGAGAAGGATGGGCGGCGGTTCGTCGTCACCAAGGGGGCGGTCGAGGGCGTCCTCGCGCTGGCGACGGCGGTCGAGGCCGCCGACGGCTCCCTCGCGCCCCTCGATGATGCCGGCCGGGCGCGGCTGCTGGCCGAGCACGACGCGCGCGCGGCCCAGGGCCTGCGCTCGCTGGCCGTCGCCTGGGCGGCGGTGCCGGACGGCAAGGACCGGCTGGGGCCGGACGACGAGCACGACCTCGTCCTGGCCGGCTTCTGCGTGTTCACGGACCCGCCGAAGGCGAGCGCCACGGCGGCGATCGGGCGGCTGGAAGCGGTCGGCGTGGAGGTCAAGATCGTGTCCGGCGACGCGGCGCCCGCCGTGCTGCACCTGATCGCGACGCTGGGCCTGCCGGCTCGCGGCATGCTGACCGGGGCCGACATCGAAGGCCTCAGCGACGCCGCGCTGGCGCTTCGGGTCGGCGAGGTCGACGTCTTCGCCCGGGTGTCGCCCGACCAGAAGACGCGGATCATCCGCGCGCTCCAGGCACGCGGGCGGGTCGTCGGCTTCATCGGCGACGGCATCAACGACGCGCCGGCGATCCGCGCCGCCGACGCCGGCATCTCCGTGGAGGGGGCGACCGACGTCGCGCGTGCGGCGGCCGACATGATCCTGCTGACCCCCGATCTCGGCGTCGTCGCCGACGGCGTCGAGGAGGGCAGGCGGACCTATGCCAACATCGCCAAGTATGTGCGCATGGGAACCTCGTCCAACTTCGGCAACATGATCTCGATGGCCCTCGCCTCGCTGTTCATTCCGTTCCTGCCGCTGACCCCCGTGCAGGTGCTGCTCAACAACCTGATCTACGACCTGGGCGAGGTCGGCATCCCCTTCGACCGCGCGGACGCCGCCGACCTGGAGCGGCCGCACGCCTGGAACATGCGCGACGTCCTGCGCTTCTCGCTGGTCATGGGGCCGCTCTCCTCGGTGTTCGACATCGCCACCTTCGCCGTGCTCCTGGCCGTCTTCGAGGCGCCCCCCGAGCTGTTCCGCACGGCGTGGTTCGTCGAGAGCATGGCGACGCAGATCCTGGTGATCTTCGTCATCCGCACCGCCGCGCCGGCCTGGCGCAGCCGGCCGCACCCGATCCTCGCGGCGACCTCGCTCGCGGCGCTGGCGGCGGCGTTCGTGGTGGCGCAGTTCCCCTTCGGCGGACTGCTCGGCTTCGTGCCCTTGCCGCCGGCCCTGCTGGCGACCATCGCCGGCCTCGTCGCGGCCTACCTGATCGCGGCCGAACTGTTGAAGCGCTTCGCCATGCGCGAGGCGATCGCGCCGCGTGTCCCGCGGCATCTTCAGGCGGTGCGGGAGGCGCTGCGATGAGGGCGATGCAGCTCGATCGTCCCGGCAGCGCGCTGCGCCTCGTCGAGCGGCCGAGGCCGGCCGCCGGACCCGGGCAGATCGTCGTGCGGGTCACCGCCTGCGGCGTCTGCCGCACCGACCTCCACCTCGTCGACGGCGAGCTGCCGCGGCCGGTGCTGCCGATCGTGCCGGGGCACGAGGTCGTCGGAACCGTCCATGAGATCGGCGCCGGCGTCGCCGGCTGGCACCTGGGCCAGCGGGTCGGGGTCCCGTGGCTCGGGTCGACCTGCGGCCATTGCCGCTATTGCCGGTCGGCGCGCGAGAACCTCTGCGACGATCCGCGCTTCACCGGCTACCAGATCGACGGCGGCTACGCCGAGTACGCCCGGGCCGAGGCGGCGTACTGCATCGCCCTGCCCGACGGCGGCGACGACGTCGCCCTGGCGCCGCTGCTGTGCGCCGGGCTGATCGGCTTCCGGTCGCTGGCCATGGCCGGGCAGGGCGAGGCGCTGGGGCTCTACGGGTTCGGCGCGTCGGCCCACATCGTGGCGCAGATCGCGCAGGCCCGGGGATGGCGGGTGCATGCCTTCACGCGGCCGGGCGACGCGGCCGGCCAGGCGTTCGCGCGCCGGCTGGGGGCGGCATGGGCCGGCGGCTCGGACGAGCTGCCGCCGGAGCCGCTGGATGCCGCGATCATCTTCGCCGCCGTCGGCGCTTTGGTGCCGGCGGCCCTGCGGGCGGTCGGCAAGGGCGGGCGCGTCGTCTGCGCCGGCATCCACATGAGCGACATCCCGGCCTTCCCCTACGAGATCCTCTGGCAGGAACGCAGCGTGCGATCGGTCGCCAACCTGACGCGCGCCGACGGCACGGCGTTCTTCGACCTGGTACGCCGGGTCGCGATCCGGACGACGACCGTGCCCTATCCGCTGGAGCGCGCCAACGAGGCCCTCGCCGACCTGCGCGCCGGCCGATTCGAAGGGGCGGCGGTGCTCGTGCCCTGAATCGCGAGAAGAAGGAGACGCCAATGGCCGCCACCCCGTCGTCCCGCCGCATCCTCGTCGTCCAGGGTCATCCCGACGGCGACCCGCGGCGCCTCTGCCGCGCGCTGGCCGACGCCTACGCCGAGGGTGCGGCGGCGGCCGGCCATGCGGTCGAGCGCATCGACCTCGCCGCCATGGAGATCCCGATGGTGCGCGACCAGGAGGACTTCCGGCACGGGTCGCCCCCGCCGGCCGTGCTCGCCGCACAGGAGGCGATCCGCGCCGCCGACCACGTCGTGCTGCTGTTCCCGCTTTGGCTCGGCACCATGCCCGCCCTGGTCAAGGCGTTCCTGGAGCAGACGATGCGGCCGGGATTCGCCTTCGGCGACGGCGGCACCTCGCTGCGCGGGCTGCTGAAGGGCAGGTCCGCCCGCGTCGTCGTCACCATGGGCATGCCGGCGTTCGTGTTCCGCTGGTGGTTCATGGCCCACGGCGTCCTCGGGCTCGAGCGCAACATCCTGAAGTTCGTCGGGTTCGGCCCGGTTCGCCATACCCTGCTGGGCGCGGTCGAGAGCGTGCGGCCGGCGGTGCGGGAGGGTTGGCTCGCCCGGATGCGCCGCCTCGGGACAGACGCCCGTTAGGCGCATGGCGGCCCCGCGTCGGCCGCGCTTTCCTTCGCGGGCTCGATGTGTATGATGCGCCGCCTCATCCGGGCAGGGGAGGCGGCATGGACATTCGAGAGGGACTTACCTTCGACGACGTGCTGCTGGTTCCCGCCGCATCGTCGGTGCTGCCCGGCCAGGCCGAGACCCATACCCGGCTGACCCGCGCCATCGAGCTGGGCATCCCGCTCGCGTCGGCGGCGATGGACACGGTGACCGAGTCGGGGCTGGCCATCGTGATGGCGCAGTCCGGCGGCATCGGCGTCATCCACAAGAACCTGTCGATCGAGGCCCAGGCGAACGAGGTCCGCAAGGTCAAGAAGTTCGAGGCGGGCATGGTGGTGAACCCGGTCACCATCCATCCCGAGGAGACGCTGGCCGACGCGCTGCGCCTGATGGCCGACCACCGCATCTCCGGCATCCCGGTGGTCGAGCGCGGGACCAAGCGGCTGGTCGGGATCCTGACCAACCGCGACGTCCGCTTCGCCAGCGACCCCAACCAGCGCGTCGCCGAGCTGATGACCAAGGAGGGCCTGGTCACGGTGAAGGAGGGCGTCACCCGCGACGAGGCCAAGCGCCTCCTGCACCAGCACCGCATCGAGAAGCTGCTGGTCGTCGACGACGCCTACCGCTGCATCGGCCTGATCACCGTCAAGGACATCGACAAGGCGGCCCGCCACCCGACGGCGGCCAAGGACGAGAAGGGCCGATTGCGCGTCGCGGCGGCGACCGGCACCGGCGACGATGGGGTGGCACGCGCCGAGGCGCTGTTCGACGCCGAGGTCGACGCGCTGGTGGTCGACACCGCCCACGGCCATTCCGACGGCGTCATCGCCGCGGTCCGGCGCATCCGCCAGCTCTCGAACTACACCCAGCTCATCGCCGGCAACGTCGCCACCGCCGACGGCGCCAAGGCGTTGCTGGACGCCGGCGCCGACGCGGTCAAGGTCGGCATCGGGCCGGGGTCGATCTGCACCACGCGCATGGTCGCCGGCGTCGGCGTGCCGCAGCTCACCGCGATCCTCGACACGGTCGAGGTCTGCCGGCGCGACAACGTGCCGGTCATCGCCGACGGCGGCATCAAGTACTCGGGCGACCTCGCCAAGGCGATCGCGGCCGGTGCCGACTGCGCCATGGTCGGCGCCCTGCTGGCCGGCACCGACGAGGCGCCGGGCGAGGTGTTCCTCTACCAGGGCCGGTCCTACAAGTCGTACCGCGGCATGGGCTCGATCGGCGCCATGGCGCGCGGCTCGGCCGACCGCTACTTCCAGCAGGAGGTGCAGACAGCCCTCAAGCTGGTGCCCGAGGGCGTGGAGGGGCAGGTGCCCTACAAGGGCCCGGCCGGCACCGTGCTGCACCAGCTCGTCGGCGGCCTGAAGGCGGCGATGGGCTATACCGGCAGCCGCACCATCGCCGAGATGCACGCCGGCGCGAAGTTCCTGCGCATCACCAACGCCGGGCTGCGCGAGAGCCACGTCCACGACGTCACCATCACCCGCGAGGCGCCGAACTACCGGCCGATGTGATTTGACGCCAGCCGCCCGCATCGCCTCCGCAATCGAGCTCGTGGACCGGATCGAGCGGAGCTCGGTCCCGACCGACGCCATCCTCGCCGAGCATTTCCGCGCCCGCCGCTTCATCGGCGCCAAGGACCGCGCGGCGATTGCGGAGACCGTCTACGCCTACCTGCGCCGGCGCGCCCAGATCGACTGGTGGATCGCGCGCACCGGCTGGGGTCATGTCGCGACGACCACGCGTGGCCGCATGCTGGGCCTGCTGCTGCTGGAACGCGGCCTGCCGCCGGCCGAGATCGCCCATCTCTTCGACGGCGGCGGCTATCACCCGGCCCGGCTCGGCCTCGACGAGACCGGCCTGGTGGCGGCACTGGCCGGCCAGCCGCTCGAGCATCGCGACCAGCCGGTCTGGGTACGCGCCAACTATCCGGAATGGCTGCACCCCCGTCTCGTCGCCCTGTTCGGCGACCGGGTGGGCGAGGAGATGGCCGCCCTCGACGCTCCGGCGCCGCTGGACCTGCGGGTCAACGCGCTGAAGGCGACGCGCGAGCAGGCGGTCGCCGCCCTCGCCCGCGACGGCATCGCGGCCGTGCCGACGCCCCTGTCGCCCTGGGGGTTGCGCCTGGCCCGGCGCGTCGCGCTGCAGACGATCACCGCATGGAAGGAGGGGCTGGTCGAGGTCCAGGACGAGGGCTCGCAGCTCGTCGCCCTGGCGCTCGATGCGCAGCCCGGGATGCGCGTCGTCGACTTCTGCGCCGGCGCCGGAGGCAAGACGCTGGCGGTCGCGGCCACCATGGCGAACAAGGGCCATGTCCTGGCCTGCGACGTCTCGGCCAGCCGGCTCGACAACGCGACCGCGCGCCTGCGCCGGGCGGGCGTGCACAATGTCGAGCGCCGCGTGCTGGAGAGCGAGCGCGACAAGTGGGTGAAGCGCCATGCGGGCGGCTACGACCGGGTGCTGGCCGACGTGCCCTGCACGGGCACCGGCACCTGGCGGCGCAATCCCGACGGCCGCTGGCGGCTCTGCGAGAACGACATCGTCGAGCTGGTCGACCTGCAGGGCCGCATCCTGGAGAGCTGCTGCCGGCTGGTGAAGCCGGGCGGGCGGCTGGTCTATGCGACCTGCTCGCTGCTGGCCGAAGAGAACGAGGACCGGGTCGCGCGCTTCCTGCAGGACCATCCGGAGTTCCGCCCGGTGGCGCCGGCGACGCTGCCCGCGGCGCTCGCCGGCGAGACGCTGCGCCTGACGCCCGCCCGGCACGGCACCGACGGCTTCTTCGCGGCGATCCTGGAGCGCGCGGTGTGAGCACGGCGGTGCGCCTCGCCACCGGCGACGACGCGGCGGCGATCGCGCGCGTCCAGGTCGCCACCTGGCGCAGCGCCTATGCCGGCATCTTCCCGGCCCCCTACCTGGAGGGCCTCAACGACGTCCGCATCGCCCTCGGCTGGTCGGAGACGCTGGAGCGGCGCGGCTTCGTCACCCTGGTCGCCGAGGACGGCGCGCTGGCGCGCGAGCCGGTGGTGGGGTTCGTCCATGGCGGCCCTTCGGACACCCGCGGCGTCGCCGAGATCTACACCTTCTACATCCTCGCCTCGCACCAGCGGCAGGGCCTCGGCCGCCGCCTGCTCGCCGCCGCGGCGGCGGCGCTGGCGCCCGCCCATCGCGCCCTGGTGATCCGCGTGCTGGTGGAGAACGCGCCGGCCCGCGCCTTCTACCAGCATCTCGGCGGCATCGTCGGCGACGTGCGCACGCTGCGCGTCGGCGGCCGCGAGATCGACGAGATCGCATACGACTGGCCCGACCTGCCGGCCCTGGCGGCCGCCCTCAGCGGAGAACGCACATGACCGACCGCGTCCTCATCCTCGATTTCGGTTCCCAGGTGACGCAGCTCATCGCGCGCCGCGTGCGCGAGAGCGGCGTCTACTGCGAGATCCACCCGTTCTCCTTGCCGGTCGAGAGGATCCGCGAGATGGCGCCCCGGGCGATCATCCTGTCGGGCGGCCCCGCCTCGGTGGTGGAGGCGGCGACGCCGCGCGCGCCGCAGGAGATCTTCGGCATGGGCGTGCCGATCCTCGGCATCTGCTACGGCCAGCAGACGATGTGCGCCCAGCTCGGCGGCGAGGTCGAGGCCTCCGACCATCGCGAGTTCGGCCGCGCCTTCGTCGACGTCAAGGACGACTGCACGCTCTTCACCGACACCTGGGTCAAGGGGGCCCGCGAGCAGGTGTGGATGAGCCACGGCGACCGCGTCATCCGCCTGCCGCCCGGCTTCCGCGCCGTCGCCACCAGCGAGGGCGCGCCCTTCGCCGTCATCGCCGACGACGCGCGCCGCTTCTACGGCACCATGTTCCATCCCGAGGTGGTGCATACCCCGCACGGCGCCCAGCTTCTCCGCAACTTCACCCACGGCGTCGCCGGCTGCACCGGCGACTGGACGATGGCGGCCTTCCGCGCCCAGGCGGTCGCGCGCATCCGCGCCCAGGTCGGCAGCGAGCGGGTGATCTGCGGGCTTTCGGGCGGCGTCGATTCCTCGGTGGTGGCGGCCTTGATCCACGAGGCGGTGGGCGATCAACTGGTCTGCGTCTTCGTCGATCATGGGTTGA
>JADZBA010000201.1 GCA_020852355.1 Alphaproteobacteria bacterium
GAGCGCCGGTCAGCCGCTCGCCGCCGGCCGCGTCGGTCACCACCAGCGTGCCGCGCTCGAACGTCCACTCCCGGGCGCCGTCCGACCGCAGGCGCGCGTCGCGGCCGAGGAAGCGGCCGAAGCGCGCGGCGGTCTCCGCCGGGTCGGGCACGGCGACCAGGATCGAGGCGAGGCCGAGGGCGCCGTTGGCGTGGTCGAGCCAGCGGCCCTGCCACATGTTCTCCGGCGTCAGGTGTTTGCAGAACTGGATCCGCCCCTCGGGCATGGCCTCGGGCGCGACGCGCAGCACGCGGAAGCGGACATGGCCGGCGGTACCGCTTTCGGTCTCGATCTCGCGCTCCAGCCGCACCACCGGCAGCGGCGCGAAGCCCGCCGCCGCCAGCCGCGACGCGGTCGCTTCGGGATCGGCCAGCCCGAAGGCGATCAGATGCACGCCGACATAGCGTGCCATGCCCTGCCGGAGGGTGCGCGCGTTGGGCGTGTCGCCCGTCGTCGTCAGGATCTCGATGTAGCCTTCGCGCAGCATGATCGTGCGGTTGGCGGTGCCGGCCGAGACCGGCGGCGCGTCGGGCGCCGCGCGCGTCACCTGGTGCGACAGCGGCGCCAGCGTGAACCCCAGCGCCTCCAGCCGCGCGGAAGCCGCACCTTCGTCGGGCACCCAGTGGGCGAGATGGTCGATGACCGTGGCGCCGGGTCCGGGGACCTGCGCCGCGGCGACGGCGGCGATCTCGGCGGGGGTCATCGGCCGGCCTCGTGGATCGCGTACTTGCGGACCTTCGCCTCGTCGACGGTGACGCCGAGGCCGGGGCCTTCGGGCACCACCGTGCCGCCGTCGCGGATCGCCAGCGGCTCGGCCAGCACGTCCTCCGCCAGCACGAAGCGCGCGGTGTAGAACTCCGCTCCCAGCGAGATGTTCTGCGTCGCGCCGACGAGGTGGGCGCCGGCGGCGTTGGCGAGGCCGCCCTCGAACATCGTGCCGCCGTAGCAGGCGATGCCGGCGGCGGCACCGATCTCGGCCACCGCCTGGGCGCGGCGCAGGCCGCCCGACTTCATGATCTTGACGGCGAAGAGATCGGCCGCCTGGAGGCGCACGCACTCGATCGCCTCCTCAGGGTCGAAGCAGCTCTCGTCGGCCATGATCGGCGTGTCGATGGCGCGGGCGATCGCCGCCATGGCGTGGCGGTGGGGGCGGGCGACCGGCTGCTCGATGAAGGTCGGGCGGAACCGCTCCATGTCGCGCACCTTGGCAACCGCGTCCCATGCCTCCAGGCCCTGGTTGTAGTCGATGCGCAGGTCGAGATCGCCCGGCAGCTCGGTGCGCAGCCGCTCCATGCGGCGCATGTCCTGGGCGTGGTCGAGGAAGCCCGTCTTGACCTTGAAGATGCGGATGCCGTCGGCGATGCGCGCGCGCGCCCAGTCGAGGTCGGCCTCGAACTCCGGGTCGGCGATCGAGCAGGAGAGGGGGATGACGTCGCGCACCCGCCCGCCCAGCAGGTCGCACACCGGCCGCCCCGCCGCCTTGCCGACGATGTCGAGGAGCGCCGACTCGACGGCGGCCTTGGCCTCGGTGTGCGCGACCAGCGCGTGCTGGCAGCGGTCCATGATGGCGGCGGTGCGGAACGGATCAGCGCCTTCCAGGATCGGGCGGAGATAGACGTGGATGCCGCTGGCGCACGCCTCGGCGGTGCCGGTGAAGACCGACCATGGGCTCGCCTCGCCCCAGCCGACGATGTCCTCGTCGGTGGTGAGGCGCAGGATGACCGACGGCATCGCCGCCTCGATGTCGCCGACGCCGTGGCGGCGACGCATCTTGATGGGCGTGCGGAGCAGCCAGACCTTGACGCCGACGATCTTCACGAGCGGGCCTCCTTGGAGCGGGACAGGGCCGCGCGGCGGCGGCCGACGAGAGCGATGACGGTCGACGCGGCAGCCGCCACGCAGAGCGCGGCGCCCAGCGCCGGCAGGGCGCCGAGCGGCTCCGCCAGCAGGTAGAGCGCGACCAGATAGCACACGAACGACAGCATGCCGACGGTGCTGGCCAGCAGGGTCGCCGCGGCGGCACCGCCGCCGTAGCGGCGTTGCATGATGTAGGCGATCGACGTGAAGGCGGCCGGGAAGCTCATCAGGACGCCGGTCGCCCGTGGGCCGATGGCGGCGCTGATGGTGACCACGCCGGCGACGATCGCGCCGGTGATCAGCGCCCGGCTCAGCAGTTCGCCGCCGGAGATGCCGACCGGCCGCGGCGGTGGCCGCAGCCCGGCCGGCCTGGGTGCCCAGATGGCGATCGCGAACGCGGTCAGGGTCGTGAGCAGGGCGCCCGGCAGGGTGAACGGGATGCGCTCGACGACGATGCCGACGAGCCCCCAGGCGACGAGCGCGCCGGCGATGCTGAGGAGCGGGCCATGGCGCACGGCGAGACGCGGATAGACCAGGAGGAACACGGCGATCGCCGATGCCATGCCGAGCGAATAGAGGACGCTCTCGGCGACGAAGCGGTCGTCGGACTGCAGGGCCACGAAGAACACGGCCGGGCCCGAGGAGATCGGCAGGCTGATGATGACGCCGCCGAGCAGCGGCCCCGAGCGCTCCGCGATCACCGATGCCGCCACGACCACGGCGCCGGTCAGGATCATCTTGGCGAGGAGGAGGCCGAGGACGGTCAGCATGGCCGACGCCGCGCGCCGCCTCTTGGAGGACGAGGCTCGCCGGCCGCGCCGCTACCCCCTTCGACGGGCTCGGGGCGAGATCCGTACCGCCTGGCAGATCGATCAGGATCCCTCGGGAGGTCCAGGGTCATCGACCCGATCCTCAGCTCCCCACCTGGATCGGGTCGACGAGTGCGCGCAGCGCGGCGAGGATGCTGGGGGCGACGATGCGGCTGGTGCGAGGGTTGGTCGGGGACGGCAGGTTGCGGCTGATCAGCGTGAGGTTGGCGTCCTCGGCGTCGACGTCGACCTGGTGGACGGTGCCGGGCACCGCCGGGTCGCACCACACCTCGATCATCGTGCGCTCGAACCCGATGCCGCCGAGGCTCAGCGTCACCGCGACGTTGAAATGGCGAGGAAACTGCCGGGCGGCCTCGCCGGCGCTGCCCTCGAATACCTTGACCGCGGCCGGCGGCGGGGTCGTGAAGTCGAAGCCCTGGGCGATGACGTAGGGCTCGTGCGCCAGCGAGTTCGGCCGCAGCCGGGTCGTCAGGCGGACGCTGCGGATGGTCCCCTCCTTGACGCTTCGGATGAGGTCGAGCCCGGGAAGCGCGCCGCTCGCCACCTTGACCCGGCCGCCGTGTCGCCGCGCGAGATCGGCCAGTTCGGGACAGTTGGGCAGCCCGCCGACGCTGACCGCGACCAGCATCTTTCCCGCACCCAGCACGGCGCGCGCGATCTGCGGAAACGCGTCGGCGGTCGCGCATTCGACCACGACGTCGGCGTGGTCCGGCAGCTCGGCGAGCGGCACGACGACGGCGTCCGGGCAGAGGCGGGTGGCGGCGTCGCGCGCCTTGGCGAGGTCGCGGGCGGCGATCGCGGCGAGGCGCATCTCCGCGATGGCGCCGGCGGTCAGGCGGCGGGCCAGCTCCTGGCCGACATTGCCGAAGCCGGCGAGGCCGATGCGCATCTGTTCCGTCATGGGGCTTGGTCTTCGTGGGGCGGTGGGGCGTCACCTCCGCCCCGGCGCCGTCCCTCAGAGGGTCAGGCCGCCATCGACGTGGATGACCTGGCCGGTAACGTAGCTCGCATCGGGCGAGAGAAGGAAGGCCACCATCGCGGCGATCTCGTCGGTGCGCGCGATGCGCCCGAGCGGGATGCGCCCGGACACCTCGGCCCACTGCGCCGGCGTCAGCGAGCTGTGCGTCCCCGGCTCCTTCTCGACATAGCCCGGCGCCACCACGTTGACGGTGACGCCCTTGGGCGCGAGCTGGATGGCGTACGACTTGGCGAGCGCCTCCAATCCCGCCTTGGCCGAGGCCGACGCGGGGAAGATGCCGCCGCCCAGGCGGAAGACATGGGCGAGGAAGGTGCTGATCGCGACCACGCGGCCGTTCTCCGCATGCTCCAGCTGCGGCAGCGCCGCGGTGGCGAGGCGGAAGAACGCCTTCTGGATGGTCGCGATCGACTGCTCGAGGGCCGCGTCGTCGAGCTCGCCGAAGCGCCGGCGGTCGGCGAAGCCGGCGTTCGAGACGAGCGCGTCGAAGCGGCCGAAGCGCGCCGCGGCGGCGCCGACCAGCTCGCCCGCCGTGTCGGGCAGCGTCAGGTCGCCCAGCATGGGCAGGACGTCGGCGCCTCGCGCGGCGGCCTCCGCGGCGACCGCGTCGAGTCCCGCCGCGTTCGCCTTGGTGTGCAGCAGCAGGCCGACGCCGGGTGCGGCAATGCGGCGCGCGATCGCCTTGCCGATGCCGGTCGCCGCACCGGTCAGGAGGATCGCGCGCGTTACCTCGACCGTCATTCCCTCGCTCCTGCCTGGGCTTCGCGGCGCAGCCCGCCGGGCGCGGCCAGGGCGGGCCAGACCCAGAGGCACGCCATGACCACGGCGACGATCGCGAGGCGGTACCAGTCGTCGTACTGCTCCAGCAGCACGAGGACGATGCCGCCGACGCCGAGCACCACGCGCGGCGCCACCGCCAGCCGGTCGCGGAAATAGCCGAAGAAGCCGGCCGCCGCCAGCGTCAGCCCGCCCAGCACCAGCGCCATCTGGCTGATGACGCCGTCGGGCGGCCCCTGCAGCAGCAGCGCCGGCGTGTAGAGGTAGCTGAAGCCGACCACGAACCCCGCGATCGCCAGGCGAAAGGCGACGAATCCCGCCTTCATCGGGTCGCACTTGGCGATCGAGGCGGCGGCGTAGCTCGCGACCGACACCGGCGGCGTCGCATCGGCGAGGATCGAGAAGTAGAAGACGAAGAGATGCGCCTGGAGCATCGGCACGCCGAGATCCATCAGGATCTTGGCGCCGATCGAGGCGCCGATGATGTAGGCCGCCGTCGTCGGCACCCCCATGCCGAGGATGATCGTGGTGACCATGAGCAGGCCGCCGGCGATCAGCAGGTTGCCGCCCGACAGCGAAGTGATGACGGTCGAGATCGAGATGACGAGGCCGGTCACCGTCAGGCAGGCGACGAACATGCCGGCACCGGCGCAGGCGAGCGCCACGATCGCCATGTTGCGGCCCCCCGTCGCCAGCATCTTCCACAGGGTCGCCGGGTAGATGCGCGTGTGCTTGCGCAACCACGACGCTCCGACGCAGGCGACGATCGCCCAGAACGCCGAGAAGTGCGGCGAGTAGTCGATCATCAGCATGCCGATCAGCAGGAAGACCGGGATCAGCAGGTGCAGGTCGTCGACGATCACCCGCCACAGCGGGATCTCGCTCGGGTCGCAGCCGCGCAGGCCGAGGCGCTTGGCCTCGAAATGCACGCTGACCAGGATCATGAAGAAGTAGCAGATCGAGCCGAGCAGGGCGGCGACGATGATGTCGGAGTAGGGGATGTTGGTGATCTCGGCCATGACGAACGCGCCCGCACCCATCACCGGCGGCATGATCTGTCCGCCGACGCTGGAGGCGGCCTCGACGCCGGCCGCGAAGTGCCGCTTGTAGCCGAGCTGGATCATCGCCGGGATGGTGAAGGAGCCGGTCGCGAAGACGTTGGCGGTCGACGAGCCGCTGATCGTGCCGAACAGGGCCGAGCTGATGACCTCGACCTTGGCCGGGCCGCCGGAGTGGCCGCCCGCGACCTTGGTGCCGAGATTGTGGAACAGCCGGCCGACGCCGCTGTGCTCGATGAAGGCGCCGAAGACGATGAAGATGGCGACCATGGTCGCCGAGATGCCGGTGATCGAGCCGTAGATCCCCATGCCGTTGAGGAGGTACATCGTCTCGATGATCTCCTCCGTCGACATGTTGCGGTAGTTGAGGATCCCCGGCATGTACTCCGTGAGGAACAGGTAGGTGATCCCGACGGCGAGCAGGCCGGCCAGCACCGGCGTGACGGCGCGGCGCAGCGCCTCCAGGATGAGCAGGGTCGCGAGGGCGCCCATGACCCATTCGCCCGGGAGCAGCGGGTCGACGTTCTCGAAGCGCAGATTGAGCCGGTTGGCGTGCCAGTAGGAGTAGACGTTGGGCAGCAGGCACAGGAACGCCAGTCCCCAGTCGGGCAGCGACGGGCGATCGTCGGGCGAGCGACCCGGCCGCGCCGGGAACAGGACGAAGGCCAGCGGCATCAGCAGCAGGAGATGGATCGAGCGCTGCTCGCGCGGCTCGAAGAAGCCGAAGCCCGAGGTGTAGAGCTGGAACAGCGAGGCGACGACCGCCCAGGCGGCGATCGCGAGCCCGGTGGCACCGGTCAGATTGCGCATGTATGGTCCCCCGGCCTGCGGAACGCGCGCCCGATAGAAAAACGGCCCCGCCCATCGGGCGGGGCCGTCATGGCTGCCCCGGGAATCAGGAGGTGAAGCCCTTTTCCTTGTAGTACTTGAGGGCACCCGGATGGACCGGCACCGGGGTGATCTTGATCGCCGTCTTGCATGAGAAGACGTCCATGCTGGCATGGATCTTCGGCAGCTCTGCCTCGTTCTCGCACAAGGTCTTGGTGACCTTGTAGGCGACGTCGTCCGACAGGTCCGAGGAGGCCATCAGCGTCGTCGCCATGAGGATGGCGGAGACGTCGGCGGTCTGGAACGCGGGATAGGTCGCCTTGGGGAACGTCGCCGGCGAGTAGCCGTACTTCTTGACCAGCGTCTCGGCCAGGCTCTTCGGCCAGGTCATCAGCTCGCCCTTGCGGCCGGTGCCCATGTCGATCACCGCGGCGCCGGGGATGCCCAGCACGAGGAAGACGTAGTCGACCTGGCCGTCCTTGTAGGCCGAAGCCAGCTCGTTGTAGTCGCCCTGGACGATCTTCCAGCCGTTGCCGCGCAGCTTGTCGTACGACTGGCCATATTCCTCCATGACGAAGCGGTAGGTCATCTCGTCCGACGATCCGGCCTTGGTGACGCCGATCTTGACGTTCTTCTGCTTGAAGACGTCGTCGAAGCCGTAGGGCGCGCCTTGCGCCTTGAGGAAATGGACGTAGTTGTCGGAGAAGCTCTGGCCGATCATCACCAGCTTGTCGTGCTTCTTGCCCTGGTAGATGCCGGTGCCCTCGCGCGCCATCTTCGAGAAGATGTCGAGGCCCATGCCGAGCTGGCTCTGGCCCTGCTGGATCTTCGAGGGATTTGCCGTGCCGCCGCCCGGCACGACCTTGACCGTGAGGCCCGGGTTCTTGTCCTGGAAGATCTTCGCCATGCCGGTCGACATGGTGTACCAGCCGCCGCCGAGCTGCCCGGCCACGAACTCGATCGTCTGTGCCGACGCGGGTGCGCCGAGCGTCATGGCTGCGCCCAAGCCGGCCGCCAGCAGCGAATTGCGGATCATTGCCCGTCTCCCCTGTTGCCTGTTCGAGGCGCGGGCATTGCAGGGCCCGGGCCGTCCCTTGTCAATCGGAACCGAATCTCTCGCGCCATGGGCCGGGCGCGCCGGCGGGATGGCCGAAGTCGCGCGGCGACAGGCCGCCATGGAACCAGGTGACGAAGCTGTAGATGTCGAACACCGGCAGGCCGACATGGTCGCGCAGCGCCGCGGCGTAGGGGGCCATGTTGGTGCATTCGAGCACGATGGCGCCGATCGCCGGGTCGCTCGCGGCGAGCCGGCCGCCGAATTCCAGGATGTCGGCCTCCGCCGCCTCGACGTCCATGCGGCCTTCGTCCTCGATGATGGCGCGGCTGAACTCGCGGCCGCCGTCGGTGCCCATCACCGGGGTCGCGGCGTCGACGCCGGCCGCCTCCAGGTGGCGGCTGGTCATCGAGGCGGCGCTGATCGTCAGGATGCCGACCTTGCGTCCCGGCGGCAGCGTCGCCTGCACCATCGGCACCTGCATCAGGCTGGAGGTCGCCACCGGCACACCGACATGGGCGGCGATCTCACGCTGGTAGAGCGACAGGAATCCGCAGTTGGTCGTGATGCCGTCGGCGCCCAGCCGCACCAGCTCGGCGGCGGCGGCGAGGAAGTCGGGCAGCAGCCCCTCGGCCTTGCGCCGCACGACGCGGTCGGGTGAGGCGCCCGCCACGACCTTGTAGAGCACGGGGAACGGCCAGGTACGGGCATTGCCCATGTCGCCGGGGATGCGCGGGAAGCGCGCCTCCAGCATCAGGATGCCGAGACGGGCGCCGTAGACGGCCTTGCCGCCATGCGCGATGCGCTTGCCTGACGAAACCATGGTCACCGTTCGAGGTGGAGAGGCGACGTCACCTTAGGCGCGGGCAGGGGGGGCCGACAACGGCGCCGGGCCCGGCGCGCCCGGCGGCCTTGGCAGGGCCGGCCCCGCCGCTATGCTGCTGGCAGCGAGGGAGTGATCGATGCAGCTGACGGCGGTGGAAGAAGGCATGCTCGAAGGGCGGGAGGGCCCGGCGAAGCAGCGTGCCATGGAGGGGCTGGTGCAGCTCGGCCGCGCCTTCGGCGCGCCGCGCATGGTCGAGATCGGCTATGCCCACATCCATGCCGGCATGGCGCTCTATCTCGAGGACGTCGAGCTGATGGAGGACCTCGCCGCCATCGACGCGCGGATGGCGGTGCCGGCCTCGGTCAACATCGCCAATGCCGACGTCGAGAACTGGAAGCTGACCGGGGCGCCGGAGAAGCTGGCGAAGCTGCAGCGGCGCGCGGCCGACGCGCACCACAAGATGGGCAGCGCCTGCACCTTCACCTGCACGCCCTACTGGGCCGGCCACTGGCCGACCTGGAACACCCATATGACCTCGATCGAATCGACCGTCACGATCTTCTGCAACTCGGTGCTGGGCGCGCGCAGCAACCGCGACGGCTTCTTCGCCGTCTATGCGGGGATGACCGGGCGCTACCCGCTGTTCGGATACCATCTCGACGAGAATCGGCGAGGCACCCATCGCGTGCGGGTCGCCACGCCGCTCGAATCCGTGACCGACTACTCGGCGCTCGGATTCCA
Source organism: Alphaproteobacteria bacterium (assembly GCA_020852355.1). Lineage (GTDB taxonomy): Bacteria > Pseudomonadota > Alphaproteobacteria > ATCC43930 > Allostellaceae > Allostella. The sequence continues at coordinate 8,987 of JADZBA010000201.1, forward strand.
TGTCGGCCGCATCGTCGGGGAGGGGGTACCGGTGTTCGAGGGCTTCGCGCAGCGGCCGAGCCTGGACGCGCTCGACGCCATGGGGGCGGCGCTGGCGACCTCGGGCGGCGTCGCGCTCTTCATCGTGCCGGGGGTGACGCCGCCCTACGCCACCGCCGAGCAGGCCTTTGCCGGGCGCTCGCCCGCCGAGACGATCGAGGTGACGCGCGCGGACGTCGATGCGGTCTACGGCTATTTCTGCACACGCGGCGACGGCGTCTTCGACATCGTCCATGTCGGCTGCCCGCACGCCTCCTTCGAGGAGATGAAGGACTACGCGGCGCGCCTCGACGGCAGACGGATCTTCCCCGGCACCGAGTTCTGGATCACCACCAGTCGCGCCGTCCGCCGCATGGCGGAGGAGGCGGGCCTGCTGCGCGCGCTGGAAGCGTCGGGCGCCAAGGTCATCTCCGACACCTGCCCGATCTCCTGCCATTTCGCGCGCACGGTGTCGCCCGACCCGGCGCTCGGCGTGGTGCCGCCACCCATCCGCTCGGTGGTGGTCGATTCGGCCAAGCAGGCGAAGTACGTGCGCGACATGATCCGCTGCGACACGCTGCTGACCGGCACGGCGGAGGCGATCGAGACGGCGCTTTCGGGCCGCTTCGTCGCGCGCGGAGGCGTCGCATGAGCACGCTGCAGGGCCACGGCATCGTCAACGGCCGGGCCAGCGGGCCGGCGCTGGTGGCCGAGGAGGCGATCTCCTTCCTCGGCGACGTCGACATCAACACCGGCACGGTCGTCGGCGACCTGCCGAGCGTCCACGGCCGCTCGGTCAAGGGCACGGTGCTGGTCTTCCCCTACAGCCGCGGCTCGGCCGGCGCGTGGCGCTTCCTCTACCAGCTCTTCAAGCACGGCAACCACCCCGTCGCCATCGTCACCCGCGACGTGCCCGACCCCAGCGTCGTGCAGGGCGCCATCCTCGCCGGCATCCCCATCGTCTCGGGCGTGCCGCCCGAGGAATGGGAACGGTTCCGCAACGGCGCCGTGCTGACGGTGGACGGCGGTGCGGGACGCGTCGAGACGCCGGAGTAGCGGCCGCGATCCTATGCCTCGACGCGCGCTTCCGCGTCGATGCCGGAGCGGTCGGCGGCGGTGCCGGTGAAGACGCGGCACTGGTCGGCGGGGAGCGCCACCGCGACGTGGTCGCCGACCGCGAAGCGCGGCACGGTGCCGCCCTCGACGATCTCCAGGCGGGTCCCGAGCGCGTCGACCGAATAGACCGTCTGGGTCCCGTGAAAGCGCTCGGCCGCGATGCGGCCGGGGTAGAGGCCGTGCGCATTCACGCCGGGCGGGTGGAGCTCGAGATTCTCCGGCCGGATGGCGACGACGGCGGCGGCACCGTCGCGCGCATCCGCCGCGAGGCTGGCGGGGAGGCGGGTCCCGTCGGCCAGCCGGATCGCGCCGCCGCCGTCGACCACGCCGTCGAGCATGTTGGAGGCGCCGGTGAAGTTGGCGACGAAGAGGTCGGCCGGGCGGTTGTAGAGCGAGACCGGATCGCTGAGCTGCAGGAGCTTGCCGTCGCGCATCACCCCGATGCGGTCGCCCAGCACCACCGCCTCGGACTGGTCATGGGTGACGTAGAGGGCGGTGACACCGGTCTCCTTGATGATCCGCCGGAGATCGTCGCGCAGCCGGAGCCGCAGCTTGGCGTCGAGGTTCGAGAGCGGCTCGTCGAGCAGCAGCAGCTTCGGCTGGTAGACCAGCGCGCGCGCCAGCGCCACGCGCTGCATCTGGCCGCCCGAGAGCGCGGTGACGGAGCGCTTGGCGTAGTCCTCCAGCCCGACGAGCTCGAGGGCCTGGGCGACCTTCGTGGCGATCTCGGAACGGGCGAGCCGGCGGTGCTTCAGCGGATAGGCGACGTTCTCGTGGACCGTCATGTGCGGCCACACCGCGTAGGACTGGAAGACCATTCCCACTTCGCGGTGCTGGGCGGCGACGAAATCGCCCGTCGCCGCCCGCGCCACCATGCGTCCGCCGATCGCGATCGTGCCGCCGGTCGGGCGCTCCAGCCCCGCGACCATGCGCAGCGTCGTCGTCTTGCCGCAGCCCGACGGGCCGAGCAGCACGATGATCTCGCCGGCGGGGACGAGGAACGAGACATTGTCCACCGCCGGGCGGATGCCCGGCGCGAACTGCTTCACCAGATCCTCGACGGCGAGCTCGGCCGACATGACCGGACCCCTCAGCCGATCACTGCCGGTACTTGTAGATGACGTTCCATTCGTCGATCCACTTGTCGCGGAGCTGCTCGTACTCTTCCTTGTTGGGCAGCCAGAGCTTGACGTCCTTGGGCGCGCCGGGGGGCACGTCGGCGCCGGGCAGCAGCGACACGAAGCCGAGCTTCTGCACCATGGCGTTCTGGCCCTCGAGCGAGAGGAACCAGTTCATGAAGAGCTTGGCCGCGTTCACGTTCGTCGCCGTCTTGGTGACGCCCGCCGCCCCGGGCGTCGCCGGCAGGCCCTCGGTCGGATAGATCGGCAGGATCGGCGCGCCGTCCTGCTGGAGCGGCAGGGAGGCGTTGATCAGCAGCATCGCCACCTGCACCTCGCCGCTGACCACCGCGGTCGCCGTCGGCCCGTTGCTCTCGAAGAGACGCGGACCCTGCGCGGCGATGTTCTTCCAGTAGTCGAGGCCGAGAACCTGGCGCTGGAACATGGCTTTGGTCCAGGTGGTACCGCCCGATCCGGCGATCACCAGGCCGAGCTTGCCCTTGTACTCGGGCTTCTCCAGGTCCTTCCAGCTCTTCGGCGGGTTGGAAACGAGCGCGGGGTTGGAAGCCAGCCCATAGACGTGGACCGTTCGCGGCCACAGCTTGGGCGAGATCTGCTCCTGCTTCGGCCACTTGTCGGCATTGGGCGGCGCATAGTCGGCGAACACGCCCTCGATGCGCTTGGCGAGGCCGCGGTCGGTGAGGTCGACGACGTCGGCGCCGAGCTTGTTGGCGGCGGCTTCGGTCTCGATGCGGGTGAAGAGGCGGGCGCCCGGTGCGCGGACGATGTCGACCTTCACGCGCGGGAATTTCTTGTTGAACTCCTTCATGACGATCTGCTCGCTGTCGAGCAGAAGCGCCGTGTAGAGGACGACCTTGCCCTCCTTGTTCGCGGCGTCGACCAGCTCCTTGGGGCAGCAATCCTGGGCAACCGCGCCCGTTGCGCCGGCCAGCCAGAGCGCCGCGGCGGCCGGCGCGGCGAATCGCAACATGTTGCTCGAAATGCTCATGGGACGTTTCCTCCACTATCGTTCGCGTCGCGCACTCTGACGGTGCGTTGGGACGATTGCGGGCGACCTCCCGACGGTGTCGCCCGGCTCGTGGGGCACCGTATGTCACGCGTGCGAACCCCGTCAACGCGATGCACACGCAACGTTGACCCTCGCCGCGGCGGCTGCGTATACGGTGCATCGACGATCGTCCGTAAGAGACGAGGGCATCGGGAGAGGAAGCGGATGCGCAGCGAGGAGCCCCCGTCCGTCGAGCGCCGGCTGCCGTTGGCCGGCGTGCGCGTCGTCGATCTCTCGTGCTTCCTGGCGGCCCCGATCTGCGCGATGTTCCTCGCCGATTTCGGCGCCGACGTGGTCAAGGTCGAGCGGCCGGACACCGGCGACGAGATGCGCTACTGGGGCAACGACAAGGACGGCGTCGGCCTCTACTACAAAGTCATCAACCGCAACAAGCGCTCGGTCACCGCCGACCTGCGCACGCCCTTCGGCGTCGAGATCGTCAAGCGCCTGGTCAAGGATGCGGACGTCGTCTGCGAGAACTTCCGCCCGGGCACGCTGGAACGCTGGGGCATCGGCTGGGACGTGCTGTCGGCGATCAATCCCGGCCTCGTCATGCTGCGCATCACCGGCTTCGGCCAGACCGGCCCGAACAGCGTCCGGCCCGGCTTCGGCACGCTGGCCGAGGCCTATGGCGGCTTCGCCTACGCCAACGGCTTCCCCGACCGGCCGCCGATCCTGCCGTCCTTCGGCCTGGCGGATTCGACCGCCGGGCTGATGGGCGCC
>JADZBA010000202.1 GCA_020852355.1 Alphaproteobacteria bacterium
AAGGGGGTGGCGGCGGGCATCACGATGGTCGCGGGAATGCCGAGCCGCGCGGCGTGACGGGCGACGCCCTGGGCGTGGTTGCCGGCGGACATGGCGATGACCCCGGCGCGCGCCGCCTCGGCCGGCAAGGTGAGCAGCCGGGCAAGCGCCCCGCGCTCCTTGAACGAGCCGGTGGGGTGCAGCGTCTCGAGCTTGAGGAGGACCGCCGCACCCGACCGGTCGGACAGTCGGGGTGCCGCGACGAGCGGGGTTCGCGCGATGGCGCCGTCGATCAGCATCGCGGCGCGGCGGACATCGTCGAGGGTCGGGATCATCGCGGGCGCAGGACCAGCACCCGCTGCGGCGACCCGCTGCGCGGCGCGCGCCCGAGCGTGCGCCACGCGAAGTCGCGCCACGGCAGGGCGAGGTCGGCGAAATGCGGCGACAGCGGATTGCCCGACTGGCCGATGGCGATCATGAAGCGCGAGGAATCCAGGTCCGCGAGGTCGTAGATGGCGCGCAGGCCGGCGCCGTGCACGGCGCGGAAGGGCGCCTCCTCGTCGGCGATGCGCATGTGCGCGCGGTTCAGCGTGTCGTAGCCGCCGTCGACCGGGAGCCGGGTGGCGAACAGCTCGGCGAGCCCCGGCACGTTCGCCAGCAGCAATGGCCCGAGCCGCACCTCATGAACGTCGCCCCAGCGCCAGCCGCGCACTTCCGCGCCCCGCGTCTGCGCGAGGGTGGCGACGGCGCGCTCCAGCGCGTCGCTCGCCTGGTCGGCGCAGCTCTCCCGGCGATCGCGGGTTCGGCGATCGTCGCACCATTCCGGCATGCGCGTCAGGACGGCATGGAGCAGGGCGGGGCGCAGGTCCCAGAACTCGTCGAACTGCTCGCCGAGATCGTCGGCGAAGACGCCGCGCATCAGCTCGCGCAGCCAGGCGGTGAAGATCAGCGGTTCGGGGCGATCGCGGTCCATGGCGCCGTCCCAGCCGCCGAGCAGCGCCACGGCCGGCGCCGTGCGCTCCGACGAGCGTGCGATCGGCAGCAGGATCGGCAGCAGGTCGGCGGCCGCGAGCGAGCGGATGTCGGACATGATCGCGGCGCTGGTGTCGACATGGTGGCGGCCCGGCTGGTCGAGCAGCGCCACGAGGCGGCGGGCGCGGTAGGCCGCGTCCCACTCGCGGGTGATGAAATACGGGTAGCGCTCGTCGACGACCCGGTTGTTGGCGTTGGCGATCGTCTCGTAGGGTCGCCCCATGCGCTGCGGCAGCTCGTCGAAGGGGATGGTGCGCGGCCAGCGCTCGCCCGCCTTCCAGCCGTCGGCCGGAACCCAGCCCTCGCCCTCGGCGCGAACCGGGATGCGTCCTGCCGTGACCATGCCGAACGCGCCCTCGACATCGGCGAAATGCACGTTCTGCGGTGGCCCGGCGAACGGCCGCAGCGCTTCGCGGAACTCGGCCGCGGTGCGGGCGTGGGCCATTCGGCGGAAGGCGTCGGCGGTGCGGTCGCCCGGCTGCAGGTAGGTCGCCTGCAGGGCCACCATCTCGCCGGGTGCCGCCGCGGCGACCGCGGCGGACACGTCCGACACGACGGGGCCATGGCGAGTAGCGCGGACGGTGATCGTCACCGGGGTGCCGCCGCGCACCAGGATGGTCTCCTCGCGGGTGGCGACGGGAGCGGGCCCGGACGGGGTCTCGTACTGGTCCGGCCGGTCGGTCACCAGACGCTCGACGACGAGGTCGGCCACGTCGGCGTTGGTCGTCGTCATGCCCCACGCGACGCGGCCGTTGTGGCCGAGGATGTGGAACGGCGCTCCCGGGAAGGTGGCGCCCGCCAGCGTCAGGCCCGGGGCGTCGATGCGCACGAGGTGCCAGGGGCCGGGCGCGCGCAGGCCGAGATGCGGGTCGTTGGCCAGGATCGGCGCGCCGCCCACCGTGCGGTCGCCGCCGACGATCCAGGCATTCGACGCGCCCTCGGTGGTCGAGGGCCCGCCGGTCGCCGGCCACAGCGCGTCGACCTCGGCCGGCGTCAGGCGCTGCAGCAGGCGTGCGCGCAGCGCCTCGCCGCGGAAGTTGCCGGAGAGCTGGAGCGCCATCAGCTTGCCCCAGAGGACGCTGTCGGCGGCGGTCCAGGGCTCGGGCCGGTGGCGCAGGAGCGCGAATTCCGGCGGCAGGGCGCCGGCGCGCGTCTCCAGGAACCCGTTGATGCCGGCGGCGTAGGCCTCCAGCACCCGCAGGGTCTCGGGCGGCAGGGTCGGTACGATGGCGGCGGCGAGCGCCCCGAGGCCGAGCGTGCGCATGAAGCGGTCGGATTCGAGGCCGGCCGGGCCGATCACCTCCGCCAGCCTGCCGTGGCCGACGCGGCGCTGCAGCTCCATCTGCGCCAGCCGGTCCTGGGCATGCACGAAGCCCAGGGCGAAGTAGGCGTCGGTCTCGCTCGCGGCCACGATGCGCACGAGGCCGTCGTCGTCGCGCCGGATCTCGACCGCGGCCGCCGGGCTGGCGAGCGTGATCGTCCCGCGCTCCTGCGGCAGCGACGAGCGCAGGTAGGTCCACGCCCCCGCGCCCAGGCACGCGGCGGCCACGAGAAGGACGCGGAGGGCGCGCCCGAGGAGCCGCATTGGTGCCCTCCGCCGCCCGCTACTGCATGTTGATGATGACGGTCTTCTTGTGGGTGAAGTGCTCGAGCATCGCCTCGAGCGACGCCTCCTTGCCGAGGCCGGACTGCTTCACCCCGCCGTAGGACAGGTTCGGCTGCACCACCAGGTTCTGGTTGACCTGGACGAATCCCGCCTCCAGCCGGCGCGTCGCGTCGAGCGCCGTCCTGAGGTCGCGCGTCCAGATCGTTGCGGCCAATCCATATTCGGAATCATTGGCTTCCGAGATGACCTTGTCGAATTCATCGAACTTGATGATGCAGGTGACCGGCCCGAAGATCTCCGCGCGGGCGAGGCGGCTGTCGTTGCCGATGCCGGTGAAGATCACGGGCTGCACGAACAGGCCGCGGGCGAGCTTCGGATCGGCCGGCATGGCGGAGCAGGTATTGGCTTTTGCTCCAGGAAGTTGTTCACCGATCCTGATGTAAGACTTTACCTTCTCGAACTGGCCGTCGGAGATGATCGTGCCGATGTCCGTCCTCTCGTCGAGGGGATCGCCCATGACCATGGCGTCGACCTTGGCCTTGAGGCGGGCGACGAAGTCGTCATGGATGCTGGAATGGACGAAGATGCGGCTGGCCGCGGTGCAGCTCTGGCCCTGGCGGGTGAAGCGCATCCCGGCGACGGCGCCGCCGACCGCCCGCCCGATGTCGGCATCGCCCATGACGATCATCGGGCTCTTGCCGCCGAGCTCCAGGGTGACCGGGATGAGCTTCTCGGCGGCCGCCTTGTATACGATCTTGCCGGTCTCGACCGAGCCCGTGAAGGTGATCTTGCCGACCTTGGGATGGGTGACCAGCGGGGCGCCGCATTCCGGCCCGAAGCCCGAGAGGATGTTCAGGACCCCCGGCGGCAGCACCTGCGCCATGATCTGGCAGGCGCGCAGCACGGCGAGCGGCGCCTCCTCGGCGGATTTCACCACGACCGCGTTGCCGGCGACCATGGCGGGCGCGATCTTGAGCGCCATCAGCATCATCGGCACGTTCCACGGGATGATCGCCCCGACCACGCCGATCGGCTCGCGCAGCGTCATGGTCAGCATGTCCGGGTTGAAGGGCACCGTCTCTCCCTTCAGCTCGCCGGCCAGGCCGCCGTAGAACACGAAGGCGTCGGCCAGGACCGAGGCCTCGACCCGGCTCTCGGTACGCAGCGCCTTGCCGGTCTCCAGCGCCACCAGCCGTCCCAGCTCCTCGACATGATCGGTCAGCCGGCGTCCGCATTCGGCGACCAGCTTGCCGCGCTCGCGCGCCGGCAGCCGCGCCCAGCCCTTCTGCGCCTCGACCGCGGCGGCGACCGCGGCCCCGACGTCGGCGGCCTCGCCGAACGCCGCCTCGGAGACCTGCTCCCTGGTCGCGGGATTGACCACGGGAAACGTCCTGCCCGACGCGGCGGGGACGAGGGCGCCGTCGATCAGGTGGCGGCCGGCCAGCGTGCGCGCCAGCCGGTGCGGGTCGAGATCGGGGGAAAGCATGTTCTGCATCGCTACCTCGGTTGGGGAGCGGGCGGGTCAGTCCCGCCCCAGCTCCTTCAGGATCGCCGCCCGGTTCGCGTCGAGCGCGGGAGCGGGGTCGCGGGTCTTCGGGTCCTCGAAGCCCCAGATCTTGATCGGGTTGCCGACGAAGGGCATGGCGCCCATCACCGGGTCGTCGATCTGCACCAGCATGTTGCGGGCTGCGACCTGGGGAAACTCGGTCGCCTGCTTGACGTTGTTGATCGGCCCGGCCGGCACGCCGGCGCTGTCGAGCACCGCCATCCAGTGGGTGGTGTCGGCGGTCGTCAGCGTCGCCTCCAGCGCTTCCTTCAGCGCCTCGACGTTCTGGTTGCGCAGGTCGTTGGTGAGGTAGCGCCGGTCCTCGGCCAGCTCGCCGCGGCCGAGCGCCTCGCACAGCTTGCGCCACAGCGCGTCGTTGCCCGCCGCGATGATGATGAAGCCGTCGCGGGTGGAGAACACCTCGAAGGGGGTGATCGAGGGGTGGCGCGCGCCGAGCGGCCCGGGCGGCTTGCCCGACACGAAGTAGCGCATGATCGCGTTTTCCAGCAGGGCGAGCTGGCAGTCGAACATGGCGACGTCGACCTTGCGGCCCTCGCCGGTCGCCGCGCGGTGGAAGAGCGCGGACAGCACGCCGACCGTAGTGTAGAGGCCGGCGCCGATGTCGCCGATCGAGGTCCCGATGCGCGTCGGCGGCCCGCCCTCGTGGCCGGTCACGCTCATGATCCCGCCCATGCCCTGGACGACCATGTCGTAGGCGGCGCGCTTGGATTCCGGCCCGGTATGGCCGAAGCCCGACGCCGCGGCGTAGATCAGCTTCGGGAAGCGGCCGTGCAGCACGTCCCAGCCGTAGCCGAGCTTCTCCATGGTGCCCGGCCGGAAATTCTCGACCAGGACGTCGGCGGTGGTTAGCAGGTCCTCGAAGATGGCGCGGTCCGCGTCCTTCTTGAGGTCGAGGGCGATCGAGTCCTTGCCGCGGTTGATCGACTGGAAATAGGCGGACTTCCCCTTGACGAAGGGCCCGTAGTGGCGGGCATCGTCGCCGCGGTCGGGCGGCTCGACCTTGACGACGCGAGCCCCCAGCTCGGCCATCAGCATCGTGCAGTAGGGTCCGGCGAGGATGCGGGACAGGTCGATGACCGTGACGCCGCTGAGCGGCCCGGCGGCCTGCATGCCGCGATCTCCTTAGTCAGGGGTGGGACGGGGCTGTCATAGCTCGCGCGGCGCGGCCGCCGCAAGGCCGCGGGGCCGGGCGCGGCCGCCCTGGCGCAGCGCGTAGGCGGCGAGCGCACCCAGGATGATGCCGCCGCCCAGGAGCGTCCGCCGCTCCGGCACCTCGCCGGCGCCGAGCCAAGCCCAGAGCGGCGCCAGCACCGTCTCGGTCAGGCACAGCAGGCCGGCGCGGGCGGCGGGAACGAGGCCCGCGCCGATCACGAACAGGGTCAGGCCGAAGCCGACCTGGAAGACACCCATGTAGGCGGCGATGGCGAGGTCCTTGCCGGTCGCCGCCGACGGGTCTCCGACGAAGGCGCTGCCGGCGGCGAGGAAGACGCCGCTCAGGACGACGGCCGGCACCATGTCGACGCCCGGCCGGGTGCCGCGCACCACCACGATGTTGATCGCCCCGAAGAAGGCGACACCGAGGCCGAGCAGCCCGCGCCAGCCGCCCGCCATGACGTCGACCGGCCCCACCATCACGGCGATCCCCGTCATTGTCGCGAGGATCGCCAGCACGGTCATCGCCCCGATGCGCTCGCCCAGGACGGCGCGGGCGAGCAGCGCCGTGAGCAGCGGCGACACGCTCATCAGCACCAGCACCGTGGCGACCGGGGCCTCCGCCAGCGCCACGAAATAGAAGAGGGAGGAGCCGGCGATGGCCAGGCCCGACGCCACGCCGCGCCAGCCCATCCGCACGAAGGCGCGCAGGAAGCCGCCGCGATGCCGGTACAGGACCCATCCGCCGACCGCCGCCGCGAGGAAGATCGAGCGCCAGAACGCGGCCTCCCAGGGGCCCATGTCCATGAAGCGCACGGCGACGCCGCCGGTGCTCCAGCAGAAACCTGCGGCGACGATCAGCAGGCCGCCGCGGGTGGTGGGCGCCATGGGGAACGGTCCTTGCGGCGCGGGGTGGGGGACGCGTCGCCGGAGGGGTGATATACGGCGGCGAATAGACGGTCCAGCCGGGCGCGTCGTCGCGGCAGGCGGGAGATGCGAATGATCGACCATATCGGGCTGAAGGTTGCCGACTACGCACGCGCCCGGGCGTTCTACGAGGCGGCCCTGCAGCCGCTCGGCGTTACGGTCGTCATGAGCGTCGGCACGGCCGAGACCGGCGGCTACGAGGGCTGCGGGTTCGGCCGCGACGGCAAGCCGTCCTTCTGGATCGGCACCGGGACGCCGGCGTCCGGGCCGCTGCATGTGGCCTTCGTCGCCGCCGACCGGCCAGCCGTCGACGCCTTCCATCGCGCGGCGCTGGCGGCGGGCGGGCGCGACAACGGCGCGCCGGGGATCCGGGCGCACTATCACCCGAACTACTACGGCGCCTTCGTCCTCGACCTCGACGGCAACAATGTCGAGGCTGTCTGTCATCGTGCCGCCACCGCGGACCAGGATTGCCCCATGGACCTTCGCTACGTCTCCTGCCTCGGCGGCCGCGGCTTCCATCGCATGGCCTATCGCGTCTGGCCGGGCCCGGCCGGCCGGCCGCCGGTCGTCTGCCTGCACGGCCTGACGCGCAACGGGCGGGACTTCGACGTCCTGGCCCGGGCGCTGTCGGCCGGGCGGACGGTGATTTGCCCCGACGTCGTCGGCCGCGGCGACAGCGACCGGCTGGGCGAGCCGTCGGAGTATGGCTACCCACGCTATCTCGCGGACATGGCGACCCTGTTGGCCCGGCTGGATGTCGAGCAGGTGGACTGGGTCGGCACCTCGATGGGCGGCTTCGCCGGCCTGATGCTTGCGGCGACGCGCGGCCATCCCATCCGTCGCCTCGTCCTCAACGACGTCGGCCCGTTCATTCCGAAGGCCGCGCTGGAGCACATCGCGGGCTATGTCGGCCAGGACCCCCGCTTCGCGACCCTGGCCGAGGCCGAGGCCTACCAGCGCACCGTCGCCGCCGGCTTCGGCCGGCTCACCGACGCGCAATGGGCGGACATGGCGCGGAACATGACACGACCGGACGGTGAAGGCGGGTTTCGCCTCGCCTACGACCCGCAAATCGCGCATCCCTTCCGCGCGCAGCCCATTCGCGACGTCGACGTCTGGCCGCTCTACGACCGGGTCGCCGTGCCGACCCTGGTGCTGCGTGGCGCCCAGTCTGGCCTGCTGCTGGCGGAGACCGCCCGCGAGATGACGGAGCGCGGGCCGAAGGCGCGGATCGTCGAGGTGCCCGACGCCGCGCACGCGCCGGCCCTGGTGGACGAGGCCCAGATCGCCGTCGTCGCGTCCTTTCTCGACGAATAGCATGGCGGCGCCGCGCGTCGCCCTGCCGCAATTCATCGAGCGCCGGCCCTGGCTCGGCGGCGACCTGCAGACCGTGCGCAACAGCATCCGCGGCGTGCCGCCGCTGGTCGCGGCGGAGACGGCGATGCTGGAGCTGGCATTGGGCGACGGCAGCGGCGACCGGTTGGCGGCGGTCGTGGATCGGCCGGCCCGCCCGCTACGGCCGCCGGTGGTGCTGGTCCACGGGCTGACCGGCTGCGCCGCGAGCCGCTACGTGCTGGCGAGCGCGGGACATTTCCTCGCACTCGGGCATCCGGTGGTGCGGCTCAACCTGCGCGGCGCCGGTCCGTCGCGGGCGCTCGCCCGCGGCCACTATCATGCCGGCCGTTCGGCCGACCTGCGCGCCGCGCTCGCCGCATTGCCCCGTGAGCTGGTCCGCGACGGTGCGTTCCTGGTCGGCTATTCGCTGGGTGCCAACGTCGTGCTGAAGCTGCTCGGCGAGGGCGATGCGCCGGGCGTTCTCGCCGCGGTCGCGGTCTCCGCGCCGATCGACCTGGCGGCGGCATCGCGCCGCCTGCGCATGGCGCGCAACGCCGGCTACCACCGCTACCTCCTCGCGCGCATGAAGGCGGAGATGCTGGCGGGCCCGCTCGACGCGCGCACGCAGGCGATGGTGCGCGCGGTCGCCGACGTCTATGCGTTCGACGACCGCGTCGTGGCGCCCGCCGCCGGATTCACCGGCGCCGACGACTACTACGCGCGCTGTTCCGCGGCGGGCTACCTCGGCGCGATCGCCGTGCCGACGCTCGTCATCCATGCCACCAACGATCCGTGGATTCCGGCCGATGCCTACTGGGCATATCCCTGGGCCGACAATCCCTGGCTGCTGCCCGCGCTGCTGCCGGGCGGTGGCCATGTCGGCTTTCACGGGCGCGGCAGCGCGGTCCCCTGGCACGACCGCGCCGCGGCGGCCTTCTTCGGCGCGATCTCGCGGTGAGCCAACCATAATCCGAGGACGACGCAGGCGAGGCCGAGCAGCGGCAGCGCGCCCACCGGCTCGCCCAGCAGCGCCGCGCCCGCGAGCACCGCGGTCACCGGACCGAGGCCGAGGAACGCCGTGACCCGGGTCGGCGTGGTGCGGCCGAGCGCCCACAGCCAGAGATAGTAGCCGGCGCCGCTGCCGACGCCGATGAACAGCACGGCGAGCCAGCCGCCCCAGGTGAGCCGCGGCAGGTTGGTGAAGAAGCCCTCCGCGGCGGCGAGGATCGCGAGGAACCCCACCGACGCCAGCATGGCGAAGGCACCGACGGCAAGCGTCGGGTAGCGGCCGAGATAGGGGCGGTAGAGAACGGTGCACACCGCACCCGTCGCCGCGCTCGCCAGGACGATGGCCTCGCCGGACCAGGAGGCGTCGCCGCCCGGCACGACCGCCTTGGCACCGATCGCCAGCGCCACGCCGGCGATCGTCGTCAGGACGCCCGCGGTCTTCGCCGCGGTCAGCCGCTCGCGGCCCAGGGCCGCGGCGAAGACCATCGTGAGCAGGGGGAAGATGGCGAAGATCAGGGAGGCCCGCCCCGCCGGCACGGTGCGCAGCCCGACATTGAGGAGCGCGATCAGCACGCCGAACTGCAGGATGCCGAGCACGGCGATCGGCGCCACGTCGGCGCGGGCGAAGCGCAGTCGGTGCCCGCTCGCCAGCAGCGCCGGCACGAGGCAGAGGAAACCGATGGCGTAGCGCAGGAAGGCGAGCGAGGCGGGGCCGGCGGCGTCGACGACGAAGCGGGTGGCGACCATCGCGGCGCCGACCTGGATGCCGGCCGCCGCCGCGGCCAGGGCCGGCAGCCGGCCGGCGGCATCCGCCGTCAAAGCTTCAGCTCCCACGTCTCGCCGACGAGGTCGTGGCCGAAGCTGTGGTGCGCTTCGGACGCGACGAGGCGGAACCCGACGGCCTCGTAGATGCGCCGGGCGGAGACCAGAA
>JADZBA010000203.1 GCA_020852355.1 Alphaproteobacteria bacterium
GAACGGCGGCAGCACCTTGTGCCCGACCGTGCTCAGCTCGGCCACCACCGCGGGCGAGATGGTGTCGATCGCTTCCTTCTTGCTCTCCGCGAAGACCCAGTCGGCGGCCTCCGTCGCGACCTTCTGCAGGTCGGGGGGCAGCGCGGTCCACGCCTTCTTGTTGACGATGATCGCGTAGGGCGCACCGGCCAGCGGATAGAGGTAGCTCGAGAACTTCGCGACCTCCTGCAGCGAGATCGTCTTCAGCGACGACGGCGAGTAGATGGCGCAGTCGATGACGCCCGTCTGCATCGCGAGGTAGAGGTCGTTCTGCGGCACGATCTGGGCGGCGACGCCGAGCTTGTTGAAGCTCTGCACCATGTCGCGCGACCACACCCGCAGCTTCTTGCCCTTGAGCTGCTCCATCGTCTGCACCGGCGTGTCGCGGCAGACCACGGACTCGAGGTAGAGCGGCGGCTGCAGGAAGCCGATGACGGGAATGTCGTACTTGGCGTAGAGGCGCGTGTAGATCTCGCGCATCTCGTCGACGGCGCGGAAATGCTCCTCGGGATTGATGATCGCGCCCTGGACGTAGAGGCTGGCGATGTCCGGGGCGTCGCGCGAGAGATAGCCCGGATAGATCGCCGCCATCTCGACGGTGCCGGTCGGCAGCGTGCGCAGGATGTCGACGTCCTTCAGGCCGAGCGTGCCGCCGCCGAACACCTTCACCACGAAGCGGCCGCCCGACTTCTCGGCGATGCGCTCGGCGAAGCGGTCGAACAGCTTCGCCTCCGAGCGGCCGGGAACCCAGATATGGTGCATCTTCCAGTTGACCTGCTGCGCCGCCGCCGCCATCGGCGCCGCGATCGCTCCCAGCAAGCCGCCGGCGATCACCGCCAGGCGCATGATCTTCGACATGATCGGTTTCCCCTTTCCCAGAGTTTCAGCCTCGCCCTCGGCGCCCCTACGAGAGACCGTAGACGGCGCGCGCCGCTTCCGGCGTGACCTTGCCATTGCGCACGTCGTCGCGGACCGCGTCCCTGGTCCGCGCGCCCTTGTCGCCGTATCCACCGCCGCCGGCGGTGCCGACGATCAGCCGGTCGCCGGCCGCCAGCGTGCAGACCAGCTTCGACGGGATCGTCTCGATCGTACCGTCGGCGCGCACGATCCGCGAGATCGACGATGCCCCCGGCTCGCCACCGGCCAGTCCGGGTGCCGCGGAATAGAAGCGCTCGCCGCGGTGGGTCAGCGCCACCGTCCCGTCCAGCACCTCGTACTCGCGCAGGATGCCGAGGCCGCCGCGATGGCGGCCGGGACCGCCGGAATCCGGCCGCACCTCGGTGCGGTGCACGCGGATCGGGCAGTCCAGCTCGATCGCCTCGACCGGCAGGTTCATGCAGTTGGTGACGTCGGTCTCGACCACGTCGATGCCGTCGCGGTGGGCGGCGGCACCCGAGCCCGAGCCGATGCATTCGCTGACGACGTAGCGCCGCCCGTCGCTGCGCTCGCCGCCCCACACGATCGCATGCATGTCGACCGCGTCCGACGCCGGCAGCCGGTCGGGCATCGCCTCGCGGAAGGCGCCGATCATGCAGGCCGAGGCGAGCTTGATGGTGAGCGTGCGGGTGTTGACCGCCGCCGGCTCCACCGGGTTGACGAGGCTGCCTTCCGGCAGCACCAGGCGCACCGGGCGGAAGCAGCCGCCATTGGTCGGGATCTGCGGCCCCGTCAGCGAGCGCACCGCATAATAGGCGGCGGCCTGCGAGCCCGAGGGCACGCAGTTGATCGGGCCCTTCACCTGCTTGCTGGTGCCGGTGAAGTCGAAGGTGATGGTATCGCCCTCGACGATCGCCGCGACCTCGATGCGCACCCGCTTGTCCAGCTCGATGCCGTCATTGTCGAGGAAGTCGACGTAGCGGAAGGTGCCTTGCGGCAGCTTGCGGATCGCCTGGCGGGTCATCGTCTCGGAGCGGTCGAGCAGCTCGGCGAAGAGCGCCGTCAGGTGGTTGTCGCCGTACGCCTCGGCCAGTGCCGTGACGCGCCGCGCGCCGATCATGCAGGCGGCGACCTGGGCGTTGAGGTCGCCCATGAAGACCTCGGGAATGCGCACGTTGAGCTTCAGCATGCTCACCAGCGTCTCGTTCCAGCCCTGGGCGTCGCGCAGCTTGAGCGCCGGGATGCGGATGCCCTCCTGGAAGATCTCGGTGGCGTTGGTGGGCACCGACCCCGGCTGCATGCCGCCGAGGTCCTGATGGTGCGTCATGGTCGCGCTCAGCGCGATCACCCGGTCGCCCGCGAACACCGGCATGACGACGGCCAGGTCCGGCAGGTGCGTGCCGCCCGCATAGGGGTCGTTCATGATGTAGGCGTCGCCCGGCTTCATCACCGCGACCGGGAAGTTCTTCAGCACGTTGCCGACGCACGGGATGAGGAAGGCGAGGTGGGCGGGGATGGCGAGCGCCTGCGCGAGAGTCTCGCCCTCGACCGTGAAGAGGCTGGCGGACGCGTCCATGCTCTCCTTGACGATCGGCGAGAACGAGCTCTGCAGGAGCGTGAGCTCCATCTCGTTGGCGATGCCGTCGAGCTTGTTGCGCACCACTTCCAGCGTGATGGGATCGATGCCGGCGACCGGGCGGGCCATGGGACGCTCCGTCAGCGAGAGGTGAGGATCAGGTTGCCGTCGGCGGCGACCTCGCCGGTCCAGCCCGGCCCGATCAGGGTGGTGGTGTCCATCTGCTCCACGATCGCCGGACCGGCGACGACGGTGCCGGGCGCCAGCGCCAGCCGGTCCCACACGCTCGCCTCCAGCATCTCCGAGACGTCGGCGACGAGGATGCGCCGCGTGCCCTTGCGCGCCGGCCCCGGCCCGGGCACGTAGGGTGCCGCAAGCACGTCGCGTGCCGCGCCGCTGCGATGGACGGTGCGCAGGTTGGCGATGCGCACCGGGCTGTCGGAGGCATGGCCGTAGATGCGGTCGTGCGCCTCCAGGAAGTCGCGGTACATGCGTTCCAGCGTCCCCGGCCCGAGATCGCCGACCGGGATCTCCAGGTAGTAGGACTGGCCGACATAGCAGAGGTCGGCGAAGTGGCCGACCTCCGGCGGCGCGGCCAGCGCCTCGCGCGCCATCAGCCCGCGGGCGCGCTCGTCGAGCTCGGCGAAGGTCGCCTGCATGTCCTCGACCCGCGTCGCCTGCAGCACGCGATGGAAGCCGGTGGAGACCTCGTGCTCGGTCGGCGCCGAGAGCAGGCCGCAGGCCGACAGCACGCCCGGATACAGGGGCACCAGCACCCGCTTCATGCCGAGCTCTTCGGCGAGCGCGGTCGCGTGCAGCCCGCCGCCGCCACCGAGTGCCACCAGCGTATAACCGCGCGGATCGATGCCGCGGCGGATCGAGACGAGGCGGATGCCCTCGGCCATCTGGCCGTTGATGACGCGGTGGATGCCGGTCGCCGCCTGCTCCAGCGTCAGGCCGAGCGGCCGGGCGACGGTGTCCTCGACGGCGCGCCGCGCCAGGGCCGGATCGAGCGCCAGCGTGCCGCCGGCGAAATAGGCGGGGTCGATGTAGCCCAGCACGATCGAGGCGTCGGTCACCGTCGCCTGCAGCCCGCCGCGGCCGTAGCAGGCCGGTCCCGGCTCCGAGCCCGCCGACTGCGGCCCGACGCGCAGGCCGCCGGCGCCATCGATCCAGGCGATGCTGCCGCCGCCGGCGCCGATGGCGTTGACGTCGACCATCGGCACGCGCACCGCATAGCCGTCGATCAGGCCCTCGTTGCGCACGACCGGCTGGCCGCCGGTGATCAGCGCGATGTCGCTGCTGGTGCCGCCGATGTCGATGGTGATGAGGTCGTGGATCGCCGCCATCCGCCCGACGGCCTGGCCGCCGATGACGCCGGCGGCGGGGCCGGAGAGGAAGAGGCGCACCGGCCGCTCGCAGGCGGTCGCCGCCCGGCTGAGGCCGCCGCGCGACTGCATCACCTGCAGCGGCGCCGCGACGCCTGCGGCGGCGAGGTCGGCCTCCATCGCCTCGAGATAGCGGCGCAGGACCGGCTTCACGTAGGCGTCGAAGGCGGTAACGCAGGTCCGCTCGTACTCGCGGAAGGCCGGGTCGACCTCCGAGGAGAGCGAGACGTCCAAGTGGGGCGCCATCTCCCGGATGATCTCGCGGGCGCGGCGCTCGTGGGCGGGCTCGATGAAGCTGAAGAGGAAGGCGACTGCGATCGTCTCGACACCGTCGTCCAGCAGCTCGGCCACCGCCTGGCGCACCGAGGCCTCGTCGAGCGGCACCACGACCGCGCCGTCGGACCCGATGCGCTCGCGCACGCCCTTGCGCCGCGCCCCGGGGATCAGGAAGGTCGGCGCGCCAGGCTTGAGATCGAGGTCGTACATCTCGCGGCGGTACTGCCGCCCGATCTCCAGCACGTCGCGGAAGCCCGCGGTGGTGAGGAGGCCGGTCACCGCCCCCTTGCGCTCCAGCACCGCGTTGGTCGCCGCCGTCGTGCCATGGGCGAAGCGCCCGATCTCGGCCGGGCGCACGCCCCAGCGCGCGACCATGTGGTCCATCGCCTGGCGGACGGCCGCGCTCTGGTTGCCCCGCGTCGTCGGGATCTTGATCAGGCGCAGCGAGCCGTCGGCGGCCGCGCACACCACGTCGGTGAAAGTGCCGCCGATGTCGACACCGATCTCGACCGCTCCAAGGCCCTGGCTGCCGTCCATGCTCCCGATCCGATCGCCCCGACCGGCGGCGGGCAGCGGCCCGCCGCCCCGCGGCAGCTCCAAGTTTCACTTGGCCGCAATGATTGGAGAGCGCGACGGTTACTGTCAACGACGGCGGCATCGGAACGAGTTGGCGAACAGGTTATTTCGGTATTACTTATGGTAATGGCGCATAATATTCTGCCCGCACGCAGGAGTACCTCGCGGTATCGGGCCGGGGGAAACCCCGTGCACGGCGCCCGTCTTTCGGAACATCATGGGCCGCGGCCGCGGGCGGCCGGGCTGCGCACCCCGGGGAGAGATGGCGACCAACCTCAGGTTCCGGCACATCGAGGCGTTCCGCGGCGTCATGATCTCCGGCACGATCACCGGCGCGGCGGCGATGCTGAACGTCACGCAGCCGGCGGTCAGCCATCTCGTGCACGAGATGGAGGACATGCTGGGCCTGCCGCTGTTCGACCGGCGCAGCGGGCGCATCGTCGCGACGGCCAACGCCGAGCGTCTCTACGCCGAGATCGAGCGCTGCTTCCTCGGTCTCGACCACATCAACGACTTCTGCGCGCGCCTGCGCGCGTCGGTCGTCCAGACGATCATGGTGGCGGCCGTGCCGGTGGTCTCGCTGGCGCTGCTGCCGCAGGTCATCCGCGCCTATCACCGCCGCTTCGCCGAGCATCATTTCAGCGTGCAGTCGCGCATCACCGAGGACGTCATCGCCTGGGTGACCTCGCAGAAGGTCGACATCGGCTTCGCCGTGCGCAAGAGCAAGGTGCCGGGCGTGCATGCCGAGCCGATCGGCAGCTTCTCCGCCCTCTGCGCCGTGCCGCTCGACCATCCGCTGGCGGTGCGCGACGTGGTGACGGTGCACGACCTCGCCGACCAGCCCTTCATCACCATGGCGCGCAGCGAGGGCGTGCGGCCGGCGGTCGAGCAGGTGCTGGCCGAGCACGGCGTGATGCCCCGCCTGCTCGTCGAATGCCCGATGGTGGCGGCGGCCTGCGCCATGGTCGACGCCGGCGTCGGCCTGACCCTGGTCGACCCCTTCGCCGCGCACTTCGCCCGCCATGGCCGCATCGCCTTCAGGCGCTTCGAGCCGGCGGTGCCGATCGTCTTCGAGGCCTACTGGCTGGAATCGCGCAAGCCGACCTTCCCCTGCGACCGCGTCATGGAGCTGGTGAAGGCCGAGGTCGACGCGGTGATGCGCTTCTTCGCCGAGGATGTCGGCGCGGCCGGCCGCCCGCGCACCTAGCCGGTCGCCAGCACGTCGTCGCCATAGGCGAAGAGCGCCGGCTGGCCGCCGGTGTGGACGAAGAGGACGCTTTCCCCAGCCGCCACCGAGCCGTCGCGCACCGCCGCCACGAGGGCGGCCAGCACCCGGCCGGAATAGACCGGGTCGACGAACAGGCCCTCGGTCGCCCCGGCGAGCGCGATCGCCTCGCGGGTCGCCGCGTTCAGGCGGCCGTAGCCCGGCGCCAGGACGGCGTCGTCGACCCGGACGTCGTCGGCCGCGAACCCGGGATCGTGGCCGAGCAGCGCCGAGATGCGGTCGAGCCCGGCGCGCACGCGCGCCGCCTGCAGCGCCGCCGCCCGGCGCACGCAGATGCCGACGACCGGGATCGCCGAGCCCAGGGCGCGCAGGCCCCACAGCGTGCCGGTGTGCGTCGCGGCACTGCCCGAGGCGAGGAAGATGCGGTCGACGATGGTGCCCGTCGCCGCGAGCTGCCCGAGCAGCTCGTCGGCCATCGCGACATAGCCGAGCGCGCCCAGCGGCGGATGGTCGGTGCCGAGATGGATGACGTAGGGCCGCCTCCCCTCGGCGCGCAGCCGGTCGGCCAGCGCCTCCAGCGCGCGGTCGGCGCCGGCCTCGTCCTCGCCCTCGGGATAGGAGTGGATAGTGGCGCCGGCGATGCGGTCGAGCAGGACGTTGCCGCCGCCGCGGTAGAGCGGGTCGTTGCGCGGCACCCGCTCCTCGAGCTGGGCGTGGCAGGCGAGGCCGAGGCGCGCCGCCATCGCGGCGCAGGTGCGCACGAAGTTCGACTGGACGGCGCCGGTGATCAGCACGGTGTCCGCGCCGGCCGCCAGCGCGTCGCCGAGATAGAACTCGAGCTGGCGCACCTTGTTGCCGCCGAAGCCGATGCCGGTGCAGTCGTCGCGCTTGACGAGGAGCCGCGGCGCCCCGCCGTGGCCCGCCAGCCGGCGCGCGAGATTGTCCATCGGCTCGACCGGCGTCGGCAGGTGGCCGAGGCGGACCCGCGGCCGCACATCCAGCAGGCCGATCACGCTCATCGTATCGCTCCGCGTCCGTGCCCTCCCCGCCGCGCCCGGGCAGCATACAGGGAGCCCGGCCCCTTGCCAGGGGATGCGCTCCGCGGCGATCGTATCCCTGCCCCATCGGCAGGAGCCCGCCCATGAACGCGATGGCACCGCGACGCTACGACCCGAGGACCTTCCGGCAGCTCACCTTCCACGACGCGGCGGCGAATTTCCGCGCCGGCTCGGATTCCCCGCGCGCCTACCTGGAGCGCTGCCTGGAGACGATCGCCATGCGCGAGCCGGTGGTGCGGGCGTTCACCTGCGTGAACGAGGCCGGCGCGCGGGCCGCCGCCGACGCCGCCGCGGCGCGCTGGCGCGCCGGGCAGCCGCTGTCGGCCATCGACGGGATGCCGGTCGCGATCAAGGACCTGCTGGAGACCAGGGACATGCCGACCGAGATGGGCTGCGAGGCCTATCGCGGCAACTTCCCCCGGCGCGACAACGCCGCCGTGTGGGCGCTGCGCCAGGCGGGCGCGGTGATCCTCGGCAAGACGGTGACGGCCGAGCTGGGCGGCGCCCATCCCGGACCGACGACCAACCCCTTCGATCCGGGACGCACGCCGGGCGGCTCGTCGTCGGGCTCGGCCGCCGCCGTCGCCGCGCACATGGTGCCGGCGGCGATCGGGACCCAGGTCGGCGGCTCGGTGATCCGTCCCGCCGCCTATTGCGGCAATTTCGCGCTGAAGCCGACCCAGGGCGGCATCAACCGCGGCGAGCGCCAGACCACCAGCATGAGCACCAGCGGCGTCCATGCCGGCTGCATCGAGGACATGTGGCAGGTCGCGGTCGAGATCGCCCGGCGCGCCGGCGGTGACCCCGGCAAGCACGGCCTGATGGGCCCGCCGACGCCGCCCGCCGCGGTGCGCCCCGAGCGCCTGATCGTCCTCGAGAGCGAGGGCTGGAGCGCGCTGGACGCGGCGACGCGGGCCGGCTTCGAGACCCTGCTGGAGGGCATCGGGCGCGCCGGCGTGACGCTGCTGCGCCGCGGCGACCATCCCTGGATCGAGGCGCTGGAGGGCGCGCTCGGCAACGCGCGAGCGGTGTGCGGCGGCATCACCGGCTGGGAGAACCGCTGGGGCCACCGCAACCTCGTCGACCAGCATCCCGAGGGCGTCAGCGCGCGCTTCAAGGCGGTGCTGGCGAAGGCCGAGGCGATGACGCCCGACGACTATCGCGCCCTGCTGCTGGAGCGCGAGGTCGCCCAGCTTCGCCATGCCGCCATCGCCCCGCTGGCCGACGGCATCGTCATGCTGTCCTGCCCGGGACCGGCGACGCCCTGGTCGGGCGACGTGCCGGGCCAGCCGCTGGCGCCGCGGCCGACCGGCGACTTCGTCTTCAACGCGCCGAGCTCGCTGCTCTTCGCACCGGCGGTGACGGTGCCGCTGATGGCGGTCGGCGGCCTGCCCGTCGGCGTCCAGATCATGGGCCAGCAGCACGAGGACGCCCGCGTCACGGCGCTGGCCCGCTGGCTGCAGGGGGAGGTGGCGCCGGTCGTGGTGGGCTGAGGCGGCGGCGGGTCGAGGCGGCGGTGGGCTGCGCCGTCGGGCGACAGCCCGCCGGCCGCCGCTCAGGCCGGTGACAGGACGTGGATCTTGCGGCTCGCGATCATGTCGCGCGTCTTGGCGGCGTAGGCCGCCATGTGCGGCGAGGCGGCGTGGGCCTTGAGCGCGTCGGCGCTCTCCCACTTCTCGACGACGACGAAGGTGTCCGGGCCATTCAGGGCAGGAAAGCCGTCGGCGTCGACCACGGGCACGTACTCGATGCAGCCCTGCTCGGCATGGACCGCCGGCAGGTTGGCCCGGAAATGCTCCAGGATGCGCTCGCGCATGCCGGGCTTGGCGGTGATGATGGCGAGGACGTGAATCATCGGGCAGGCTTCCTGGGTCGTGGCAAGGCGGCGCATGATGGGGCAAGTCGCGCCGCTTGCCAGCCCCCGATCCGCAGCGCCCGCGGGAACGAGCCGGGCAGTCCCGCGTTCAGCGCCTCGCCGTGATCCGGCCAATTGAGGGAGTGCGCACGATGGGTATCAGCCGCCGCCTGAGAGACCTCGCCTTCGCCGCCGCCGTGGCGCTGCCCGTGGCGGACGCCGCTGCCGCCGACATCGCCGCCGTCACCGACCGCGGCGAGCTGCTGCTGCTCTCCGACACGAAGCCCGGCAACGCGATCCGGCGCGGCCTGCACGGGCAGGGCTTTCCGCTGATCGGCATCGACGTGCGCGCCGCCGACGGCGTGCTGTACGGCGTCACGCCGGAGGGCGCCATCCTCGCCATCGACCCGGTGAAGGGGCAGGCGTTCTTCAAGGCGATGATGTCGGTGGCGATCGAGCCGGCGGCCGGCTACGTGGTGGACTTCAATCCCGTCGCCGACCGGCTGCGCATCGTCGGTGCGGGCGGCCAGAACCTGCGGGTCGACGTCGGGACCGGGGCCACGATCGTCGACGGGCGGATCAGCGGCTCCGTGCCCGGCGGGCCGACGGCAGGGGCCTACACCAACGCCGTCGCCGGGGCGCCGGCGACGCAGCTCTTCGTCATCGCCGGCGGCGCCTACGCACTGCAGGACCCGCCCAACGAGGGTGTGCTTCGCCCGGTCGGCACGGCCGGCATCGCCGCCGACGGCATGGATTTCCTCTTCGACGGCGCGCGCAACCACGGCTGGGCCGTCGCCGGCAACGTGCTGTACACGCTGGATCCGGCGACCGGCGCGACCGCGCCGATCGGCCCCATCGGCGCCGCCGCGGTCGGGCGCATCGTCGACATCGCGGTGCTGCCGCCGCGGCGCTGACGGGCGGGCCGCGGCTTCGTGACGTTTTCATGACAACGCGGCCCCGCTCCCCGTAAGCTCCCTCTGCAAACGGGGGGAAAGCTCGGGACGTGTCGGACGGTAAGGGCGCGGCGGCGGCGTGGCGCGCGACGCTGCTGTCGGCCGGGGTGCTGGCGTTCGCCGGCATGGGCGACTCGCTGATCTACGTCGTCCTGCCGGTGGAGGCGGCGGCCTTCGGCCTGTCGGTCACCTGGGTCGGGGTGCTGCTGTCGGCCAACCGTTTCGTGCGCGTGCTGCTGTACGGCGAGGTGGCGCGGCTCAGCCCGCTGATCGGGCCGCGCAACCTGTCGATCGCCGCCGCCGTCGCGTCCGTCGTCTCGACCTTCATGTACGGGCTGGTGGAGAGCCCGTGGCTGCAGCTCGTGGCGCGCTTCATGTGGGGCCTCTCCTTCGCCGCGCTCAACCTGACGACGATGGCCTACGCCTGGGCGGGCGGGCGCGACGGCAAGGCGGGGGCCCGCATGGGCGCCAGCCGCGGGCTGCGCCAGACCGGCCTCGCCTTCGCCTGTGCCGC
>JADZBA010000204.1 GCA_020852355.1 Alphaproteobacteria bacterium
CTGTCGCTGCGCGACAACCTGCTGCAGGCGGCCCAGGCCGCCGACGGCGTCGGCTGGGTCGACGCCTGGGTCGGCACGCGCCGGCTGCGCGCGGCCGCGGCGGCGGCCGGCGCCGAGGCGATGCGGCTGCTGGGTCTCGTCGGCCTCGCCGACTATGCCGACGCCCCGGCGGAGATCCTCTCCTACGGCCAGCGCAAGCTGCTGGCGCTGGCGGCCACCATGATGGCGCGGCCGAAGCTGGTGGTGCTCGACGAGCCGGTGGCGGGCGTCAACCCCACGATGATCCGCCGCGTCGAGGCGGCGATCCGCACGATGAACGAGGCCGGCGTCGCGTTGCTGGTGGTCGAGCACAATGTCGACTTCATCATGGCGCTCTGCCGCCACGTCGTCGTGCTCGATGCCGGGCGCAAGATCGCCGAGGGCCCGCCGGCCGAGGTGCGGCGCGACCCGCGCGTGCTGGAGGCCTATCTCGGGACGGCGGCCGATGGCTGATCCCGTCCTCGTGCTGGACGCGTTGTCGGCCGGCTACACCGATACGCCGATCGTCGCCGACTTCTCGCTCGCCGTGCCGCGGGGCGCCATCGTCACGCTGATCGGCGCCAACGGCGCCGGCAAGTCGACCCTCCTGCGTGCCGTGTACGGCCTCAACCGCCGCTTCGGCGGGCGCATCCTGTTCGAGGGTGCGGAGATCCAGGGCCTCGATCCCGCGGCACGCCTCGGCCGCGGCGTCGGGTTCGTGCCGCAGGGGCGCTGCAACTTCCCGAAGATGGCGGTGCGCGAGAATCTGGAGCTCGGCGCCTATACGCTGGCGCGGGCGGCCGCGCGCGACGCGGTCGACCGCGTCGCGACGATGTTTCCGGTGCTGCGGGCGCGCTGGACGACGCTCGCCGGCAACCTGTCGGGCGGCGAGCAGCAGATCCTCGAGATGGCGATGGTGCTGGAGGCCGCGCCGCGCCTGCTGCTGCTCGACGAGCCGTCGCTGGGCCTCTCCCCGAAGATGCTGCACCAGGTGCTGGACACGGTGCGGGCGATCCGCGACGGCGGCGTCACCGTGCTGATGGTCGAGCAGAACGCCCGTGCAGCACTCCGGGTCTCCGACACCGGCGTCGTCATGGAGCTCGGCCGCAAGACGCTGGAGGCGCCGGCCGCCGCCGTGCTGGAGGACCCGCGCGTCCGCGTCGCCTATCTCGGCGGCGCGCCGGACGAGGCGCGGTGAGGCGCCTCAGGCGCGCTCCTCCGGCGCCAGCAGGTCGCGCAGGGCGTCGCCCAGCAGGTTGATCGCGAGCACGAGCGCCAGCAGCAGCGCACCGGGCAGCGCGATCAGCCACGGCTCGAACAGGATGTTCTCCTTGCCCTCGGCGACCATCAGCCCCCAGGACGGCACCGGCGACTGCACGCCGAGGCCGAGGAACGAGAGGGCGGCCTCCAGCAGGATCGCCTGGGCCATCTCCACGGTGGCGACGACGGCGAGCGTGTCGCGCAGGTTGGGCAGCACCTCGCCCAGCACGATGCGCAGGCGCGTCGCCCCCACCGCCTCGGCGGCGGCGACGAACTCCATCTCGCGGATCTGCCGCGTCGCGGTGCGCACGACGACGGCGAAGCGGTCCCAGAGCAGGAGGCCGAGCACGAGGACGAGATTGGCGAGCGAGGCACCGACCAGCGCCACCACCGCGAGCGCCACCAGCACCACGGGCACGGCGAGGCGCACCGTCAGCAGATAGCTCACCACCATGTCGACGCGGCCGCCGAGATAGCCGCCGACGACGCCGAGCGTGGTGCCGATCAGGCCGGAGATGGCGACGACCGCCGCACCGATCAGCAGCGACACGCGCGCGCCGTAGAGCAGGCGGGAGAGATAGTCGCGGCCGAGATGGTCGGTGCCGAACGGATGCAGCGGATCGGCGCCGTCGTGCCAGAAGGGCTGGCGCAGGCGGGCGAGCAGGTCCTGCTCGTAGGGGTCGTGCGGCGTCAGCAGGGGGGCCGCCAGGGCGGCCGCCAGGATCGCGCCGAGGATGGCGATGCCGATCCACAGGCCGGCGACGCGCAGGGCGCGCGGCGCGATCATCCGCGCACCCGCAGGCGCGGGTCGAGCCACGCGTTGACGAGGTCGGCGGCGAGCGTGAGCGCGACGTAGAACAGCGAGAACAGCAGGACGATCGCCTGCATCGTCGGCAGGTCGCTGCGCAGGATCGACTCCCAGGCGAGGCGGCCGACGCCGTTCAGCGCGAAGACGCTCTCGACCACGATCGAGCCCGACAGCAGGGCGCCCATCTGCACCGCCGTCAGGCTGACCACCGGCAGCACGGCGTTGCGCAGCGCGTGCTTGAAGAGGACGACCGGCGGCCGCAGGCCCTTCGCCCGCGCGGTGCGGACATAGTCCGACGACAAGACCTCGATCATGCCGGCGCGCGTCAGCCGCATGATGGCCGGCGTCGCGTAGTAGCCGAGCACCACCGTCGGCAGCACGAAGCCGCGCCAGTCCTGCGCGCCCGAGATCGGCAGGACCGGATAGAGGATGCCGAAGAGGATGATGAGCATCAGTCCGAACCAGAAGGTCGGCATGGCCTGGCCGATCGCCGCCACCAGCCGGACCAGCAGGTCGACGGGACCGTTGGGTCGCGTCGCCGCCAGCACGCCGAGCGGCACCCCGATGCCGACCGCGAACGCCGTCGCCGCGAGGCCGAGCGCGATGGTGACCGGCAGGCGTTCGGCGATCAGGGCAGCGACCGGGAAGCCGAAGAACAGGCTGTTGCCGAAGTCGCCGACGCCCAGGCGCGCCAGCCAGGCGCCGTACTGCACCAGGAGCGGCCGGTCGAGGCCGTAGAACCGCCGCAGATACTCGACGTCCGCCGCCCGGCCGCTCTGGCCGGACAGCGCCGTCGCCGGGTCACCCGCGACGAAGACCAGCGCGAAGGCGAGCACCGACACGGTGAGAGCGACCAGCGCGGCCACCACGAGACGGCGGAGGAGGAAGGCGGCCATGCGACGCCGGCGACGGACTTTCGATCGATCGCCGTCAGGTTAGTGCAGGTCGCAGCCTCTTAGACAGCCCGCTGCCAGAGATTCGTGACGATGACGGCGGCCGACCACCCGAGGAGGGCGAGCCCGAGCGGTGCCGCGAGGCGACGGCCCCAGGGCGCATTCTTCTCGACCGCCATGACCGCGCCCAGAACCAGCATCCATCCGACGCTGCCGGTGCCGACGACGAACATCAGCAACATGATCGCCCAGCAGCAGCCGACGCAGTACAGGCCGTGGGCCGCCCCGAGGCGCAGCGCTTCGGCATGCGGCCGGATGCCGTGCCAATGGGCCATGAGGAAGCTGAGCGGCGTGCGGCAGCGGTCGAGGCAGTGATGCTTGAGCGCGCTGAACTGGAACGCACCGGCCAGCGCCAGCACCGCCGCACCGACGATCCACCCGTCGAAGGTGATCCAGGCGCTGCCCGCCGCCGCGGCGTGCAGCGCGACGTCGAGCCCGTGGGCGGCCAGCCCGAACAGGCCCCAGACGCCGAGATAGCCCGTGACGACGAGGCCGACGAGGCGGGCCGCGTCGGCGCGGCCCGCCGTCAGGCGGCGGAAGAGGCCGAGCAGCGGCAGCGTCGTCGGCAGCATCATCGCCGCGGTCATCAGCAGCCAGCCGCCGGCGTAAAGCAGCGCGGGCAGCACCGTCGGGCCCGCCGGCAGGACGCGGCAGATGCCCGCTGCCAACCCGGCCTGCGTCCAGTCGCCGTGGTCGAGATAGCGCCCGTAGGGGCTGCGCTCCCACAGCGCGAGCGCCGCCCATGCCGTGACGACCAGTCCGGCCATGATCGGCAGGAACCAGCCGCGAGGACTGGCTGCGCCCACCGTCGGGATCGCGATCGGACCGGGGCTCCCCGGGCGGCGGCGTCAACCGCGGAAGACGAACGTGCTCTGCAGCGCGTTGTGGTCTTTGATGTCGAGATCGATGCCGAGGGCGGGATTCTTCGAGCGATAGCGCGGGGCCTTGCCGACGAAGACCGGCGCTCCCGGTACCGTCGAGAACACGGTGTTGCTGAGTGTCGTCGTCGCACCGTCGGCGCCGCGATAGGGCTCCAGCTCGGCATAGGCCTTGTCGCCGATCGCCATCCTCCCGCGGCCGCCTTCGACGTCGAAGGTGATGGGCGCGCGCTCGACCGAAACGACCTCGCCGATCAGCTTCACGAGATCGGCGACCGGGCCGCCCAGCTTGCCGGTGTAGACGGCGAGCAGCGCCTCCTCCTGCTTCGCCGATGCCTTGTCGTCGACGTAGACGGCAACGCGCCAATTGCCCTGCAGGATGTTGCCCGGCACATGGGCGACGACGGCGAGCGTCGTGCCGGCGACGTCGACACCGTCCACGGTACCCTTGTCGAAATGCCAGGCGATGACGGTATCGCAGGTGCCGCGATCGGCGTCTTCACCGATCCAGCAGGGGCAGAGGACACGACAGTTGCAGACCTCGAGAAGACGGCCTTCGAGCTGGTAAGCCATTGGCATCTCCCTGATCCAGGTTGTCGTTCATCGCGCGATGAAATCTCGTCCTTTCGTTGGCGCTTCGATACTAGCGCTGGTCGCGAGCCGCGTGAAGCGGCGTCACTTCCACTTCGCCTGCCACCAGCGTGCGTACTCATCGGGATCGGGGCGGAAGGCGAGGTCCTTGGAAAGGCCGTAATTGACGTTGAAGTCCCACAGCGACATCCACCACGCCTCGTCGGCGATCTTCTGCAGCGCCTTGCGGTAGCGGTCCTCGCGCACCTTCGGGTCGTTGGTGGTGGTCGCCTCCTTCAGCCAGCCCTGCATCTGTGCGTCGCCCAGCATGTCGTCGCCGCCGCCGGCGAAGAACTGGTCGAGGATGAAGGAGACGTCAGCGATGCCGTAGGAGCCCCAGTTGGCGAGCATGAAGGGCGCCTCGCCCGCCCGCCAGCGCTGGGCTGCAGCGGCGTACTGCTGCTCGTTCAGCGCCGCGCGGATGCCGACCTTGCCGAGGTCGGAGGCCATCGCCTCGGCCTGCGGCCGCGGCATGGCGGAGAACAGCAGCTCCAGGTCGAGGCCGCCGGCGTGGCCGGCCTCGGCGAGCAGGGCGCGGGCCCGCGCCGGGTCGTAGGCGTAGCGCTTCACGTCCTGAAAGCAGCCGAACTGCGCCGGGTTGCAGGCGGCGTGCTGGACCTTGGAGGCGCCGCCGACGAAGGCGCCCATGATCTTCTCGCGGTCGACGGCATGCAGGATCGCCTCGCGCACGCGCTTGTCGGCGGTGGCGAAGGTCTTGCCCTTGCCCCTCACGTTGAACTGCACGTAGCCGATGCGCATGATCGAGCCGTTGACGATCTGCACCGCCGGCTGGGTCGCCAGGCGTTTCGCCTGGTCGGGCGGCACGCGCCAGATCCAGTCGAGCCGCCCGGTCAGCAGCTCGGCGTACTGCGTGCTGCCTTCCGGCATCGCGCGCACCACGACGCGCTTGATGGCGGGCTTCCCCTTGGGGCTGCCGGCGTAGTGCCCGTCGAAGCGCTCCATCACGTAGCGGGTGCCGGGCGACATCTCGACCAGCCGGTAGGGGCCGGTGCCCACCGGCTTGGCCGCCATGCCCTGCGAGCCGACCGCCTTGAAGTAGTCGCTGGGATAGATCGGCAGCATGTTGCCCAACATCTCCGCCGCCACCGCGTTCGGCCGCGCCATGTGCAGCCGCACCTTGTAGGCGTCGATCTTCTCCACCCGGTCGATCCAGTCGACGGTGAAGCGGTAGCGGGCGCCGTAGGCGGCGTCCTTCACGGTTTCCAGCGTGTAGACCACGTCGTCGGCGTCGAAGGCGGAGCCGTCGTGGAAGGTGACGCCCTCGCGGAGCTGCAGCTCGATGGTCAGCGGGTCGATGAAGGTCCATGCCGTGGCCAGCGCCGGCTTGACGGTATTGCTGACGACGTCCTTCTCCAGCAGCCCGTCATAGATGTGGCGCGCGATGATCAGCCCCTCGCGGCCGGCGATCTTGTAGTGGTCCATCGCCTCCGGCTCGGCGAGGAAGGCCGCGTTCAGCGTGTCGTCGGCCTTGCCTGCGACGGCCGCACCGGCGGCCAGTCCCGTCGCGATCGCCGCCGCGGCGGCAACAATGGTGCGCATTCCGTCCTCCTGCGGTCCTCCGGAGACCGAGCAAAGGATGCGCCGGGAGGCCGCGCGGCGTCGAGAGGAGTTGCTGTCGCCGGCCGGCACGGCGATCTATGGTGGAGCGGAGGGCGTGATGAGCGTCGAGGCGACGACCTTCCATAGCTACTCGCCCGCCGAGCGGCGGGCGGACGCGGCGGTTCATGTGCTGGGCGTCGCCTTCGCGATCCTCGGCGGGACGTGGCTGATCGCGGCGACGGCACGGGCGGGCGACGTCGGGACGACGGCCAGCGTCGTCGTCTATTGCCTCGGCCTCGCCGGCATGATCGGCGCGTCGGCCGGCTTCAACCTGGCGCCGGCGGGGCGCGTCAAGGCGCTGCTGCGGCGCGTCGACCACGCGATGATCCTGGTGATGATCGCCGGCAGCTACACGCCCTTCGCCGCCAACCTGATGCCGGCGGGCCTCGGCGTGCCGCTCTGCATCGCCGTGTGGGGGCTGGCCGCGGTCGGCGCGGTGCTGGCGATGGGCTGGCCGCGCTGGCTGCAGCGCTGGGGCGTCGTCCTCTACCTCGGCGCCGGGTGGCTGATCCTGCCCCTCTACGAACCGATCTCGGCGGCGCTGCCGCCGGCGGTGATGACCCTGCTGATCGCCGGAGGCGCCGTCTATTCCGCGGGGATCGTGGTCCACCTGTCGCGCTGGCTGCCGTTCCACAACGCGCTGTGGCACGCGCTCGTCCTCGCTGCCGCCATCACGCATTTCGTGGCCATGGCGATCGCGTTCGCCGGCTGACCCCGCGGCTCAGCGCGGCATCGGCACCAGCCCCGGCCAGTGGTGCAGCGGATCGGTGATCAGCCGCGTGTCGTCCGGCGTGGGCATCGACATGCGGTAGTAGAGGACGGGCCGCGGCGGACCGTCGCTGCCGGGGTAGGGCGAGATGCCGTGCTGCAGGCCGTGGTGATAGACGAAGGCGGTGCCCGCCGGGCCGCCGAGCAGCCGCGGCGGGCACAGCCGCGGCTCGACCGGGAGACCGGCATGCAGTGCCGCGGCGACGCTGCGGGGCGTCCCGTCCGGCGCCAGCCGGCGCAGCTGCGCGGCGGTGACCAGGTGGGAGCCGTCCCAGGCCATCGGGTTGCCCCGGCCGGGACCGTCGAGGTCGCACAGCACGATGCCGAGGATGGCCGGCGACAGCACGAGGCGATCGGGCGCCACGAGGCCGTCGATGTGGCGGGAGCGCTCCCCGACGTGCCACGCGTCGCCGCGCGGATGGCCGGGCAGCACCACCGAAAGCTGGGCCCGGGTCAGGTGCAGTCCCGGCCGGCCGAGGGCGCGGCGCAGGAACCGCAGGGCCGGCCCCACCAGGGGCGCGAGGCCGTCCGCCGGGCCGAGGTCCGCTTCCAGCCAGGTGCCGTCGGCGCGACGCCGCACGCCCGGTCTGTCGAGGGCGGCGATCGCCACCGCCCGCATGGCGGTCGCCCAGACGCGCGTCTCCTCGTCGGGCGGGAAGACGGCGATCCCGGCGCGCATGAAGGTCCGGGCGGCGCGGAAGAACTCCGCGTCGTCGGCTGGGTCGGGTCGGCGTTCGCCCGTCATGCGGCCGGCGTCTCCGGGAAGGGCGCCCTCGCCCGTCGCCGAAAGCTTAGCCATGCCGCATGCGGGAGAGAAGCCGGGCCGCCGGTCAGCTCAGGAGCTGGCCGCCGTCGACCACGACGGTCTGCCCTGTGACCCATTGCGCCAGCGGCGAGGCGAGGAACAGGACGACGTTCGCCACTTCCTCCGGCCGTCCCATGCGATTGAACGGGATCTTGCGCAGCACGCTCGTGTAGAGGGCGTCGCCGTCCTGCCGCCGGCGCTCCCAGGTGCCGCCGGGGAACTCGATCGAGCCGGGGGCGACGCAGTTGACCCGGATGCCCTTGGGCGCCAGCGCCAGCGCCTGGCTGGTGGTGTACTGGATCACCGCCGCCTTGACCGCCGCGTAGGGTGCCGACCGGGTCGAGGCGTGGAAGCCGGAGATCGAGGCGATGTTGACGATGGCGCCGCCACCGGTCTTCTCGATCAGCGGCGCAGCGGCGTGCGAGGCGCGCACCGTCGCCATGACGTCGACCGCCAGCCCCTTCGCCCAGCCCTCCTCGTCGTCGGTCGAGCCGAAGCCCGACGCGTTGTTGACGAGGATGTCGACGCCGCCCAGCGCCGCCGCCGCGCTCGCGACCCAGCGGCCGACGGCGGGTCCGTCGGCCAGGTCGCAGCTCTCGGCATGGGCGCGATGGCCGTGCGCTGCGATCTCGCCGCGCGTGGCGCCCAGCGTCTCGGCGCCGCGGGCGCAGATGGCGACGTCGGCGCCGGCGGCGGCGAAGCCCAGCGCGATCGAGCGGCCGATGCCGCGGCTGCCGCCCGCGACGAGGACGCGCCTGCCCGTGAAATCCAGCTTCATGATCTCTCCGTTCCCGTTTCCCGTGTTCCCCGAACCTACTCGGCCTTGATGCCCTTCTCGCGGATCAGCGTGCTCCACACCCGCTCCTCGCGATCCATGAGCTGGGCCAGCTCCTCCGGCGTCGAGCCGCGCAGCTCGACGCCCTGGGCCGCGAACTGCTTCTTCAGCCCGGGGTCGTCCACCGCCTTGCGCAGCGCCTCGTAGATGCGCGCGACGATCGGCTGCGGCGTCGCCGCGGGCACCACCATTGCCTGCCAGAAGACGACGTCGAAATCCTTGGGGCCGCCGGCCTCGGCGATCGTCGGCAGGTCGGGGAAGGCCGGCGAGCGCCGCGCGCTGGAGATGGCGATGGCGCGCGTCATCTTGCCCTCCAGCAGAGGCAGCGCCTCGATCGCGGCGGAGAACATCAGTTGCGCATTGCCCGCCGCCACGTCCTGGCCCGCCTGGGCGCCGCCCTTGTAGGGCACGTGCACGAGGCGGATCCGGGCGGCGTCCTTGAGCAGCTCTGCGGCCATGTGGTTGGTGGCCCCGATGCCGGAGCTGGCGATGTTGAGGCGGTCGGGGTTGGCGCGCGCATAGGCGATGAGCTCGGCCAGGTCCTTCGCCGGCACCGCCGGGTTGACGTGCAGGATGAACGGCGTGACCGACATCAGCGAGACCGGGCGGAAGTCGCGCTTCACGTCGTACTGGACGTTGCCCTGCAGCGTCGGATTGATCACCAGCGACGTCCCGCCGGCGTAGATCGTGTAGCCGTCGGCAGGTGCCTTGGCGGCGTAGTTGGAGGCGACCGTGGTCGCGGCGCCGGCCCGGTTGGCGATGACGACCGGCTTGCCGAGCGTCTGCGACATGCGGTCGGCGACGGCGCGGGCGACGAGGTCGTTGACCCCACCCGGCGGATAGGGGACGACCATGCTCACCGGCTTCGTCGGCCAGTCGCC
>JADZBA010000205.1 GCA_020852355.1 Alphaproteobacteria bacterium
GCCTTCCTCCGCGCCTGCCGGGAGGAACACGGCCTGGTCGTCTCCGGCCTGATGTGCATCCCGCCCGTCGAGGCGGATCCGCGGCCGCACTTCGCCTATCTCGCCGGGCTCGCCGCGAAGCACGGCCTCGGCATCCTCTCGATGGGCATGAGCGGCGACTACGAGATCGCGATCGCCGAGGGCGCCACGCATGTCCGCGTCGGCACCGCGATCTTCGGCCAGCGCCCCGCGCCGGCCTGACGCTGAAGCGGATCTACGCGGCCGGCAGCGTCAGGCCGAGCAGCCGCGCCAGGCCGCCGCGCGAACCCGCCACCAGGTCGGCCAGGGTGTAGCGGTCCAGCACGCCGAGGAAGGCGTCGAGCGCCTCGGCCAGCACCGGCCGCAGGCAACAGGCGGGGGTGATCACGCAATTGCCGGTGCCGAGGCAGGGCGCGAGGGCGAGGCCCGGCTCCGTCCGCCGCACCACAGCGCCGACATTGATGGCGGAAGCCGGCCGCGCGAGCCTGAGCCCGCCGCCCCGCCCGCGCAGCGTCGCCACGTCGCCGGCCTGGCCGAGCAGCAGCACCACCTTCGTCAGGTGGTTCTCCGCGATGCCGTAGGCCGCGGCGATCTCCGCGACGGTCGCGCGGCGCCCTTCCTCGATGCCGAGGTAGATCAGCGTGCGCAGGGTGTAGTCGGTGAAGGCGGTGAGCTGCATCGTCGGCCGTGGGCGTGGCGCCGCGTCAGTAGAACGCCACCACCGCCAGCACCACCACCAGGTTCCACACCAGCATGTTGACCAGGGTGCGGATCATCATGCGGTCGTCCGACGCCCCCGCCCCCAGCATGTCGCTCACCACCTGTCCGGGAAAGAGGAAGGCCTTGCTGAGGGCTGTCATGGCCGTGGCTCCTGTTGCGCTGGACGCAATCTGGCCGGGCCGAGCCGGAAAAGCAAGATTTGGAATCTCTCTTTTGCCCGCCGCCCCGGCACGGCCTTGACGCGCCCGCCCGCAAGCGGGATCACCCGCCCGAACAGCAGCGATACGGTGCTTCCCGATGTCCCGCGTCTTCTCCGGCATCCAGCCTTCGGGCGTGCCCACCCTCGGCAACTATCTCGGGGCGATCCGCAACTGGGTGCCGATGCAGGACACGCATGAGTGCCTCTTCTGCGTCGTCGACCTGCACGCCATTACCGTCTGGCAGGACCCGAAGGAGCTGGCGCGGCAGACGCGCGAGATGGCGGCCGCGCTGATCGCCTGCGGGCTCGACCCGAAGCGCTGCGTGCTGTTCATCCAGAGCCATGTCCACGCGCATGCGCGGCTCGCCTGGATCTTCAACTGCGTGGCGCGGCTGGGCTGGCTGAACCGGATGACCCAGTTCAAGGACAAGGCCGGCAAGGACCGGGAGGCCGCGTCCAGCGGCCTTTATGTCTATCCCAACCTGATGGCGGCCGACATCCTGACCTACCACGCGTCGAAGGTGCCGGTCGGCGACGACCAGAAGCAGCACCTGGAGCTCGCCAACGACATCGCCCAGAAATTCAACCACGACTACGGCGTGGATTTCTTCCCGACGATCGAGCCGATGATCCAGGGCGTCGCCGCGCGGGTGATGAGCCTGCGCGACGGCACGAAGAAGATGTCGAAGTCCGATCCCTCCGACCAGTCGCGCATCAACCTGACGGACGACCACGACGCCATCGCGCTGAAGATCCGCCGCGCCAAGACCGACCCCGAGCCGCTGCCGGAGCACGAGGCCGGCCTCGAGGGCAGGGCGGAGGCGCGCAACCTGGTCGGCATCCTGGCCGCGATCACCGGCGAGACGCATGCCGGCGTGCTGCGCCACCACGGCGGCAAGGGCTTCGGCGCCTTCAAGGAAGTGCTGGCCGAGGCGCTGGTCGCGCATCTCGACCCGATCCGCCGCGAGATGAACCGGCTGCTGGAAGATCCCGCGGCACTCGACGCGGCGCTGCGCCTCGGTGCCGATCGCGCCGACGCGATCGCGACGCCGATCTGCGAGAAGGCCGAGCAGCTCGTGGGCTTCCTGCCGCGCAGGTAATCGGTTCCTGCTGAGCAGCGTCACGTGATAGCATCTTGCCATGCCCGAACGACCATGCGCCCGCGACACCGGGGATGATGGATCGGTGTGCGTCGTCGCTGACGGCGGCCCAAGGCACGATGCTGTGACCGGCAAGCTGCGCGCAGCCCTGCACGCGGCGCTGCAAGGCGGCCCGCTCAGGCCGTGCGGACGACGTCGGAAGGTCGCGACCTGCAGTGGCAATGTCCAGTACCCGGATGCGCTCGTCAGCGACGGCGTCGAGCCGGTTGCCGTATTCGACGTCCTGCCACGCTGCACGCCCTGGATCGATCACGCGATCCGCCGACGCGACTACGACGCCACGCCGTCGATCCGCCACGACGTCCTGATCAGCCAGGACGAGCTGTGCGCCGTGGTCTACACCCGCAACGAGGGTGGCCGGCTCGACATCCGCGACGCGCAGCTCGTCGAGGGCGCCGAGAGCGTGATCGCGCTGCCTTCGCTCGGCGTCACGCTGACCCTCGGCGCGCTGCACGACGGTCTCGAAGGCTGACGCTCACCGCGTCAGTAGCCACACCCACACCGGCAGCGTCACGACGGAAAGCAGGTGCTCGCTGGTGGTGATCGCCGCCATCAGCGGCGCATCGCCGCCCATCGCCCGCGACATCACGTAGCTCGTCGCCGCCGTCGGCAGCGCCATGAACAGCACCGCGACCGCCGTCGGCAAGGCATCGAGCCCGACCGCCCCGCACAGCGCCCAGGTCAGCGCCGGCATCACGACCAGCTTCAACCCCGCCGTCGCCGCCTGCACCAACGGCCGGTCGCCCAGCCCCTGCACCGTCAGCGCCGCGCCGACGCAGAGCAGCCCGAGCGCCACCGAAGCCTGGCCGAGCGCGCGCACCATCGGCGCCAGGCCCGCCGGCAGGCCGCCCAGCGCGCCGATCGCGAAGCCCGCCAGCACGCCGAGGATGAGCGGATTGAGCATCACCTGCCGCGCCAGCCGCAACGGCCGTACGCCGCCGCGCCCCAGCTCGAAGGCGACGGTCGAGACGCCCTGCACGAAGGGCACGATGATGCCGACCGACACCGCGGCCAAGGCGATGCCCGGCGCGCCCCAGATCGCGCCGCCGATGGCGAAGCCCATCAGGTTGTTGAAGCGGATGCCGCCCTGCAGCACCGAGGTCATGGCGGGATGCCGCAGCCCGAGCAGCCCCGAAAGCCCGACGGCGATGGCCGTGCCGAGCGCCAGCGCCGGCCACAGCGCCGCCGCCATCCCGCCCACCGGCAAGGCGCCGAACCGCACCCCGCCGAGCGCGCCGGCGATCAGGCAGGGCAGCAGCACCCAGAAGATCAGCCGCTCAATCCCGGCCCAGACCCGGTCATCCGGCAGCAGGCGGCGCTTCAGCACCGCGCCGAGCGCCAGCAGGCCGAACACCGGCACGAAGGCATCCGCCCAGGGGGCGAGGTTCATCCCGGCAGCCCGCTATAGCGGGATGCGTGGAGGCGGAATCGCCGAAAACGCTGAATCCCGCGACCATACAAACGCTGGGGTGTGCGGCGTGAGCGAATGCGAACGCAGCATGCTCTAAGCCCCGGCGCGCGCCTGCCCGGCCAGCGCCGGCGGACCCGGCCGCGTCGCGCCCCGCGCAATGTCGGCGAGGCAGGCCGCCTCCCCCCGCCGCACCGCGCCGGCGGCGCGCGCCGCGGCGAAGGCGACGCGCAGCGACTGCCGCGATCCCTCGTCCGGATACAGCACCAGGTCCAGGTGGCAGTGGCTCGCCTGGTAGTGCCAGATCTCGGCGGCGCCTTCGGCGCGGCGGAGCCGCGGCTCGCCCAGCCATTGCAGCACGCCCTCGGGCGTCTGCCCCACCAGCCGGCCCGCCAGCGGCGGCGCGGCGCCGCCCGTGGAGGCCGCGGTGGCGACGAGTTGCGTCTCCTCAGCGGGCACGGCCAGCGGCGTCGCGCCGAGGCCGGCCAGGCTCGCCTGGTGGCTGCTCAGCGCCTCCTGCATCGCGGTGGTGGCCGCCTGCTCCGGCGGAGGCTGCGCGCAGGCGGCCAGCAACGACAGGACCAGCGCGGCGCCGGGCCGCACGCCGGGCCGGGGAAGCGACCGCCGCGCATCCGCGGCGCGACGAGGCTCCCCGGCTGCGCGCATCGCCTCTCAGGCCTCGGAGGGAACGGGCCGCGGCGCCGGGACGGCCGGCGCGTGGTTGTCGTCGATCATCTCCATGCGGCCGGAGATCTGGCCGCCTTCCTCCACCATCAGCTTGCGGCAGCGGGCGACGCCCACGACGCGGCCGCTGGCGCGGATCACGAGGGAGGTGCGGGCGGTGATGGTGCCGTCGAAGGTGCCGGCGATCTCGGCATCCTCGACCTGCACCTCGCCCTTGAACACGCCGGTCTCGCTGATCGAGAGCTCGGCGGCCTGGATCATCTGGCTCTCGA
Source organism: Alphaproteobacteria bacterium (assembly GCA_020852355.1). Taxonomy (GTDB): domain Bacteria; phylum Pseudomonadota; class Alphaproteobacteria; order ATCC43930; family Allostellaceae; genus Allostella. The sequence continues at coordinate 4,462 of JADZBA010000205.1, forward strand.
CCATGCCCTCGACGACCAGCCGCTCGGCCTCCGCGACGGTGCCCTGGAGGCTGATGCCGCGCCCGACGACCAGCGTGCGACGATCGGCGGTGGCCGCGCGCGGCGCCGGGCCGATGCCGGGCGGGGCGGAGGCCGGGGCGCCGGGCATGGCGACGCCCCCCATGGGTGCGGGTCGCGGCGGGATGGCGGTGCCGGAAGGCGGCGTCGGGCCGGCGGGCGGGCTGCCGGGGGGCTTGGTCGCGAGGCTCATGGTCGGTGTATCCCTGGTCGGAAGACGCGGCGGCGGCGCGCCGAGATCGGGGTCGCGGGCGGTCGGCACCGTCGTCGGTTCGGGTGCGGACGGCTTCTCGTCGCGGCGGCGAAAGACGTTCATGCGCGATGTGTCCCCCTACCTTCGGCCGCCACGTCGGCGCCGGGCCGGCACGCGGCCTGCGCTCCCCCGCATGGCCGCGCTCGTCCCCCGGCTAACACGCACCCGCCGGGCGAGACAACGGCCCGGAGGCGCTTCCGGGGCAGTTGTCCACAGTCTCGCGCGGTTCTCTCGCAGGCGGCTCGTTCCGCGTCTCAGCCCGTCCGTCCGTGCATCAGATGCACCATCGCGGCGGAGCCGATCACCGGGACCAGCAGGTTGAGCGGCGCCACCACGCCGAGCCCCGCCAGCGCGCCGCCGAGCGCCCAGATCGCCCATCGCCGGCGCGCCTTCAGCGCCTCCGCCGCGGCCACGTCCATGCGCCGCTGCGCCACGCCGAGGAACAGCCCCTCGCCGAGCGACACCGCCGCGACGGCCCAGAGCACCGGCACGCCGACGAAGGGCACCAGCAGCGCCAGCGGCAGCAGCACCAGCGTCAGCGCCCCCATCCGCGCCGCCAGCGCCAGGCCGGACCAGGCCTGCGCGGCGGTGGAGGCGCCGGCCGGCGGCGGCAGCGCCGGGTAGTGCCGCCGCTCCACCGCAGCCGCGACGCCATCGAGGAACAGGCTGGCGATCGCCAGCAGCATGGGCAGGAACAGCCACCAAAGGGCGATCAGCGCCAGCAGCCCGCCCGCCGCCGCGGCGATGGTGGCAAGCCAGCCCTCGCCGCCCGCCAGCCACCCGACGGCCCAGCTCGCCAGCCAGGCCAGCGCCAGCCCCGCCACCAGCGCCAGCCCGGCGCCGAGCAGCAGCGGCCGGCGGAAGGCGGGATCAAGAACCTGGCCAAAGGCGAGCGTCAGGGCGCGCAGCGTGGTCATGGCAGGGGACTAGCGGCGCCGCGGCCGTTCCGGCTAGGTGCGATCCGCTTCAATTCCCCGAACCCGCAGAGGCTTGCACCCGCCCATGACCGCTCCTGCCCTCGACCTGCTCGGCATCGGCAATGCCATCGTGGACGTGCTCACCCGCGC
>JADZBA010000206.1 GCA_020852355.1 Alphaproteobacteria bacterium
CGAGGGCGTCGTCTACCTGCTCGACGCGAAGGGTACCGTCATGACCAGCTCGGACCGCTTCATCGCGGCGCCGGAGGCCGGGCACGGCATCCCCGAGGCACAGCGCTCGCCGCCCGAGGCGGCCACCCCCGACCCCGCCCTGCTGCAGGCCGTCGCCGGGCACCGCCTGACCGAGTTCGCGGCCGTCGGCACCGACGGGGTGGAGCGCCTCTACAGCAGCGCCAACATCCAGAACGGCAGCCTGTTCATCGTCTTCGGGATGCCCGCCGCCAAGGCCATAAGCTGGGGTCACTACCAGACCATCGCCTTCATCGTCGGGCCGATCATCATGCTGCTGCTGGCCGTTGCCGGCGCGCTGCTGGGAGGCGAGCTGCTGATCTCGCGCGGCATCCGCGCCCTGCAGTCGGCGGTCGACGCCTACAGCCGCGACGAGCTGTCGGTGCGCGTCGACGTCGGACGCAGCGCCCTCGAGATCCGCCAGTTCGCGCAGGCGTTCGCCGGCATGGCCGAGCGCATCTCCCTGCGCGAAGGCGAGCTGCGCCGCTCCCTCGACGAGAAGGACGCGCTGCTGCGCGAGGTCCACCACCGGGTGAAGAACAACCTGCAGATCGTCACCAGCTTCCTCAATCTGCAGGCCAAGAGCGTCGCCGACCCGGCGGCCCGGCACGTCCTGGCGGAAGCGCGGATGCGCGTACGCGCCCTCTCGATCGTACACCGCTATCTCTACGAGAGCGCCGACGTGCGCTACGTCGACTTCGTCTCCCTCGTCCGCACGCTGGGCGAGCAGATCGCCCGGGTCGACGACCTCGCCGCCCGCGGCATCGCGCTGGAGGTCACGGTCGAGCCGGTGCCGATCCCGGGATCGGCCGCGGTACCGGTCGCGCTGTTCATCACCGAGGCGCTGAGCAATGCGGCGCAGCATGCCTTTCCCGACGGCCGCACCGGGACCATCCGCTTGTCGCTGACGGCCGACGGAGGGGACGCGCTGCTGGAAATCGCCGATGACGGCATCGGCATGCCCGGTGCCGACCCCGGGCAGTGGCCGGCCGGCATCGGCCTGTCGCTGATGCGCGCATTCGCGCGGCAGCTCGAAGGCGAGCTGAAGATCGATGGGCCACCGGCCACCCGGGTCGCCCTGCGCTTCCCGCTGCGCATCGATACCGAAACGCGCACGGACGAGGCCGAATGATCCGGCGGCGGATGCCGGCCGCGGGACCTACGCTCCGGCCTCCCACGCGCCACAGCAGCGCGCGCTCTTGAGCTGGCGCTCGCCGCGGCCCGTGAGGACGCCGCGCAGCATGAGCCGCAGGCCGCGATCGACATACTCCTCGACGTCCATCTCCTGGCTGAAGCGCCACGCCTTGAGCGCCCATGCGTGGGAGAACATGACGATCTGGTAGGTGAACATCTCGACGTCGACGTCGACGAAGAGGCCGGCCTCGACGCAGTCGCGGATGCAGGCCGCGATCAGCTCGTTGGTCTCGACCTCCTTCTGCTTGATGAGGTTCCGCCGCTCCTTGCGCAGCGACTTGGTCTCGCGATAGGCGAGGACCGTGGCGGCGACGGATTCGCCGTTGACCCGGCAGTAGCGCCGCACGGCGGTGCAGAAGCGCTCCAGCGGCTCGGCGACGCCCTCCAGCGCCAGCGGGATCTGGTCCTTGTAGGAGTCGAGCACCTGCAGGAGGGCGAGGAAGAGCAGGTCCTCCTTGTCCTGCACATACTGGTAGATCAGCCCGATGCTGACCTCGGCGTGCTCGGCGATGTCGCGGATGGTGGTCGAATGGTAGCCGCGCGCGCTGAACAGCTCGACGGCGGCGTCGGCGAGCTGCCGCCGGCGGCGCAGCACCAGCTCGGGATCGTCGACCTTGCTCTTGATCTGATCGGGCACGGGCTCGCTCGGATGATGGGCGGTTCGGGAGCCCGGGCGGGGGTCGCGGGCGACCCCCGCCCCTCTTCCGCCTACAGCTTGCAGGCCGCGTCGGCCGGCGGCGTCGCCACCTCCGCCGGGACCGACATGGTGATGATCGGCTTCAGCTTGCCGCCGGCATCGCCGACAAAGCCGAAGAAGTTCGGGCCGACGAGCTGGTGGTCCTCCTTGCGCATGAGCTGCTTGCCGAGGATCGTGTCGAAGGTCGTGCCCTCCATCGCCTTGGCGACGTCGGCCGGCTTGGCGCTGCCGGCCTTGGCGACCGCCTGCAGGATGACCTGCATGCCGATGTAGGTCTCGCCCTCGAAGTTCGTCGGCTCGGTGCCGGGATACTTCTTCGCCCAATCCGCGACGAACTTCTTGTTCGCCGGCGTGTCGAGCGTCGCGCTGTAGTTGATGATGCCCCAGATGCCCTTCGACGCGTCACCCAGCGTCTTCACCGTGTTGTCCGTCACGAAGCTGACGCCCGCGGTGAACACCGTGTCGAAGAGGCCGAACTGCTTGGCCTGGGTGGCGAAGTTGATGGCGTCCCGCCCGGCGAGCGCCACCCACAGGGCCTGCGCCCCGGAATCCTTGATCTTCTGGATATAGGGCGCGAAGTCGTTGGAGCCGAAGGGCGAGTAATTCTCGGTGACGATCTCGCGATTGTTGGCCTTCGCCGCCTTGATGAAGCTGGCGCCGGAATCACGGCCCCAGGCGATGTCGGCAGCCATGATCGCCCACTTCGTCTCCTTGCGCTCCGCCAGCCACGGCGTGACGACGGCGCCGTCCGACGCGTCGAGCCGGTTGACCCGGAACATGCGCGCCGTGCAGGCGGCCCCGGTGATCTGATTGGCCTTGTTGATCGTCGAGACGTAGATCGCGTCCCAGCGCGCCAGCATCGGCCCCATCGCCAGCCCCTCGCCCGAGGCGACCGTGCCGGTGAGCAGCTTGAAGCCCTCCAGCGCCAGCTTCTCGCCCTGGCGGCGGGCGAGGTCGGGCTTCGCCTCCGTGTCCAGGAAGCGGGCCTCGACCTTGCGGCCGGCCACGC
>JADZBA010000207.1 GCA_020852355.1 Alphaproteobacteria bacterium
TAGTCGGCCCGGTCCGCCTCCATCGACCAACCCCGCGGAGGCGGGGCAACGCCGACGATATCGAGAGGAGGAATGGTGCCGCCGGTGATAATCGAAATCACGACCCCACCCTTACCAAGGGTGTGCTCTACCACTGAGCTACGGCGGCGCCGAGAAGAGGGCCGGACGTTTACACGCGCGGCCCGCGGGTGGCAAGCGCGGCGGCGGGGCGTGCTCGCGCGTTGTTCGGCTGGCGATGGGGCGGAACCCCGCCTCGCGCGTTGACTGCATTCGGAGTTCATGGAGGAACAGCGGATGACGGGACGACGGGCGGCAACGGACACGCGAACGATGGTGACGGCGATGGGGCGGGCCAGTCGCAATGCGCGCGACGGCGTGAAGCTGGCGGGCGCGGCGGCGACCGTCGTCGGGCGGCGGGCGGCGCTGGGCTATGCGGCCATGGCCGATCCCGCGTCGACCGACCACGCGGAGGCGCTGCGGATGGTGGCGGAGAAGGCTCAGGCGGCGTGGGCGGCGGGCGGTGCGGCGATGGCGCGCGCGCCCGGCTTCGCGACCCGCGCGGCCGCCTTCGCGGTGGGCGAGGGCGCGATCGCCCTGCGCTCGGCGGCCCGGATCGCCGCCTGCCGCACGCCGGCCGCGTTGCTGGCGACGCAGATGGATCTGGCGAGCGCGGCGGCCGGCCGGCTCTTCTCCTTCTATCTCGGGATGGGCGCCGCCATGCTGACGCTGGGCGGGGCCATGACGGCGCCCGCACTGCGGCTCGCCTCGGCCAACGCGCGCCGGCTCGGCTGATCGATCCGCCGATCGTCAGCGCACGGCGACGATGAACAGCCGGCGGAACGGGAAGAGGGTGCGGCCGTCGGCCTCCGGCGTGTAGGCCGCGGCGATCCGCCGGCGATATTCCGCCTCGAAGGCGCTGCGCTCGGGCTCCTGCAAGGCATCGAGCAGCGGCTTGAGGGCAGTGCCCTTGGTGAACTCGGCGACCGGGTTCTCGCCCTCCAGCACCTGCATGTAGACCGTCTCCCAGATGTCGAGCCGGCTGGCGAGGCTGGCGAGGAAGCGGTGATAGGCCGCCGGGGCGGCGACCGGCGACGGCCGCAGCAGGGGCGCCAGCGTCGCCCGCCACGGTCCGCTGCCGGCGGCGTCGAGGAGGTGCGTGTGCGACGGCGCTTCGTAGTTGCGCGGCATCTGCACCGCCAGCACCCCGCCCGGCGTCAGCCAGCCCATCAGCCGCGGGAACAGCCCGCCATGGTCGCCCAGCCAGTGCAGCGCCGCGTTGGAGTAGATGAGGTCGACGGGGGCGGGCGGCTCCCAGCGCGCGATGTCGCCCTCGACCCAGCTCGCCTCGGGCATCGCCGCGCGCGCCTTCGCCAGCATCTCCGGGCTGCCGTCGAGCCCGACGATGCGCGCGCCGGGCCAGCGGGCGGCGAGATGGCGGGTCACGTTCCCGGCTCCGCAGCCGAGGTCGACGATCGTCTCCGGCGTCTCCAGCGGAACCCGCGCCAGCAGGTCGAGCGCGGGCCGCAGCCGGTGGTCGGCGAACTTCAGGTACTGGTTGGGATCCCAGACTGGCATGCGACGTCCCCCGGCATTTGCGGCGAGGGCGCTACGTGCCACGGGCGGCGGCTCGTCCGCAAGCGCGGCCGCGTCACGGCGCCGCAGGCGCCGGCACTATGCGGTGGCGAGGCGGGTCGGGCGCAGCTCTCCCGCATCCTCCAGGATCGGGTAGGCGACGGCGATGAGGTGCGAGTGGATGCGCTTCAGGTCGCGCAGCACGTCGAGATGCAGCGAGCTCGTCTCGATGCTCTCGACCCGGCCGCTCTGCAGGCGCTGGAGATGGCGCTCCGCCGCCTTGCGCTCGGATTCCCGGAACATCGTCTTCTCGGCGATCAGGCGGCGGGCGATCGACACGTCGCCGCCGACGAAGGCGGCGAGCGACAGCTTCAGCGTCTCCAGCACCCGGCCGTGCAGGTCGGCGATCTCGCCCATGCCCTCGGGCGAGAAGGTCAGGTGGTTCTTGATCTTCTTCTGCGCCAGCTCCATCAGGTTCTTGTCGATGATGTCGCCGACATGCTCGAGGTTGGTGGTGAAGACGATGATCTCCATCACGCGCTTGCCGTCGGCCGGGCTCATCACCTCGCGGCTGATCTGCGTCAGGTAGCGCTTGATCGCCTCGTGCAGCCCGTCGATCACGTCGTCGCGGCGCGAGATCTCGGCGACCAGCTTGCGGTCGTCCTGATGGAACACGGTGAGCGCGTCGCGCAGCATGCCCTCCAGCGCGTCGCCCATGCGCAGCGATTCGCGCTGCGCGGCGGCGATGGCGACCGGCGGACTTTCCAGCGCGCCCTGGTCGAGATGGCGCGGCAGCGCCGGGTCCTCGGGCACCGCCGGCGCCGGCAGCAGCCGCTCCGTCAGCCGGGCGATCGGGCCCAGGACCGGCAGGAAGACGATGGCGATCGCCAAGTTGAAGGCGAGGTGGAAGGCGACGACCTGCCGGCCGACATCGGGGCCGAGCGCGGCGAGCGCCGTCGTGGCGAAGGGCAGCAGCGGCAGGATCACCAGGACGCCGATCCAGCGGAAGGCGGCGTTGCCGCGGGCGACCCGCTTGGCGCCGATCTCGCCGCGCCATGTGGCGACGAGCGCCGGCACCGCGGCGCCGGCGTTGACGCCGAGCACGATGGCGAGCGCCAGCGGCAGGGGCAGGATGCCGGTGTCGGCGAGCGACATGACGAGCAGGATGGTGGCGAGGCTCGAATGGGCGAGCCAGGTGAGCAGGCCGCCGAACAGCACGGCCAGCAGCGGCTCCTGCGCCAGGCCGCCGAGGATCGCCTTCAGGACCGTCGATTCGCGGATCGGGTCCGACGCGTGCACGATGAGCTGCAGCGCCAGGAGCATCAGCCCCAGCCCGACCATCGCCCGGCCGAGGTCGCGGCGCATCGAGCTGGCGGCGGTCGAGAAGCCGACGACCCCGAGCAGCACCAGCAGGGGCGACAGCCAGCTCACGTCGAAGGACAGGATCTGGGCGACGGCGGCGGTGCCGACATCGGCCCCCAGCATCACCGCCAGCGCCGGGGCGGTCGCCACCAGCCCGCGCTCGGCGAAGGACGCGATCATCAAGGCGGTGGCCGTGCTGCTCTGCAGCATGGCGGTGACGCCCAGGCCCGACGCGAAGGCCCGCAACCGATGGCTCATCGCCCGTCCGAGGACGCGGCGGAGATCGCCGCCGAAGGCGCGCATGACGCCGGTGCGGACCATGCGCAGCCCCCAGATGAGCAGCGCGACGCCCCCCAGGAGATGGATCAGTAGGGTGGTGGCCAATTCAGCGTAGCCCTCGCCTCCGACAGGTCGGCCCGCGATGGACCGTCATAAATCCGTAACATCAGCAAATGTCGGCCAACGCGCAGTGAAAGCAAGGAAAATCACGGGTCGGGCCGGGTCGACCCCGGTCGATGCCGGCGCGGCGCCGTTCGGCGGGCGGGAGCGGGCCCGCGCCTCAGATGATGGCGTGGCGGATGCGGGCCGAGAGCCACTCGCTCGCCAGCACCGTGGCGAGGATCACCAGGAAGATGACGGACGCCTCCTGCCAGGCGAGCTGGCTGATGGAGGCCTCGAGCTGCAGGCCGATGCCGCCGGCGCCGACCAGGCCGAGCACCGTCGATTCGCGGATGTTGATGTCCCAGCGGAAGACCGAGATGCCGGCGAAGGCCGGTGCCACCTGCGGCACCATGGCGTAGGCGACGACCTGCGCCTTGCCGGCACCGGTCGCGGTCACCGCCTCGACCGGCGCGGCGTCGATCTCCTCCAGCGCCTCGTACAGCAGCTTGCCGATGAAGCCGACGGAGCGGAAGGCGATGGCCAGGATGCCGGCCAGCACGCCCGGGCCGATCACCGAGACCAGCAGCAGGGCCCAGATGAGCGAGTTGATCGAGCGCGAGGCGACGATGACGAAGAGGGCGACCGGGCGCACGAGGAGGACGCTGGGCGTGGTATTGCGGGCCGCCAGGAAGGCCAGCGGCACGCCGCCGAGGATGGCGAGCAGGGTGCCCAGGGTGGCGATGTTGAGCGTGTCCCACAGCGGCCGCCACAGCTTGTCCATGTAGGACCAGCGCGGCGGCACCATGCGGCGCAGCAGGTCGCCCGCCTGGACATGGGCGTCCTCGACGAACATCCACATCGTGCGGTCGCTGATGACCTCCCAGCACGCCAGGACGACCGCCGTACCGACCAGCCAGGCGAACCAGATGCCGAGCTGCGCCGCGCGATCGCGCCGCTGCCATTCCCTGCGCCCGTTGCGGATGGCGACCGGCATCACTGCACCAGCCGGCGGATCGCCGAGGAGCCGTACTCGGCCGCCATGACCACCAGGATGATGACCAGCAGGATGGCGGCCGCGACGTCGTACTCGTAGCGGTCGAAGGCGGTGTTCAGCGTCGAGCCGATGCCGCCGGCGCCGACGATACCGATGACCGCGGACTCGCGGAAGTTGATGTCGAGCCGGTAGAGCGACAGGCCGATGAGCCGCGGCATCACCTGCGGCTGGATGCCGTAGTTGAGGAGCTGCAGCCAGGACCCGCCGGTGGCGCGGATCGCCTCGGCCTGGCCGGGGTCGATGTCCTCGATGTCCTCGGCCAGCAGCTTGGCGAGGAAGCCTACGGTCGCGAACACCAGGGTCAGCACCCCGGCGAACGGGCCGAAGCCGAACATCGCCACGAACAGGATGGCGATGATCACCTCCTGGAAAGTGCGCGAGAGCGCGATCAGGCCGCGGCACAGGAGGTAGACCGGGCGCGGCGCGAGATTGCGCGCGGCCCCCAGCGCGATCGGCACCGAGACGGCGATGCCGAGGACGGTCGCGACGACGGTCATCACGACGCTCTCGGCGAAGCCCTCGAAGATCTCGTCGAAGCGGGCGACGAAGTTGGGGTGGAGGAAGGCGGCGACGAAACGGCCGCCGCGCTCCAGCCCCTCGGCGACCCGCGCCCAGTTGACGGGCACGCCCGACAGCGCCAGCCAGAGATAGACGACCGCCGCCACGGCGATGCCCCAGCGCAGCCGCGGGTCGGCGACCAGGGGTGGCGGGCGCCAGCGCCGCGCCCGCTCCAGCGCGCCCGCGTCGGCCACGCTCACGTCAGCCCGGCCAGGCGTTCGCGGTCGATGGACGCGGTCCCGTGCGGGTGCTCGGGCTCGCCGTCGGCCTCCGCCTCCTCGCCGGCCTCGGCCGCGCGGATCGTCTGCGACCAGTCCTCCTCGCCGTAGATCCGCGTCAGCACGTCCGCCGAGAGCCCGTCGGGCACGCCGTCATAGACGATCTCGCCGGCGCGCAGCCCGACGATCCGCTCGGCGAACATCTGGGCCAGCGCGACGTCATGGATGTTGATGATGGCGGCCAGCCCGCGCTCGCGGCACAGCTCGCGCAGCAGTCGCATGATCTGGCGCGACGTCTTGGGATCGAGGCTGGCGGTGGGCTCGTCGACCAGCAGCAGGGTCGGGTCCTGCAGCAGGGCGCGGGCGATGCCGACCCGCTGGCGCTGCCCGCCGGAAAGCGCATCCGCCCGCTTGTCCTCGAATCCCGTGAGCCCGACCCGATCGAGCAGCGTGAAGGCCGCGGCGACGTCGCCCGCCGGGAACCGCCGGAACCAGCTCCGCCAGAATCCGACATATCCGAGCCGCCCGGACAGCACGTTCTCCATCACCGTCAGCCGCTCGACCAGGGCGAACTCCTGGAAGATCATCCCCATCTTCCGCCGCACCTGGCGCAGGCCGCGGCGGGACAGCCGGGTGATCTCGACGCCGTCGAGCGCGACCTTGCCCGATGTCGGCTCGACGAGGCGGTTGACGCAGCGGATGAGCGTGCTCTTGCCCGCTCCCGACGGGCCGATCAGGGCCATGATCTGGCCCTGCGGCACCGTCAGCGACACGCCCTTCAGCGCGCGGTCGCCGGTGTGGTACTGCTTGGTGAGCGCATCCAGCGTCAGCACGTCCCCGTCTCCCCCAACGAACGCGGACGCGGTTTCAGCTCTTGCACTCGTAGCGCACGCCGGTCAGCTCGTCGTACTTGCGCACGGCGGCCCAGTGTTGCTTGTAGGAGATCGCGACGAACTGCTCCATCGGCGGCTCGGCGTTGCCGAACTCCTTCGCCAGCCCCGACCCGGTCCAGGGGAAGGAGAAGAACGCCTCCTTCACCTTCGCCGCCAGCTCGGGCTTCAGGTTGTAGGCGTGGCCGTAGCCGGTAGTCGGGAACGTCTCCGACTTGTAGATCGTGCGGATCTTCGCCCGGTCGATGACGCCGCGCTTGCCCATGCGGATCATCACCTCGTTGGCGATGGCGGCCGCGTCGTAGTCGCGGTTGACGACGCCCAGCACCGAGTTGTCGTGCTTGCCCGAGAACGCCGTCTGGTAGTCCTTGCCCGCTTCCAGGCCGTAGTCGTTCTGCAGCAGTGCCGACGGGGCCTTGAAGCCGGAATTCGAGGTCGGCGCCGTGAAGGCCAGCTTGCGGCCCTTGAGATCCTTGATCTCGCGGATCGGACTGTCGACGTGGGTGATGATCTCCATCTCGTAGCCGTAGGCGCCGTCCTTGGCGGCCATCATCGCGAACGGCACGTTGCCGGCGCAGTTGACGGCGACCGGGTTGGAGCCCGTGTTGAATCCGGCGATGTGCAGCCGCCCCGCCCGCATCGCCTCGATCTGGGCGGCATTGGACTGGATGGGGAAGAACTGCACCCGCTTGCCCGTCGCCTTGGCGAGGTGCTGCAGGAAGCCGTCCCACACGCTGCGGTAGACCTCCGGGTCCTCGACTGGCGTGTAGGCGAAGATCAGCGTCGGCGGGTCGACCCACAGCTTGGGGTCGACCGGCGCATCGGCCGTCATGTCGCCGTCGCGATCGCAGTAGCGCTTGTCGAGCTGCCCGCGCGGGCAGTCCTCCTGGGCACTGGCGGCGGGAACCGCCGCGGCCAGGGCGGCGGTGGCGGCGAGCGCCATGGCGAGCCGGATCATCGTGGAACCTCCCATGCTCAACTCTTGCATTCGTACTTGACGCCGGAAAGCTCGTCGAACTTGCGCACGACGCCCCAGTTCTCCTTGTAGCTGATCGGCACGAACTTTTCGGCGGGTGGCTGGCTCTTCACGAACTCCTTCAGCAGCTCGCTGCCTTCCCAGGGAAAGGTGAAGAACGCCTCCTTCACCTTGGCGGCCAGCTCCGGCTTCAGGTTGTAGACGTGGCCATAGCCGGTGGTCGGAAAGGATTCCGACTTGTAGATGACGCGCAGCTTGCTGCCGTCGACCGCCTTGCGGGCGATCATCCGCGTCTTCACGGAATTGGCGATGGCGGCCGCATCGTAGTCCTTGTTGGCGACGCCGAGGATGGAGTTGTCGTGTTTCCCGGAGAAGGCGGTCTTGTAGTCCCTGTCGGCCTCCAGCCCGAAATCGGCCTTGAGCAGCGCCGACGGCGCCTTGAAGCCGGAGTTGGAGGTGGGCGCCGTGAAGGCCAGGGTCCTGCCCTTGAGGTCCTTCACCTCCTTGATGGGCCCGTCCGCCTGGACGATGATCTCCATCTCGTAGCCGAAATCGCCGTTGTTCGACGCCATCATCGCAAAGGGTACGAAGCCCGCGCAGTTGACCGCCACCGGATTGGAGCCGGTGTTGAACCCGGCGATATGCAGCCGGCCGGCGCGCATCGCCTCGATCTGCGCGGCGTTCGACTGCACCGGAAAGAACTGGATGCGCTTCCCCGTGGTCTTCGCCAGGTGGGCGAGGAACCCGTCCCACACCTTGCGGTACACCTCGGGATCCTCGACCGGCGTGTAGGCGAAGATCAGCGTCGGCGGATCGACCCACAGCTTGGGATCGCTCGGCGCATCGGCGACCATGTCGTCGTTGCGGTCGCAGTAACGCTTGTCGAGCTGCCCCTTGGGGCAGTCCTGGGCCGCCGCGGGCAGGCAGGGCAGGACGAGGGCGGCCACGGCCGCGAAGGCGATTCGAAGACGCATGAAGCGAACCTCCCGGATGTCGGGCTTGCGGGATCCGTACCCGATACCCCTCTCATTGAGGGCACATTACATAGACGTGACAGTTTGATGAACCCGGAACACGCGCCTGCTCGCCCATTCGTGAGCCGGCGTGAAGGGCGGCGCGGGCCGCGGCAGGCTATGCTGGCATGAACGGGTGGCAGGATGGGGGATCGGCATGCGGCGGCTTCTGATCGGCTTCTTCGTGGGCGGGCTGTTCGGCGTCGCCGGCGGCTTCGCGCTGGGGATCTTCTTCTTCCCCTATATCTTCCCGCCGCCGCGGGCGGACCAGCAGGTGGCCGACCGCGCGGCCCATGCCGTGCTCGCCACCGGCCGCTTCGTGCATGCCGATCCGACGGACATCGTGCATTGGGGCCGCGGCGGCGTATCGCTGCTCAAGGCCCCGGACGGCGGCCGCCTCATCGTCCTGGAACAGGACTTCGAGGTCGGGCCTGGTCCGGACTTCCGCGTCTATCTCGTGCGCCATCCGGCTCCGCGGGCCAAGGACGACGTGCGTACCGCCTTCCTGGACGTCGGGGGGCTGATGTCCTTCGCCGGCAGCCAGATCTATCGGATCGCGGAGGATGTCGACCTGCAGGCCTATGGGTCGGTCGTCATCTGGTGCCGCGCCTTCGGCCAGCTCATCTCGCCGGCGACGCTGGCCAAGGCGTCGTAGCGGGCGGCACACTCCCGCCATGTCCCAGCCCCCTCCGACGCTGAACGACCGCGTCGTCGGCTATGTCGCCGAGGACCTCGCCGACGGCACGCTTTCGAACCGCCAGCGGCTGGGCAAGATGCTGCCCATGCTGTGCCGCTGGCGGGCGACGCTGATGCGCGACAAGCTGCTCGAGGACTTCCGCGGCGTGGTGCAGGCGGGTCCCTTCGCCGGCCTCTCCGGGATGGACCAGGTGCTCGAGGGCTGCCACGTGCCGAAGCTTCTCGGCAGCTACGAGCGCGAGCTGCACGGCGTGGTGGAGCGCATCGTCGCCACCCCCTACGACGTCGTCGTGAATGTCGGCTGCGCCGAGGGCTACTACGCCGTAGGGCTCGCCCGGCGCATGCCTCGGGCGCGCTTCTATACCTTTGACACCAACGAGGCGGCGCAGGCGGCCTGTGCGCGCGTGGCGCAGATGAACGGCGTCGCCGACCGCATGCGCATCGCCGGCACACTGGCCGGGGCGGACTTCGCGGCCCTGCGCGACGGCCGAACCCTCGTGGTCTGCGACATCGAGGGGGCGGAGGGCGAGCTGCTCGACCCCGCCGCCCATCCCGCGCTGGCGGGCATGGACGTGCTGGTGGAGTGCCACGACTGCTTCATCCCCGGCATGGCGGCGACGATCGCCGCGCGGTTCGCGCCCACCCATGCCGTCGAGCGGCATGAGCCGCGGCAGCTTCCCTTCGACCTGCCGGCGGCCTTCGCCCGCGTGCCGGAGCTGGATCGGCTGCTGGCGCTCTGGGAATGGCGCTCCGGCCCGACGCCCTGGCTCTTCATGGTCGCCGACGCGCCGTGATCCGGACGCTTGCGGAACGGACGACAAGCGCGCACCGTTGTCGCTAATCTCCAGCGCCAGCCGGTCTCGGGCAACGGGTGCGGCCCCCACGGGGCACCCCGGCAGCAGGAGGCCCCACGATCGAGCGATCCGCGATGCTGACCATGACGCACGAACGTCTCGCCAAGTTTCCCATCGGGCAGGTGGTGCGCCACCGCTTCTACCCGTTCCGCGGGGTGATCTTCGACGTCGACCCGGAGTTCGCCAACACCGAGGAATGGTACCAGTCGATCCCGGCGCATCTGCGGCCGCGCAAGGACCAGCCCTTCTATCATTTGCTGGCCGAGAACGAGCAGTCTACCTATGTCGCCTACGTGTCGGAGCAGAACCTGGTCGCCGACGAGACCGGCAAGCCGGTGAACCATCCGCAGGTGTCGGAGCTCTTCGGGGAGCTGTCCGAAGGTCGCTACCGGCCGCTCGCGCGGCTGGGTCACTGAGGAGACGGCTATGGCGACCATGGGCACCCTCGTCGCCCTGCATGCGCTCGCCGCCGCGATCTGGGTCGGCGGCATGGCCTTCGCCCATTTCTGCCTGCGACCCGCGGCACGGAGCTTCGACCCGCCGGTCCGCCTGCGGCTGATGACGTCGGTCCTCGACCGCTTCTTCCGCTTCGTCTGGGGCGCCATCGCACTCCTGCTGCTGACCGGCTACGGCATCCTGGCGATGCGCGGATTCGACACGTTCGGACTCTATGTCCACCTGATGCAGGCGGCGGGCATCGTCATGATGCTGCTGTTCGCCCATCTCTGGTTCGCGCCCTGGCGCCGGCTCCAGCGGGCGGTCGGCGATGCCGACTGGCCGGCCGCCGCGCGCCAGCTCGACCAGATCCGCCAGATCGTCGCGATCAACCTGATGCTCGGCACGGCGACGGTCCTGCTCGGGGCCGGGGGGCGCTGGCTGTAGCTCGGCCGCGTCGCGTGCAGCCCATGCGGCGCTGAAACTCGGGTCCAGGTTCCGGACGGGTGAAACGCCGCTTCTGCGGCCGATGGGGATTGCATGCCTATTTGAGTGGCATTTTGCAATTCTGTTACCGATCTGAAATATTTTATCCGCAATCGATTTTCCCGCCTATCGAGAACCGGCGGGGAATTGATTTGCAAATTGCAGTCAAATTGAAGATCATTCCACTGATGCACGTTCGCCTCTCCCTTGGGCGAAGGGAGGGCGGCAACGGCTGATGCTGCCGAAGGCGGTCGGTGGGGGCGGGAATGGTGGCGACGACCTATCACGTGGACGGTTCCGTGGCCGTTAGCGGCGACGGCTCGGAGGGAAATCCTTACAAGACGATCGGTGAGGCGATTACCCAGGCGGTGGACGGCGATAGCGTCGCCATCGCCGCCGGCACCTACGCCGAGAGCCTCGCGATCAGCGAGGCGCTGACCCTCACCGGCAGCGGCGGCGTGACCATCGCACCGGGCAGCGCGGTGGCCGCCGTGGTGGATCTGAGCGGCACGGTCGGCGCGGTCAGCCTCCAGGGCATCACCATCGACGGCGACGGGGTGGGGCTGATCGGCATCCGCACCGCCGGCGGTGCCAGCGTGGCATCGCTGACGCTGACCGACGTGACGGTGCGCGAGGTCGCCAACTACGGGCTGCTCGCCAACCCGAACACGCTCCAGTCGCTCACCATCGACGGCGGCACCTTTTCCGACAACGGCACCAGCACCGTCAGTGGCGCCGCGCACATCCATCTCTGGGGCTTCACCGGCGATGCCTCGCTGACGGATGTCACCATCACCGGCGCAGCGACGCCGACGCCGACCTCGGCGACGAATCCCGAGTACGGCATCCAGTTCACCGGCCTGATCAACGAGGATCTCGGCACCAGCGCATCCCCGGACATCGGCACGGTGGTGCTCGACGGCGTGGTGGTCACCGGCGCCTTCGGGAAGAACGCTTTCGCCGTGTTCAACTACGGCAGCATCGA
>JADZBA010000208.1 GCA_020852355.1 Alphaproteobacteria bacterium
CCGGCAGCGGTGCCGCCGGTCCGGCGGCGAGCCGCGCCACCGCCTCGCGCAGTGCCAGCGCATCGGCCAGCACCCGCGCCGCCGCGTCGGGGTCGCGGGCGGCCCGCGCCAGGAGGGCCGATACCGCGTCGGGCGACACCGCCCCGACGCTGCCGGCCCAATGGGCGAGTTCGGCATAGCTCGTCAGCCGCTCGCCCCGCGCCGCGGGGTCGCCGCGCCACTCCACCGTGTTGACGAAGTCGAGCGCCAGCGCGCCGCCGACGCGGTTGGGCGGCACCTCGGCATAGGAAGGCTGAACCGTCTGCGGCATCTCTAACCTTTTAACAGGTTGACCCTGTCGCGCCAAGCCGCTAGGAAGGTGTAACTGGTTAACAGGTGAGATATGGCGGAGGATGCGGCGACCTTCACCTCGGCGGGGCTGCGACGCGGTGCGCGACGCTGCCTGGCGCTGGCCGCCGCCTCGTTCGTCTACGGCATCGGTTTCGGCGTCATGGCGGATCACGCCGGCCTCGCGCTCGGCGAGGCGGTGGCCATGAGCGCGCTCGTCTATGCCGGCGCCTCCCAGGTCGTGGCGCTCGGCATGTGGGACGATCCGATTCCGTTCCTCGCGGTGTGGCTCGCGGCGATCGCGGTCAATGCCCGCTACCTCCTGCTCGGCGCCGCGCTGCGGCCCTGGCTCGCGGGCCTCGGGCCGGGGCGCGCCTACCTGACGCTCGGCCTGATCAGCGACGGCACCTGGGCGCTGGCGCTGCGCGAGCGGGCGGCGAGCGGCCGCGACGCCGCGTTCCTGGTCGGCGGCGGCCTCGCGCTATGGGTCGCCTGGGTCGGATCGACCGGCCTCGGGCATGCGCTCGGCGCCGTGCTCGGCGCGCCGTCGGCCCTCGGCCTCGATTTCCTGCTGCCGGCCTTCTGCGCCACTATCGCCATCGCCCTGTGGCGCGGCCGCGGTGATCTCGGGCCGCTGCTGGCGGGCGGCGGCACCGCGCTCGCCGTCGCCGCACTGATCGACGGTCCCTGGTACGTGGTGGCGGGCGGTGCCGCCGGCTGCCTCGCGGCGGCCGCCGGGGCGACCCATGACGCCTGACGTGCTGGTCGCCATCATCGGCATGGCTGCGGCGTCCTATGCCTGCCGGGCCGGCGGCTTCTGGCTGATGGGATTCGTCCCGATCACCCGCCGCGTCCGGGCGGGCCTGGAGGCGATTCCGATCGCGGTGATGGCGGCGATCCTGGCGCCGGTCGCCGCCCGTGGCGGCCCGGCCGAGGCGGCGGGCCTCGTCGCGGCGCTGGCCGTGATGCGCGCGACCGGCAACGACCTCGCAGGCGCGCTCGCCGGCGTCGCGGCAGTGGCGCTGGTGCGCACGCTCGCGGCATGATGCGCGGTCGATGCCATCCGCCCGGGACACGCTCTCCGCCGCACAGGCGCGCCGCATCGCGCTGGCCGCCCAGGGCTTCGCCGAGCCGCGGCCGGGCGGCGCGGTGGACGTCCGGCACGTCCGCCGGGTGCTCGACCGCGTCGGGCTGCTGCAGATCGATTCGGTCAACGTCCTGGTACGCTCGCACTATCTGCCGCTGCATGCGCGCCTGGGCGGCTATCCCACGGCGCTGCTCGACCGGCTCGCCTACGCCAAGGGCCGCGGCCTCTTCGAGTACTGGGGCCACGAGGCGTCGCTGCTGCCGCTCGCCCTGCAGCCGCTGCTGCGCTGGCGGATGCAGCGCGCCGAGCGCGGCGAGAGCCGCCACGGCAGCCTGACGCGCTTCGCGGCCGAGCGGCGCGACTACATCGCCCGGGTGCTGGCGGAGGTGCGCGACCGCGGCGCGCTCGGCGCCTCGGAGCTCAGCGAGGGCGGCAGCGGCGCCGCCGGCTGGTGGGAATGGAGCGACGGCAAGCGCGCGCTCGAATGGCTGTTCCTGACCGGCCGGGTGACGACAGCCAGGCGGCGCAACTTCGAGCGGGTCTACGACCTGACGGAGCGCGTGCTGCCGGCCGCGATCCTCGATGCGGCGACCCCCGACGTCGGCGACGCCCAGCGCGCGCTGCTGCGCCTCGCGGCGCGCGCGCTGGGCGTCGCGACGGAGCGGGACCTCGCCGACTATTTCCGCATCGGCGGCGCCGACGCCCGCGCGCGCATCGCCGAGCTGGTGGCGGCGGGCGAGCTACGGCCCGTCGCGGTGGAGGGATGGGACCGCCCGGCCTATCTCGACCCCGGCGCGCGCCTGCCCCGCCGCGTCGCCGCGTCGGCCCTGCTGTCGCCCTTCGATTCGCTGATCTGGGAGCGCGAGCGCACCCGGCGGATGTTCGGCTTCCACTATCGCATCGGACTCTATACGCCCGCCGCCGACCGCACGCACGGCTACTACGTGCTGCCGTTCCTGCTCGGCGACCGCCTCGTCGGCCGTGCGGATCTGAAGGCCGATCGCGCCGCCGGCCGCCTGCTCGTGCAGGCCGCCCACGCCGAGACCGGCGCCGACCACGGCGCCGTCGCCGCCGCCCTGGTGCCGGAGCTGCGCTCGCTCGCCGCCTGGCTCGGCCTGGCCGACCTGCGTGTCGTCGACCGCGGCGACCTCGCGCCCGCGCTGGCGCGCGCGTGCCGCGGATGAGGTCGGCCCGCCTCGTGCCCGAGCTCTATTGCTCGGACATCGGCCGCAGCCTCGCCTTCTACACCGGCGTCCTCGGCTTCGAGGTGCGCTTCGCGCGTCCGGCCGAGCGCTTCGCCTATCTCGACCGCGACGGCGCCGAGCTGATGCTGGAGCAGACCGTCGACCCGGCGCGGACCTGGCTCGCCGGACCCCTCGAGCATCCCTACGGGCGCGGCATCAATTTCCAGATCGCTGCCGACGACGTCGACGCGCTGCACGCCGCCGTGGTCGCGGCGGGCGCGCGCATCCTCGTGCCGCTGGAGGAGCGCTGGTACCTGACCGGCGAGGTCCGGTCGGGCAGCCGCCAGTTCGTCGTCCTCGACCCCGACGGCTATCTTCTGCGCTTCTATCGCGATCTCGGCGAGCGGGCCGACAAGGGCTGACGCAGGTCGCCGCGCGAACTGCACCCGGCTTGTCCCTGTCGGGGCACCATGGGACAGTCCGTGGCGGCGCGGCATTTCGGCAGCAGGAAGGCCCACCGATGCGGCTCGAATCTTTGACGTTCAAGAGCATCGTGGCGCGGCCCGTTGTCCTGAAGCTGAAGCGGCCCGTGGTCGCGCGCATCGCCACGATCACCGACTGGCCGCTGATCCTGATCGACCTCCACACCGAGGAGGGCGTGGTCGGCCGCAGCTATCTGGAGCCTTATGTCGTCAGGTCGATGCGCTATCTGGTGCCCGCGCTGCACGATCTGGGTGAGATGCTCGCAGGCCGCCGGGTGGCTCCGGCCGAACTGTACGCCGCGGCCCGCAAGTCGCTGCAGTTCGTCGGCTACGAGGGGATGTCGCTGATCGCGGTGTCCGGGCTGGACATGGCGGCGTGGGACGCGCTCGCCAAGGCGGCGGGAATGCCGTTGTGCACGCTTCTCGGCGGCTCGGTCGGCCCGGTTAAGGCCTATAACAGCAACGGGCTGTGGCTGCAGGAGCCGGCGGCGGTGGCGGCGCAGGCGATCGAGCTACGCGATGAGGGAGCCTTCTCCGCCCTCAAGCTGAGGCTCGGTCGCGAACGGCTCGCCGATGACCTGGCCGCCCTGGCCGCGGTCAGGAGTACCGTAGGCGACGAGGTCGCCCTGATGGTCGACTTCAACCAGGGCCTGGATCTCGGAGAAGCCCTGCGGCGCTGTCACGCCATCGACGGCCTCGGCCTCGCCTGGATCGAGGAGCCGATCGTCTATGACGACCTCGACGGCTACGCGCGGCTCGCCGCCGAACTCGAGACGCCGATCCAGATCGGCGAGAACTTCTATGGCCCGCGGGAGATGCACAAGGCCCTGCAGCGCAAGGCCTGCGACTTCGTGATGCCGGATTTCATGCGCATCGGTGGAGTCACAGGATGGCTTCGAGCTGCCGCGATCGCCGGAGCGGCCGGTATCCCGATGTCGACCCACCTCTATCCGGAAGTGGCGGCACATGTCATGCGGGTGACGGAGACGGCGCACTGGCTCGAATGGCAGGACTGGGCGAACCCAGTCCTGCTCCAACCCTTCGCGGTTACGGATGGATGCCTGCACATTCCCGACCGTCCCGGCGTCGGCCTGGAATGGAATGAGGAGGCTGTCGCCGCGCTCCGGCGCGGTCTATAGCCGATGCGCCGAGACCGGTGAGACCATCGTCAAGGCGTGACGCAGCGAGAAGTCTTATCCGGATACGTCTAGGGCAGGATTGCCGCTCGTCTCGCTCCTCCGGTCGGACCCGCCTCAACTCATCGGCGGGCGTACCATCGCGCTGCCCAGGATCGGGCCCTGTCCCTTGGACTGGACGATCACCGCACAGCCGCGGTCGTGGGTCATGGCGTCGGTCGTGTAGGTGAGGCGCGCCGCCGACCCGTTCCACTCGCCGATCGCGGTCAACGCGCGCACGACATGCGCATTGACCAGCGCCTTGCCGCTGTTCTCGCCGCGACCGACCTCGGTCCTGTGCAGCCGGTCGAAGACCGCGAGCCAGACCGTGGCGTCGTGCGGCCCGATGCCGCCGGGCAGGTCGACCGTCACCGTCATGCCGTCGACCGCGAGCGCGATGGGCAGATTTGGCTTCTCGGCCGCCTCGCGGATCAGGCGCTCGACGGTCGCCCGTTCGGTGCCGATCGCCTCGCTGCGCCCGTCGACGACCATCTGCGGAGTGTAGACGTAGCGCAGGCCCATCGCCTTCTTGTAGTGGCGCTGGCGCGTCGAATAGTCCGGCCGGCTGAACGGGTCGGCCCACCCCATGTAGTTCCAGTAGTCGACGTGGAACGAGAGCGCGACGACGTCGCCGCGCCCCGCCAGCTCGGCCAGGAACCGGTCGGCACCCGGACACGACGAGCATCCCTGGGAGGTGAACAGCTCGACCACCACGGGCCCGCGCTCGGCTGCCCGGCCGGACGGCGGCATCCCGGCAGCGGCAATCGCGGCCGTGGCGGCGACGGCGATGAGGAGGCGGCGGCGGTTGACCATGGGCCGAAGGATACGCCGGTCTGCGCCGCCGCGCGATTCAAGCCGCCATCACGACCGCGTGACGCGACTTCCCCGTCACGCCGCCTCCTTCAGCATGCCGCGCAGCACGTACTGCAGGATGCCGCCATGACGGTAGTACTCGACCTCGTCGAGGGTATCGATGCGGCAGAGCAGCGGCACGGTCTCGATCTTGCCGTCGGCGCGGTGGATGCGGCAGGCGATCTCCATGCGCGGCCTGACGCCGGCCGCGATGCCCAGGATGTCGTAGGTCTCCGTGCCGTCGAGGCCCAGGCTCTTGCGCGTCGTGCCGTCGCGGAACTGCAGCGGCATCACCCCCATGCCCACCAGGTTCGAGCGATGGATGCGCTCGAAGCTCTCGACGATCACCGCCTTGACGCCGAGCAGCAGGGTGCCCTTGGCCGCCCAGTCGCGCGAGGATCCGGTTCCGTATTCCTTGCCCGCGACGACGATCAGCGGCACGCCCTCGGCCTGGTAGCGCATCGCCGCGTCGTAGATCGGCATGACCTCGCCCGACGGCAGGTGGCGGGTGACGCCGCCTTCGGTGCCCGGCGCCATCTCGTTGCGGATGCGGATGTTGGCGAAGGTGCCGCGCATCATGACCTCGTGGTTCCCGCGGCGGGCGCCGTAGGAATTGAAGTCGTTCGGCCGCACCTGGTAGCTCAGCAGGTATTCGCCGGCCGGACCCGACTTGCGGATGTTGCCGGCGGGCGAGATGTGATCGGTCGTGATGCTGTCGCCGAGCAGCGCCAGCGACCGGGCGCCGACGATGTCGGCGAGAGGTGCGGGCGTCTTCGGCATGGCGTCGAAATAGGGCGGCGACTTGACGTAAGTCGATCCGGGATCCCAGCGGTACGTCTCGCCCTCGGCGGTGGCGATCGTCCGCCACTCGGGCGGGCCCTCGAAGACGTTGCCGTAGCGGCCCGTGAACATGCGCGGCGTCAGCGACTTCTCGATCGTCTGGGCGATCTCGGCCGAGGACGGCCAGATGTCGCGCAGGTAGACGGGCTGGCCGTCGCTGCCGGTGCCGAGCGGCTCCGTCAGCAGGTCGACGCGCATCGAGCCGGCCAGCGCATAGGCGACCACCAGCGGCGGCGAGGCGAGGTAGTTGGCCTTCACCTGCGGATGGACGCGGCCCTCGAAGTTGCGGTTGCCCGACAGCACGGCGGCGACGGTGAGGTCGCCGTCCTCGACCGCCTTGGCGACCGGCTCGGGCAGAGGGCCCGAGTTGCCGATGCAGGTGGTGCAGCCGTAGCCGACGAGCTGGAAACCCAGCGTGTCGAGATCGTCCTGCAGGCCGGCGGCGGCGAGATAGTCGGTGACCACCTGGCTGCCCGGGGCGAGCGAGGTCTTGACCCACGGCTTGGCGCGCAGGCCCCGCCTGACGGCGTTGCGCGCCAGCAGGCCGGCGGCCACCAGGACCGACGGATTGGAGGTGTTGGTGCAGCTCGTGATCGCGGCGATCACCACGTCGCCGTGGCTGACCGCGTAGTTCTGCGCCGGCACCGCGACCTGCCTGGCGAGCGCGGCCGGGTCCTCGCTGCCGACGAACTTCGGCAGCTCGACCGCGAACGCCTTGGCCGCCTGCGACAGGGGCACGCGATCCTGCGGCCGGCGCGGGCCGGCGAGGGACGGCTCGACAGTGTCCAGGTCGAGCTCGATCGTGCTGGTGAAGACCGGATCGGGCGTCGCGGCGTCGCGCCACATGCCCTGGGCCTTGGCGTAGGCCTCGACGAGGGCGACGCGCTGCGGCTCGCGGCCGGTGAAGGCGAGGTAGCGCAGCGTCTCCTTGTCGATCGGGAAGAAGCCGCAAGTGGCGCCGTACTCGGGCGCCATGTTGCCGATGGTGGCGCGGTCGGCCAGCGACAGGGCGTCGAGGCCGGGCCCGAAGAACTCGACGAACTTGTTGACCACGCCGTGCTTGCGCAGCATCTGCGTCACGGTCAGCACGACGTCGGTCGCGGTCGTGCCCTCCCTGGGCTTGCCGGTCATCCGGAGGCCGACGACCTCGGGGATCAGCATCGACACCGGCTGGCCCAGCATCGCCGCTTCGGCTTCGATGCCGCCGACGCCCCAGCCGAGGACGGCCAGGCCGTTGACCATCGTCGTGTGGCTGTCGGTGCCGACCAGCGTGTCCGGGTAGGCGACGGTACGACCGCCTTCGGTGCTCGTCCACACGGTCTGCGCCAGGTATTCCAGGTTGACCTGGTGGCAGATGCCGGTGCCCGGCGGCACGACGCGGAAATTGTGGAACGCCGTCTGGCCCCAGCGCAGGAACGCATAGCGCTCGAGGTTGCGCTCGAACTCCAGCTTGACGTTGTCCGTGAACGACTTGGCGGACCCGAACGCGTCGACCATGACGGAATGGTCGATCACCAGGTCGACGGGCGACAGCGGGTTGATCTTGTGCGGGTCGCCGCCGAGCTTGGCCATCGCCTCGCGCATCGCGGCGAGGTCGACCACCGCCGGCACGCCGGTGAAGTCCTGCATCAGCACGCGCGCCGGACGATAGGCGATCTCGGTGTCGGAGCGCCGCTCCTTCAGCCAGCCGGCGATCGCCTTGATGTCGTCGACCTTGACAGTGCGGCCGTCCTCGTAGCGCAGCAGGTTCTCGAGCAGCACCTTCAGCGAGAAGGGCAGGCGCGACAGGTCCCCGATCGTCTCGGCCGCCGCCGGCAGGCTGTAATAGTCGTAGCTCTTGCCCTGGACCTCCAGGGTACGGCGCGTCTTCAGGCTGTCGGAACCGGGCACGGGCGGCCTCCTCGGCGGCGGATGGCAGGTGGCGCCGGGCAGGGGGGTGCGCGGCGGCGCCTATAGATATCCATCCAACCCCGGAAGTCCAGCCCGGCCCGGCATCCCGCGCGCCGCCGGGACGATGCTCCGGCGGCGCCGTCTCAGCGATTGTTGGCGTCGTGCTTCTGGCGCGCGATGCGGCGGCTCTCGACGTTCTGGGAGTGCCGGATATGGGCGCGCTCGTGGCGGGTGACGACGCCGTCGCGCCTGGCCCGGTTCTCCATCCGGTCGACCCGGGCCTGATGGCGCTCCAGCCGGCGCGTCTCGCGCGGCGACAACGCGCCGGTGGCGGCGCCCTGGTCGATCCGCCGCTCCTGGTTGGCCTGTCGCTGGTCGATGCCGGGCGTGCCCGACTGCGCGAAGGCGGGGGTCGCGACTGCCGCCAGCATCACGGCGATCATGGCAAGGCGCATGACAACGGTCCTCCTCGGTCGAGGGTCGAGCATGTTCGACCCGCTGCGAGTGACACGGAAGGGGACGCCGAATCCTGCGTCCATGGCGCCGCTCGCGGCTCCGCCGTTCAGGGAACCGCCGGCGCCGCCGCCAGGGCTGCGGCGACGGCGGCGATCGCGGACGGCCAGTCGTGCGGCCGCTCCTGCCGGAAGAGGCGCAGGCTCGGGTACCAGGGGCTGTCCGCCCGCCCCTCGAGCCAGCGCCAGTCGGCGACGAACGAGGCCAGCATCCATGTCGGCACGCCCTGGGTCGCGGCCAGGTGGGCGACGGCGCTGTCGACGGTGATGATCAGCTCGAGGGCGGCGAGCGCGGCCGCCGTGTCCGCCATGTCGCCGAGCGCCGGGCCGAGGTCGGTCGTCAGCGCGCGCAACGCCGGCGGCAGGTCGGCGATCGTCGCCGCGGGGGCGTGCCGGGCACCGGGCACCTGGAGCGAGAAGAAACGGCAGCCCGCCGCCGCGGCGAGCGGCGCGAGGAAGCCGGGCGGGCACGACCGTCGTGCGTCGTTGGGGTGGCTCGGGCGCCCGGCCCAGACGAGGCCGATGCGACGCTCGCCGTCGGCGGTGCCGCCCGCCGTCGCGGCCGCGCCGGCGGGCGGCACCGCGAAGCGCACCGGCGGCGGCAGCGTCGCCGGCGTCGCGCCGAACAGCAGCGGCAGGCTCATCAGCGGCAGATGCACGTCGTGGGCGGGGATCGGCGTTCCCTCCTCGACGAGCGGCAGACCCGGCCATGTCGCCCGCGCCAGACGCTGCAGCGGCTCCTGCACCGCCAGGAGCACCCGTCCGCGGGCCCGTGCGACGGCGGCCGGTAGCCAGCGCAGGCACATGATGGTGTCGCCCATGCCCTGCTCGGCATGCAGCAGCAGCGTGCGCCCGTCGAGCGGCGCCCCGTCCCACGTCGCGCCCGGGCGCGGGGCGCGGCCGGGCAGGCGCCAGCGCCACTCGAACGTCGCGAACCCTTCCGACCAGCGGCCGGTACGCAGCAGCACCAGCGAACGGTTCCAGTGAGCGAGCGCGTCCTGCGGGTCGAGCCGGCCGGCGGTCGCGAAGGCGTCGATGGCCTCCGTCGAGCGGCCCTGCTCCTGGAGCGCCACCCCGAGATTGCCGTGGGCGGCGGCCGACGACGGGTCGAGCGCTGCCGCCCGGGCGAGCGAAGCCGTGGCGCCGTCGAGCTCGTCGAGGTCGATGAGGAGCGTGCCCAGTGCCAGGTGCGCGCCGGCGCTGTCCGGCGCGATGCGCGTGGCGCGACGCAGCAGCACCGCCGAGTCGACCCGCCGCCCGACCTTGGTGAGCGCCCGTCCCGCGGCGATCAGCGTCTCCGCCCGCTCGGCCGGATCGGGCGCGCCGGTCGCCAGCGTCGCCTCTGCGAGGCCCGTGCGGGCGACCGGCGATCGCGGCTCCAGCTCGAGCGCGCGCAGCCAATGGACGCGCGCCTCGCCCGGCTCGCCGGCGCGCAGCAGCGTCGCGGCGAGGTTGACGTGGGCGGTCGCCATCGCCGGCGCGAGGGCGACGGCGATCCGCGCATGGACCTCGGCCTCGCGGAGGCGGCCGGTGGCGAGCGCCATCTGCGCGAGATTGGCGTGGGCGCCGGCATCGTGCGGTGCGGCCGCCAGCGCCTCGCGGACCAGCGCGATGCCCTCTTCCGTGCGTCCCGCCTGATGGGCGAGGACTCCGAGATACTGGCGTGCCCCGGCATGACCGGGGTCGGCCTTCAGGATGTCGCGATAGAGCCGCTCCGCCGCCGCCAGCTCGCCCGCCTCATGGTGGGCCAGCGCCCGGCGCATGGCGTCCGCGCCGCGCGCCGTATCCGGTTCCACCATGGCGGCGGGAGGGCGCGCGGTCGGTCGGGCCGGTCAGACGGAGTAGACGAGAACGCCGTCGGCCCTGCGCTCCCGCTTGATGCGGCCGCGATGGTGGAGATAGGCGAGATGGGCGATCGCCTCGCCGATGGCGAAGCCGACCTGATGCAGGTCGAGCTTGCGGCGGAACAGCACCGGCAGCATGTCCGCGGCGGGCCGCGGCCGGTCGAGGGCGCCGACCACGTCGGCCAGCCGGTCGTCGTGGTGCTGCTTCAGCGCATCGATGCGCGCGTGCAGGCCGTGGAACGGCAGGCGATGCGACGGCAGCACCAGGGTGTCGGCCGGCAGCGCGTAGAATTGTTCCAGGCAGCCGAGATACTCGCCGAGCGGGTCCGCCTCGGGCTGCGTCGGCCAGATGCTGACGTTGGGGGTGATCTTCGGCAGCACGATGTCGCCGGAGATCAGCACGCCAAACTCCGGGCAATGCAGGCAGGCGTGCTCGGGCGCATGGCCGCGCCCGACGATCACCTTCCAGCCGCGCCCGCCGATGGCGATGGTCTCGCCCTCGTGGATGCGCCGGAACACCGAAGGTACCGGGGCGACCCGGGTGCGGTAGGGCTCG
Organism: Alphaproteobacteria bacterium; assembly: GCA_020852355.1. Lineage (GTDB taxonomy): Bacteria > Pseudomonadota > Alphaproteobacteria > ATCC43930 > Allostellaceae > Allostella. The sequence goes on from JADZBA010000208.1 coordinate 10,750, forward strand.
CCGCGCTCGGCGAATTGCGTCAGCCAGTCCTCGTCGAGCCCGTGGGCGCGGTAGAACTCGACCCGCTTGCCCTGGATGTGGTTGCGCTCGTCGATCGACAGCGCCTGGGCCATCAGCCATTCCGTCTGCGTCATCCACAGTTCGGCGCCGAGCTCTTCGCACAGCCAGCCGGCGAGCCCGACATGGTCGGGATGGAAATGGGTGACGATCACCCGCTTCACGCCGCGCGGGCCCTTCAGTGCCTTGGCGTCGAAATGCCGGCCCCACAGCTCCTTGGTCTCGTCGCGGGCGATGCCGCAGTCGACGATGGTCCAGCCGTCGCCGTCCTCCAGCAGCCAAAGGTTGATGTGGTCGAGCGCGAAGGGCAGCGGCATGCGCAGCCAGTGGATGCCGGGAGCGACCTCGACGGTCGTGCCGCCGAGCGGCGCCTCCTCGTGCGGGAAGATCAGCGGTGCGGAATCGGGGGCCATGGGTCAACCGTGCGGCAGGTTTCGGACGAAGCGGGCGATGGCCGCGAGCACCTCCTCGCGCCGGTCGCGGTGCGGGGTATGCCCGCAGCCGGGCAGCAGCATGGTCTCGACCGGCCCGGTGACGGCGGCGGCGATCGCCTCCACCTGCCGCGGCGTGCCGTACTGGTCGTCGAGGCCCTGGATGACGAGCGTCGGGCAGGCGATCGCCGGCAGACGGTCCTCGACGTTCCAGCCGCGGAATTCCGGCGACAGCCAGGTGTCGTACCAGCCGAAGAAGACGCCGTCGGTCTGCGCGCCGTGATGGCGCGCCAGCTTCTCGCGCAGGCCGCCGCGATAGACGGGCAGGGCCTCGCGGATACCGGCGGCGGTGGTCTCCTCGACGAAGACGTGCGGCGCCTCGGCCACGACGGCGCGGACGCGGGCGCCGGCCGGGCTGCCGGCATGCATCAGCGCGATGGTGGCGCCGTCGCTGTGGCCGATCAGGATGGGCTCGGCGATGTCCAGGGCGTCGAGCACGGCCGGCAGTTCCCGGTCCGCCTCGATGTCGAGATAGTCGACCGGCAGCGGCAGCGGCCGCGGGTCCGATCCGCCGAAGCCGCGCCGGCTGTAGGCCATCGCCGGCAGGCCGGTCAGCGCCGCCAGCGCCGCCGGGACGTCGCGCCACAGCGGTGCCGAGCCGAGCGCCTCATGCAGGAACACCAGGGTCGGGCCGCGCGGGGGACGCGTGCCGAACCAGCGATACTCGAGGCAGTGATCGTCGACCCGCAGCGCCTCGCACGGCGGGTCGATCAGCGTGGCGGTCGCCATGGGATCGGCGGCCAGACTACCCGGAAGGTGGGAGCCGGTCCACCTTCGCGGCCGCGAAAGAGCGGCCGTCCCGCCGGGTGGGCCGCGCCAGATCGGCGTCGGGCAGCGGCCGGCGCTTGCGTCGACCGCCCCGGGGCAGCAATATCCGCGCCCTTTCCGGGCAGGGCACCATGGGCAACCTCAACACCTTCCGGGCCGGGCCCGACGAGCGCGGCCATTTCGGC
>JADZBA010000209.1 GCA_020852355.1 Alphaproteobacteria bacterium
CGCGTGCCGCCGCCTGCCTCGCCGCGCTCGCGGACCTGATGGGCGAAGGGCCGTGGCTCGCCGGGTCCGCCCTGTCGCTGGCCGACCTCCATGCCGCCCCGATGTTCGCCTGCCTCGCGACCGCACCGGAGAACCGCACGCTCCTCGCCGGCGCCCCCCGGATCCAGGCTTGGTGGGAGCGGACGGCGGCGCGTCCCAGCATGGGTCGGACGAAGCCCTCCTTCGGGTGAGCCGCGAGGAACAACCGGCGCCCGCACCAGTTGCCCTTCCATCGGACCCCGTCCGGATGAAACCGATCGAAGGGAGCCAAGATGAAGACCATCACCCTCTCCGCCGCGGCGGCGATCTTCGCGCTCGCCGCACCGGTGGCCCAGGCCGAGGACTGCGCCCGCACGGCCCGCACCGCGGACAGCGCCGTGCAGCTCGCCCAGGCCGCGCCGCAGCAGAGCCGGCCGGGTCCCAGCGAGCAGGGCGGCCAGCGCACCAACGAGCCCGGCACGGCGGCCGCGCCGACGAGCATGAGCGGCGCGCCCGCCGGCGCCCAGGGGATGCGGCCGATGCCCAGCACGATGCCCGGCGCGACGCCTCCCACGCCTTCGCAGATGAACACGCCGCAGCAGACGCGGCCGGGTGCCGCCGAGCAGGGCGGCCAGCGCGCCAACGATCCGGGCACCGGCGTGCCGGCGACCGGCAGCGCCGTGACGCCGCCTTCGGCGGCGATGCAGGGCCAGCCGACGGGATCGCAGACCCCGCCCGGGTCGACGACGACGAACATGCCCTCGCAGACGACGGCGCCCCAGCAGAGCCGTCCGGGTGCGGCCGAGCAGGGCGCTCAGCGCAGCAACGACCCGGGTACCGCGACATCGCCGACGACGCGCACGCAGTGAGCCTGGTGCGGCAGCGGCGCGGTCGCGCCGCTGCCGCCTGCTCCGCTCCGTTCAGGCCACTCCCGCAGCCTTCAGGGCGGCCAGCCGGGCGTCGTCGACCCCGACCCGCCCCAGGATCTCCGCGGTATGCTCGCCCAGCTCCGGCGCGGGCAGGCGGATCGCGCCCGGGGACGCCGACAGGCGGGGGACGACGTTGTGCATGGGGACGGTCCCCATCTCCTTGTCCGGCAACTCGACGACGATCTGGCGCGCCCTGACGTGCGGGTCCTCGAGGAACTGGTCGATGTCGTAGATCGGCGCGGCCGTAACCTCGTGCCGCTCGAAATGCGCCATTACCTCGGCGAAGTCGCGGGCGGCGATGAACTCGCGGATCGGCGCCTCCGACCGGTCGGGATCCTTGATGCGCTCGTCGTTGGTGCGGAAGCGCGGGTCCTGGTTGAGGTCGGGACGGCCGACCGCGGCGTAGACCCGTTCGGCCATCGACTGGATCGAGGCGGAGATGGCGATCCAGCGGCCGTCGCGCGTGCGGAAGGCGTTGCGCGGCGATGCCGTCTTCGACTGGCTGCCGGTGCGCTGCGGCACCTGCCCCGTGAGCTTCCAGTTCGCCGCCTCCGGCCCCAGGATCGAGAAGATCGGGTCGAGCAGCGGCAGGTCGATGACCTGTCCTTCGCCGGTCGCGTCGCGGTGGCGCAGCGCCACCATCACGGCGTAGGCGCCGTAGAGGCCGGCGATCATGTCGGCCAGCGCCAGGGGCGGCAGCACCGGCGGCCGGTCGGGGAAGCCGTTCTTCGAGGCGAAGCCCGACACCCCCTCGACGAGGCTGCCGAAGCCCGGCCGGTCCTTGTACGGCCCATCCTGTCCCCAGCCGGACACGCGCACCAGGATCAGGCGGCGGTTCAGCCCATGCAGGACGGCGGGCGCCAGGCCCATCTCCTCCAGCGTGCCGGGGCGATAGTTCTCGATCATCACGTCCGCGGTCGCGACGAGCCGGCGCAGCAGGTCCATGCCCTCGGCCGCGCGCAGGTTGAGCGTCAGGCTCTTCTTGTTGCGGCCGTAGACCTTCCAGTGGGCGCTGATACCGTTGGTCCGCCAGTCGCGCAGGGGATCGCCCTTCTTCGGATCCTCGACCTTGATGACCTCGGCGCCGTAGTCGGCGAGCTGCAGGCTGACCATGTTGCCCGCGACCAGCCGCGAGAGATCGAGGACCACCAGCCCCTGCAACGGGCCGGCGGCATCGGGACGGAACGCAATCACGCTTCGGGAGCCTCCTCGCCGGCGAAGACCAGGGCGGCGCCTGGCGGCACATGGATGCGGACGCCGCCGAGCGGCAGCTCCTGCGCGGTCTCGACGCGCAATACCGTCGGGCCGATCGCGAGATGATACATCCAGCGCGACCCGAGATAGCTGCGCTCCGCGATCGCGGCGTCCAGGAGCGAGCCCTCGCCCGGCGCCGCCTCGCCCGGAGCGAGGATCGCGATACGTTCCGGGCGGATCGCCACGGTGACGCGCTGGCCCGCCGTGATGCCCGGCCGCAGCCCGAGCTGGATGTTGTGGCCGCTGTCGAGGCGGATCGACAGCGCATCGCCGGTGACGCCCTCGGCGGTCCCCTTGATGAAGTTGCTGGAACCGATGAAGTCGGCGACGAACGGGTCGGCCGGGTGCTCGTAGATCGCCCTCGGCACATCGAGCTGGGCGATCCTGCCGTTGCGCATCACTGCGATGCGGTCGGACAGCGCCAGCGCCTCGATCTGGTCGTGCGTCACGTAGATCGTCGTCAGCCCGACCTGCTTGGTGATCTGCGCCAGCCACGTGCGCGCCCGCTCGCGCAGCTTGGCGTCGAGGTTCGACAGCGGCTCGTCGAGCAGCAGGATGGTGGGACGGTAGACCAGCGTGCGCGCTAGCGCGACGCGCTGCTGCTGCCCGCCCGAGAGCTGGTGGGGATAGCGCGCGGCATAGGGCTGCATCTCGACCAGCGCCAGCGCCTCGTCGACGCGCCGGCGGCGGTCGGCCGCGCTCATCCGGCGGAGCTTCAGCGGAAAGGCGCAGTTCTCGGCCACCGTCATGTGCGGCCACAGCGCATAGGACTGGAAGACGAGGCCGCAGTTCCGCCGCTCCGGCGGCAGGTACACACCGCTCGCCTCGTCGTAGAACACCGTGTCGCCGACACGAATGCTGCCGCCGTCCGCCCGGTCGAGGCCGGCGACGGCCGCCAGCGTCGTCGACTTGCCGCAGCCGGACGGCCCGAGCAGCGTCAGGAACTCGCCGTCATGGATCGTCAGGTCGACATGATCGACGGCGGTGACCGGTCCGAACCGCTTCACGAGCCCGCGGATCTGCACCTCAGCCATAGATCTTCACTCCGAGGAGGTGGCGCGCGCCGTAGACGAACGCGAAGGTCAGCAGGATCTGGAAGAGCGCCAGGGCTGCCACCGGTCCGGCGTCGCCCTGGATCCAGAAGCTGAGCAGCATGGTGCCGATGACCTCCGCTCCCGGCGAGATGAGGAACACCGCCGCCGAGTATTCCCGGAAGAACGCGACGAACAGGATGGCGAAGGTCGAGAACAGCGCCGGCTTGATGAGCGGCAGGAGGATGCGCGTCGCGGTCGTCCACCAATCGGCACCGACCGTGCGCGAGGCGCGGTCCAGCTCCCGGCCGATCTGCAGCAGCATCGGCGACATCGCGCCGAAGCCCGTCGGCAGGTAGCGCATGATGTAGGCGACGACGAGGATCCAGATGGTGTTGTGCAGCACGCCGAGCGGCGGGAAGAACAGCATCGCCCAGAGGAATCCGATGCCCGCCACCAGCCCCGGCACGGCCCGCGGATAGGTCGCGACGAACTCCAGCGACCGCCGCCACCGGAACTCCGAGCGGTGGACGGTGATCGCGACGAGCGCCACGAACAGCGTGCACAGCGCCCCGCCGAAGACCGAGATGCCGATCGTGTTGACGATCGAACGGATGTAGGCGGGATAGGAGAAGATCAGGATGACGTGGTCGAGCGTCAGCACCTCCCAGAACGGCAGCAGTGGCGTCAGGAAGCTGGTGAAGGCGCGCAGCGCCACACCCACCATGGGCACGCCGACACCGGCCAGGATGTAGAAGGCCATTGCGCCGAACACCACCCAACGCCAGCGGCCGAGCGCCAGCAGGCGCGGCCGGGCGGCCTTGCCGCCCAGCGTCACGAAGCGGCCGGAATCGCGCAACAGGCGCGCCTGCAGCCACAAGAGGAAGCTGACGATGGCGAGCAGCAGGGCGGCGGCGGCGCCCACCAGGCCGTAGTCCGGCGTGGCCGCGTCGATGCCCTTCTCGTAGAGGAAGGTCGTCAGGAACTCGTAGCCCGCCGGCCGGCCGAACAGCAGCGGGATCGCCAGCAGCTCGAGCGCCACGGTGAAGTTGAGGATGACCGCATAGACGATCGCCGGGCGCAGCAGCGGGATGCTCACCGACCACAGCGCGCGGAACGGCGAGGCGCCGGAGATGCGCGCGGCGTCCTCCAGCGACGGGTCGGCGGCCTGCGTCGAGGCGATGCAGAAGAGATAGGTGATGGGTGCCTGCGCCACGGCGCAGATCACCGCCATGCCAGGGATCGTGTAGAGATCCCAGGGGCTGTCGCCCAGCACCTGGGCGAGCGACAGGGTCACGTAGCCCGAGGGGCCGTACATGACGCTGAAGCCGAAGCCCAGCACGAGATGGGAGATGTAGAGCGGCCAGATGAGCAGCTCGCCGATCGTCGCCCGCGCCGGCATGTCGGTGCGGCCGATGACGATCGCCGCGACGACGCCGATCAGGGTCCCCAGGATCGTCGTCAGCCCGCCGAGCGCCACCGTGTTCCACAGCACCTTGAGGAATTCGGGGCTGCCGAAAAGGTTGACGTAGTTGGTGAGCGACAGCGCACCGAGACCGTCATAGAGCGGCCGGTCGCTCAACGACTGATAGAGGATGGGGATGAGCGGCGTCGCGACGAGGACGAGCGTCAGCGTCGCGATGGACCATTGCGCGAAACCGTCCCGCCCCGGCACGAGCGCCGGGGCGGGGGTCGCGTCGATCGCCGTCACCGGCGCGGCTCCGGGCTCAGCCGCCGGTGCCGAAGACCTTCTTCCAGCGCGCCTGGAAATCCGGCCCCTTGCTCACGATGTTGTCGTCGTAGTCGACGATGACGAGGTTCTGCTCGCCGCCCGCCTCGCGCGCCACCCTGCTGAAGGTATAGCGCGGCACCTCGTCGTCCTTGACGTCGGCGCGGTAGGGCGTGAGCCCGCCCTTGCCGAAGGCCACCTGACCCTCGTGCGAGAGGATGTGGTCGAGCATCAGCTTGGCCGAGTTGACGTTGGTGGCACCCTTGGCGATTCCCATGCCGCGCATGATGATCGGCGTGCCGTCGGTCGGGAACGCCCAGCCGAGGATCTTGGCGCGCGCGGGGTCGTTGAGCCGCGGGTACAGCACGATCGCGGAGATGAAATAGCCGGCCATGTACTCGCCCGCGGTGATCTTCTCGACCATCGGGCCCGCGCTGCCCTCGGCGCGCACGACCTTACCCATCTGCTCGAGCAGGCCCCAGGCCGCGTCGCCCTTGCTCTTCACGTAGGCCCAGTTGATCGCCAGGCCGAACGCCTCGGTGCCGGCGTTGTAGGTCGTGATCTTGTTCTTGAAGCGGGCCGGCGCGGCCGAGACCATCTTGGCGAGGTCGGCGAGGCTCTTGGGTGCCTGCGCCTCGGGGATCAGCGCCTTGTTGTAGACGATGACCATGGGGTCGGCGGACACCGTGTAGAGGCCCTTGCGTGGCTTGCTCCAGTCCGGAACCTTCGCCGCCTCGGCCGAGACGTAGTCCACCAGCTCGCCACGACCGACGAACTGCAGCCACTTGTCGACCGCGCCGTTGATCATGAGGTCGCCCGAGCGTGCGCCCGACGCCCGTTCGGCGTAGTAGCGCTCGAACACCTCGCCCGAGCCGAGATCCAGGGTCTGGACGTCAATCCACGGGAACTTCTTCTTGAAGCCCTCGATCACCGGCCGCCAATTGTACTCGGCCATGATCGAGTAGACGACGAGCTTGTTCTCCTTCTTCGACCCCTCGACGATCTGCGAGTAGTCCTTTGGATAGTAGTCCGGAAGCGACTGGGCCACGGCCGGGGCGGCGAATGCCAGCGCGGCCGCGAGCGCGGCCGGCGCGAGTACCTTGGTCACGGGCGTTTCTCCTGCCTGTTTCCCCGCGCGGGTGCGGGTTGCTGGACCGGAGTAGAACCGAAGCGGGAGCGAGGTGCAACGGCGTCGGCGCGTCGCAGCCCGTCGCCGCCCCACCCCGCCTTGCGTTGCTGTCGCGAGGGCCGCACCCTAGAGTCGAATGAAAGTTCGCCATCGCATGGCGGTGCGACAGGGAAGATTCCGGCGGAGCGTCGACCGTCGGGGAGGAGGATCGACCATAGCTCCGCAGCCCACGCTCCTGGTCCGCAAGGACGTCTGGGCCGGCCTCCTGCTGGCGGCGTTCGGCGTCGCCGGCCTCGCCCTCGGCGCCGACCTGCCGCTCGGCAGCGCCGGGCGCATGGGGCCCGGCTACTTCCCCCGCGGGCTGTCCTTCGTCCTCATCGTCTTCGGCGCGATCGTCGCCTTGCGCGCGCTGGCACCGGGATCGGAAGCGGTCGAACGGATGCGCCTGCGGCCCCTCCTCGGCATCGTGGCAGGCGGTGTGGCATTCGCCTGGCTGATCGACGAGGGCGGCATCCTGCTCGCCTCGGTCGCCGCCATCGCCGGCGGCGGGCTCGCCGACCGCGAGAGCCGCTGGGGCGAGGTAGCGGTGCTGGCGGTCATCTCCGCGGGGTTCTGCGCGGCCGTCTTCGTCTGGGCCCTGCGCCTTCCCATCCCGCTCTGGTTCCGCTGAAGGTCCCCGCCGTCCATGGACCTCCTCACCAATCTCGCACTGGGCTTCGGCGTCGCCGTCAGCCCGGCGAACCTCCTTTTCTGCCTGATCGGCGCCCTGGTCGGCACCCTCATCGGCGTGCTCCCGGGCATCGGGCCGCTGGCGACGATCGCCATGCTGCTGCCCCTCACCTACCACCTGGAGCCGGTCACCGCGCTGATCATGCTGGCCGGCATCTACTACGGCGCCCAGTACGGCAGCTCGACGACGGCGATCCTGGTGAACCTGCCGGGCGAAACCTCGTCGGTCGTGACCACCCTCGACGGCCACCAGATGGCGCGCAACGGCCGCGCCGGGGCCGCATTGGCGGTCGCCGCGCTCGGCTCGTTCTTCGCGGGATCGGTCGCCACGCTGATCATCGCCGTCGCCTCGCCGCCGCTGGCCCGCCTCGGCCTGCAGTTCCAGGCGCCGGAGTATTTCGCGCTGATGACCGTCGGCCTCGTCGGCGCCATCGTGCTGGCGCACGGCTCGGTGCTGAGTGCGGTGGCGGTCACCGTGCTCGGCCTGTTCCTCGGCCTGATCGGCACCGATCTCAACTCCGGGCGGGAGCGCTTCACCCTGGGCTTTCCGGAGCTCGCCGACGGGGTCGGCTTCGTCGTCATCGCCATGGGGCTGTTCGGTGTCGCCGACATCCTGGTGAACCTGGAGCGCGACCACGCGCCGCGCATGGCCGCCGTCATCGGCCGCCTGTGGCCGACGCGCGAGGAGTTCCGCGAGTCCTGGCCGGCCGCCGTCCGCGGCACATTCCTCGGCTCGCTGGTCGGCGTGCTGCCCGGCGGGAGCGCCGCGCTGGCGTCCTTCGCTGCATACGCGCTGGAGAAGAAGGTCGCGCGCGATCCTTCCCGCTTCGGCAAGGGCGCGATCGCGGGCGTCGCCGGGCCCGAGAGCGCGAACAACGCTGCCTCTCAGGCATCGTTCATCCCGACCCTGACCCTGGGCATCCCCGCCAACGCGCTGATGGCGCTGATGATGGGGGCGATGCAGATCTTCGGCGTGACGCCGAGCCCGCGCATCATCAGCGAGCAGCCGGCGTTCTTCTGGGGGATCGTCTGCAGCATGTGGATCGGCAACGTCATGCTGCTGATCATCAACCTGCCGCTGATCGGCATCTGGGTGCAGCTCCTGCGCCTGCCGTACCGGCTGCTGCACCCGATCATCCTGCTGCTGTGCTGCATCGGCGTGTACTCGCTGAACGCGTCGTCGTTCGACGTCGTGCTGATGCTGATCTTCGGCGTGCTCGGCTACCTGCTGCTGAAGTTCGGCTGCGAGCCGGCGCCGCTGCTGCTCGGGTTCGTGCTCGGCCCGCTGATGGAGGAGAACCTCCGTCGTGCCCTGCTGGTCAGCCGCGGCGACCCGTGGGTCTTCGTCGAGCGGCCGATATCGGCCGGGCTGCTGGCCCTGTCGGCGCTGCTGCTGGTCGCGGTCCTGCTGCCCGCCCTGCGGGCCAGGCGCGAGGAGGCCCTGCGCGAGGAATGACCACCCATCGAGAAGGAGAAGACCGATGAACGCGACGAGAACCATGCTCGGACGGCGCGCCGCGATCGCCGCCCTCGGCGCCACGGCGCTCGCCCTCGCCGCGGCGCCGGCGACGGCACAGGAGTGGCCCAGGGCGCAGCCGATCCAGATCATCGGCGGCTTTCCGACGGGGGCCGGCACCGACATCTTCGCCCGCCTGCTGCAGGAGCCGCTGTCCAAGGCGCTGGGACAGACGATCATCGTCGAGAACAAGTCGGGTGCCGGAGGCAACGTCGGCTCGGAGTTCGTCGCCCGCGCCAAGCCCGACGGCTACACCTTCTACATGGGCACCGCCGGCACGCACGCGATCAACGCGGCGCTCTATCCCAAGCTCGGCTTCGACGTGATGAAGGACTTCGCCCACGTGGCGCTCCTCGTCGACGTGCCGAACGTGCTGATCGTCAACCCGCAGATCCTGCCCGACGTGAAGAGCTGCGCCGACATGCTGCAGCGGGCGAAGAAGGAGCCGGGCAGGCTCCACTACGCCTCCACCGGCAACGGCGCCTCGACCCACCTCGCCGGGGCGCAGTTCGCCGACGCCGCGAAGGTCGAGCTGACGCACATCCCCTATCGCGGCACGCCGCCGGCGCTGAACGCCATGATGTCGGGCGAGGCGCAGATCATGTTCCAGCAGAGCATCCCGATCATGGGCCAGCTCAAGGCCGGCACCTTCCGGGCGCTCGGCGTCACCACGGCGGCCCGCATCCCTGCCCTGCCCGACGTGCCCACCCTGGCCGAGGCATGCGGCCTGCCCGGCTGGGAGAGCACCACGTGGTACGGGCTGTTCGCACCCAAGGCGACGCCCGAACCGATCCTTCGTCGCATGAACGAGGAGATCAACAGGATCCTGCGCGAGCCGGCCTTCGACAAGCGGATCGCCGACCTCGGCCTGGTCAATCTCGCGACCACGATCGAGAAGTTCAGGGAGATCCATGCCCAGGACATCGAGAAGTGGAAGGAGCGCGTCAAGCGCTCCGGCGCCCAGGTCGACTGACCGGCACGTCCGGCGCGTCGCGGATTGCCCGCGGCGCGCCGCTTCTCTAACGTCCCGCATGGGCATGCGGCGGGCGGCGAACGGGGCGGCCGGCATCCGCCCTCACCGGGAACGTCATGGGCATCTTCACCGCCTACTCACCGCAGAATCTGCTGTCCGGCGACTTCTGGTACGGGTCGCCCGACCTCGTGGAGGTCGCGCCGTTCCCGACGGTCATCAATATCATCGAGCCCGACGGCAGTACCGTGCAGCTGTTCGGCAGCTTCGTCATCCAGAGCGACGGCACCATCACCGACGGGACCATCGAATCCTTCCGCGTCATCGACGTCCTCGGGCAGACTCCGTTCGAGGGCAGCGGGTTCGCCGTCGACGTCGGTGACGAGTACGCCCCGCGGCTGGTCGACGGCGATTCCTTCGGCCTGGTCGAGGCGACGTTCCGCTTCGACGACACCGTCCTGGGCAGCGACGGCGCCGACACGCTCGTCGGCATGGACGGCAACGACGTCGTCAACGGCAACGGCGGCGACGACGACCTCAACGGCAATGGCGGCAACGACCTCGTCACCGGCGGCACCGGCCAGGACTATGTCCGCGGCGGCCAGGGCGACGACGTGGTGCGCGGTGGCCAGGGCGACGACTGGCACGTCAACGGCAGCATCGGCAGCGACCTCGTCTACGGCGACGCCGGCAACGACACCGTGTTCGGCGGCCAGGGCGCCGATGCGCTCTTCGGCGGCGACGGCGACGACTGGCTGAGCGGCGATCTCGGCAACGACACATCGACCGGCGGCGATGGCGCCGACGCGTTCGTGTTTCGCGCCGGCAGCGGCCAGGACAGCATCGTCGACTTCGCCGGCGGCGACCGCATCGCGCTGCAGGCCAACATGAACGGCACCGGCGTCGACACCTTCGCCGAGCTGGTGCAGCACATCGCCGCCAACGGCCAGGGCAACACCCTGATCGATCTCGGCGGCGGCAACAGCCTCTTGCTGCTGGGCGTGCAGCCGGCCGCCCTCAATGCCGGCAACGTGCTGTTCTTCGAATGAGGCGACGCCCCGTCGTGACCGGTCACGACGGGGCAAACTGCGTGACAGCGGCGGAGACCCCGGCTACGCTTTCCGGGCATTGCACCATGCAGATTGCCTCGGAGGCGGGCGGCGAGCCGACGCCGACGCCGCCGGTAGACCGCCCCCATCCAGATCAGGGTTGAACCGATGCAAGCCCGTGCCGACGACGCGCCCTTCTGGCGCTCGATGCTCTTTGTCCCGGTGAATGTCCCGAAGTACGTCGCCAAGGCACATGAGCGCGGCGCCGACGCGATCATCCTCGATCTCGAGGACAGCATCGCGCCGGCCGACAAGGCCGCCGCCCGGACCATGGTGGCCGACGCCGCCACGGTCGTCTCGCGCGGCGGTGCAGACGTCGTCGTGCGCATCAACCGACCGATCGAGCTGGCCGTGCGCGACATCGAAGCGGTGGTCTCGGCCGAGGTGCGCGCCCTGATGCTGCCGAAGATCGACAGCGCCGGCCATCTTCGGCTGCTGACAGAGCTGGTCGACGCGGTGGAGGCGCAGAAGGGCGTCGCCAGGGGCCACACGCGCTTCATCGCGATGGTCGAGACGGCCGCCGGCTTCCGCTACATCTGGGAGATCGCGGAGGCCACGCCGCGCAACGTCGCCCTGACTCTGGGAGGCGAGGACTTCGCTTCCGACATCGGCGGCGAGCCCGATCCCGAGGTGCTGCTCTATCCCAAGCAGCAGTGCGTGCTGGCGGCGCGCGCCGCCGGCATCACCCCGATGGGCACCATCGGCTCGGTCGCGAACTTCCAGGACGTCGAGGGCTACCGCGCCTCCATCAAGCGCTCGCGCCGCTTCGGCTTCGAGGGCAGCGCGTGCATTCATCCGAGCATCGTGCCGCTGCTGAACGAGGGCTTCACGCCGAGCGCCACCGAGGTCGACACCGCCGAACGGATGATCGCCGCCTACGAGAAGGCCTACGCCGAAGGGCGCGGCTCGGTGACGTTCGACGGCAAGATGATCGACGTGCCGATCGTCGAGCGGGCGCAGCGCGTGGTCGACCGCGCCCGCCGCATCGCCGCCCGCATGGGAGGGCGCTGACCATGACGGAATCCACCGGCGCGGCACCGGGACCCGTCGGCCCGCTGACCGGCATCAAGGTCCTCGATCTTACGGCATATCTCGCGGGCCCCTACGGCTGCACGCTGCTGGCCGACCTCGGCGCCGAGGTGATCAAGATCGAGGCGCCCGTCGGCGACATGATCCGCAACTTCCCCTCGACGCTGGAGCACGAGAGCCGCGTGTTCCTCGGTGCCAACCGCAACAAGCGCGGCGTCGTCCTCGACCTGAAGAAGAAGGAGGCGCTGGCGATCCTGCACCGCATGGTCGCCTCGGCGGACGTGATCGCGCACAATTTCCGGCCATCGGTCCCGGAGCGGCTGGGCATCGACTACGAGCGGCTGAAGGCGATCAATCCAGGGCTCATCTACGTCTCGCTGACCGGGTTCGGCCAGACCGGGCCGCTCGCGGAGAACGCCGGCTTCGACCAGGTGCTGCAGACGATGACGGGCATCTGCACGTTCCAGGGGCCGTCGCCCGACCAGCCGCAGGTGGTGCTCGGATCGGTCGTCGACTACTACACCTCGGCGCTGCTGGCGTATGGCGTGTCCTCCGCGCTCTTCCACCGTGAGCGCACCGGCGAAGGGCAGTTCGTCGGCCTGTCGCTGCTGCGCACCGCCCTCACCATGCAGGGCGGCCGCTTCGTCTGGGCGGAGGGGGAGCCGCGCGAGGTCAGCCGAGAGCTGCGGTCGGGCGGCCTCACCGGGCTGCATCCGACCAAGGAGGGCTGGATCTACGTCTCCGCCCATTCCCCGCATTTCTGGCAGGCGATGTGCGAGCTGGTCGGGTTGCATGATCTGGCGACCGACCCGCGCTACGACACGATGCGCAAGCGGGCCGAGCATGCGGCGGTTCTGCTGCCGCGGCTGCGCGCCGCCCTGATGGCCCATACCGCCGCCGAGTGGGAGGAGATCTTCGGCCAGCGCGTCCCCTGTGCCCGGGCACGACCGATCGAGGACATGTTCGACCATCCGCAGGTCCTGGCCGAGGACATGGTCGCGACCATGGCGCACCCGGTCGTCGGCAGCTATCGCGGGCTGAACAAGCCGATCCACATGAGCGCGACCCCCGGCCCGACCAATTTCGGCGCCCCCACCTTCGGGCAGCACACTGACGAGGTGCTGGCCGGGCTGGGCTTCTCGGCCGAGGACATCGCGCGCCTGCGCAAGGAGGGTGCCGTCGCCTGACGGATGCGATCGGGGCAGCGCGACGAACGCCGGCGCGCGCAGGCGCAAGCCCGGCCGAAACCGAGGGGAGGACAGGGAATGAAGCCGACGCGATGCCTGGGCGCGCTGTGTGCGCTCGCGATGGTCGCCGCGCCCGCGGCGGCGGAGACGCCAGTGCGCGGCGGGACGCTCATCTACGCCGTCAATGGAGACACCTCGACCTACGACTGCCACGCCGCGTCGAGCTTCTCCAACATCCACTACCTGGCGCCGCACTTCTCGCTGCTGCTGCGCTTCGACGCCGAGACCTATCCCCGGATCGTCGGCGACGTGGCGGAGAGCTGGACCCTGTCGGAGGACGGGCTCGCCTATACCTTCAGGCTGCGCGACGGGGTGCTGTTCCACGACGGGAGCAAGCTGACCTCGCGCGACGTCCATGCCACCTACGAGCGCCTGCGCAACCCGCCGCCGGGGGTCGTTTCGGTGCGCCAGGGCCTCTTCGAGGACATCACCGCCATCGAGACGCCCGACGAGCGTACCATCGTCTTCCGCATCGGGCGCCCGAACGCCGGCATGCTCTCCAACTTCGCGAGCCCGTGGAACTGCCTCTACTCGGCCGCCAAGCTGGCGGCGGATCCGAGCTTTCCCGCACGCAACATCCTCGGCACCGGCCCCTTCCGCTTCGTCGAGCACGTCGCCGGCTCGCATTGGATCGGCAAGCGGTTCGAGAACTATTTCGACAAGAGCCTGCCCTACCTCGACGGGTTCCGCGCCGTCACCATGACCAACACCGCCATCGTCAACTCCATGTCGGGTGGGCAGATCATGGCCGAGTTCCGCGGCTTCTCGCCGTCCGAGGTGGCACGGGTGAAGAGCAGCCGCGGCGATCAGGTGAACTTCTCGGAGGGCGGCTGGCTCGCGCACTTCTTCTTCTCCTTCAATACCCAGAAGAAG
Organism: Alphaproteobacteria bacterium; assembly: GCA_020852355.1. Lineage (GTDB taxonomy): Bacteria > Pseudomonadota > Alphaproteobacteria > ATCC43930 > Allostellaceae > Allostella. The sequence goes on from JADZBA010000209.1 coordinate 13,564, forward strand.
CCCTTCGACGACATCCGCGTCCGCAAGGCGCTGACGCTGGCCGTCGACCGCTGGGGTGGTGCCGGGCCGATGTCGCGCATCACCTTCCTGAAGACGGTGGGCGGGCTGATGCGGCCCGGCTCGGCGATGGCGCTGAACGGCGAGGATCTCGTCGACCTGCCGGGCTTCTCGCGCGACATCGCCGCCTCGCGCGCCGAGGCCAGGCGGCTCCTCGCCGAGGCGGGCGTGCCGAACCTCTCCTTCAAGCTGACCAACCGGGTGACCGTGCCCTTCGTGCCCCTCGGCCTCTTCCTCATCGACCAATGGCGGCAGATCGGCGTCACCGTCGAGCACGCGCAGCTCGAGACGGGGCAGTGGCTGGCGGTCCGGCAGTCGGGCAACTACGAGGTCTGCGTCGACTCCCAGGCGGAGTGGAACGACGATCCCTCGGTCCAGCTCGGCCGCTACGTCTCGTTCGACCGTACGGAGAACAACATCTCGCGCTATGTCGACCGCACGGTCGACGAGCTCTACGCGCGCCAGAAGGAGGCGCTCGACCTCAAGGAGCGCACCCGTCTGGTGCACGACATCCAGCGCCACCTCGTCGCCCAGGTGTATTCGGCTCCCGGCCTCTGGGCGGCGCGCAACGCGGCCGTCGACCGCAAGGTTCGGGGCTGGGTCGCTCTGCCGAGCCACATGCTGAACCAGGATCTGCGCGAGATCTGGCTGAAGCCCTAACGCCGGAGTACCCGATCATGGCCCTGCATCGCACCTTCCTTTTCGCCCCCGGCAACCACGCGCGCCGGGTCGAGAAGGTCTTCGGCGTCGGCGCCGACGGCGTGATCCTCGACCTTGAGGACGCCGTCGCCATCGCCGAGAAGCCGGCGACCCGCGCCGTCGTCGTGGCGGCGATGCAGCGACCGCGGAGCTGCCTCGGCTATGTCCGCGTCAACGCCATGGAGACGGAATTCTGCTACGGCGACCTCGTCGCCGTGGTGGCACCGGGCGTCGACGGAATCATCCTGCCCAAGGTGGAATCGGCGGCCAGCCTGCTCGCCGCGGACTGGCTGATCGAGCAACTCGAGCGCGAGCGCGGGCTGAAGCGGCGCAGCATCGACCTGCTGCCGATCATCGAGACGGCGCGCGGCCTGACCGACATCGATGCCATCCTGCGCGCCGGCAGCCGCGTCCGGCGCGTCGCCTTCGGAGCCGGCGACTTCACCCTCGACACCAACATCACCTGGAGCCGCGGCGAGGCCGAGCTGCTGCCCGCCCGCTCAGCCATCGTGGCGTCGTCGCGGGCCGCCGGGCTCGAGGCGCCGATGGATTCGGTCTGGGTCGACCTGCAGGATCCCGAGGGGCTGGAGGCATCCGCCCGGCACGTCAAGGGCCTGGGCTTCCAGGGCAAGATGTGCATCCATCCCGGCCAGGTCCCGATCGTCAACGGCGTCTTCACGCCGACCGACGCAGAGGTGCATTTCGCCGAGCGGGTGGTGGCGGCCTTCGAGACGGCCGAGGCGGCGGGGCTCGCGGCCATCCAGCTCGACGGCAAGTTCATCGACTATCCGATCGTCTATCGCGCCCAGCGCGTCCTGAAGAGCCGCGACGCCATCATCGGCCGCACCGCCCCTGCGAGATAGACGGCTGCGGTGCGACGCCACGTCCGCCACCACGGCCGCTTCTACGCGGCGGCCGTGGTCGGCGCGCTGGCCGGGCTGGTGCCCTGGCCGACGGCGTTCGATCTGCGCCTGCTCCTCGCCGGCGACACCTTCTTCCTCGTCTACCTCGTCTCCACCGGCGCGCTCGCCATGTCGATCACCCCGGCCGGCCTGCGCGGCCGGTCACGCTACACGGACGAGGGCATCATCATCATCCTCGTCCTCACCGTCGGCTCGGTGGCGCTCAGCCTGGGGTCGATCTTCGCGCTGTTCGGCCGGCAGGAAGACCCCGGCGCCATCCATCTGGGGCTGGCGGTGGTCAGCGTGCTGCTCGGCTGGTCGACCTTGCATACCGTCGAGGCCTTCCACTACGCCCACCGCTACTACTCCGCCGCCCATGACGGCATCGACGGGCGGCGGGACACGCGCGGGCTGGTCTTTCCGGGTACCGAGGAGCCCAAGATGTGGGACTTCCTCTACCATTCCTTCGTCATCGGCATGACCGCCCAGGTCTCGGACGTGCAGGCCACGTCGACGGCGATGCGGCGCATCGTCATGGCGCACGGCATCATCTCGTTCTTCTACAACACCGTCCTGCTGGCGCTCGCCGTCAACCTCGCGGCGAGCCGGGCCGGCTGAGGCGAACGTCAGCCGGCCAGCCGCGGGAACAGCGTCCGCAGCCGCTCGTAGGCCTCGCGATAGACGCCGTACAGGCGGTCGTAGGTGGACGCAGTCCGCGGGTCGGGCCGGATCGTGTCGCCCGGCCGGACGAACCGCGCGACCTGGTCCCAGCCGTCGAACACGCCGACGGCGATGCCGGCGACGAACGCGGCGCCCAAGGCCGACCCCGGGTGCCCCTCGAGGAGCTGGATCGGCCGCTGGATCACGTCGGCGACGATCTGCATCCACACGCGGCTGCGCGCGCCGCCGTCCGAGGCGCGGAAGCGCTCGGCGCGAAGGCCGGCCTCGGCGAAGACCTGGAGATGGTGGCGGAAGCCGAAAGCGATCCCTTCCAGCGCCGCGCGCCAGAGATGGCCGGTGCGGTGATGCAGGCCGAGGCCGAGCAGCACGCCGCGCGCCTCCGGATCGTGCAGCGGCGTCTTCTCGCCCAGCAGATACGGCAGGAAGACGAGGCCGTCCGCGCCGGGAGGCGTCGCCGCGGCCAATGCGTCGAGGGCCTGATGGACCGTCTGCCCCTCGCCGCAGGGCAGCCCGGCGGCGATCGTCGCCGCCAGCCAGTTCAGCGCCGCGCCGGACGCCGCCATGCAGCCGTTCGGCATGAAGAGACCGGGCACGACATGGACGTCGTTGTAGAGCCGCGCATCGCCGACCGGCGCCCGCGTCGCCACCATGATGTCCCCCGACCCGCCGAACTTCAGCAGCACGTCGCCCTCCTCCACGACTCCCGCCGCGAAGGTCGAGGCGGCGTGGTCGGCGACGCCGGCGATGACCGGGGTTCCCTCGCGCAGGCCCGTCGCCGCGGCCGCGCTCGCGGTGACCGTGCCGACGACGTCGTGCGCCGCGCGGATGTCCGGAAGCTGGGCGCGCGTGACGCCACCCAGCGCCAGCAGGTCGTCGGCGAAGCGTCGCTCCCCGAGCAGCATCAGACCGGATTCGAGCGCCCAGTTGAGCTCGACGGTGCGCACGCCGGCGAGCCGGCCCGTCACGAAGTCGTAGGAGCCCAGCACCGTCGCGACCCGCGCCATCGTCCCGGGCTCGTGGCGCGCGAGCCAGCGCAGGGTCGGCGCCACGAGCTGCTGGTTGATGCCGCAGCCGGTGCGGGCGAAGAAAGCCGCCGCGTCGACGCTGCGCCGCATCTCCTCCACCTCGACGAAGGCGCGCGCGTCGGACTGCTGGATGCTGCGCCGGATCGGCCGGCCGTCGGCATCGAGCAGCACTACCGCCGGCAGCATACCGGTGACGCCGACGGCGGCGATCGGATGCCCCGCGTCCGCCGCCCGGGCGGCGAGCAGGCGCAGGATCGCGCAGGCGTTCGCCCACCATTCCTCCGGCTCCTCCTCCGCCCAGCCCGGACGATCGGCGTGGAGATGCACCGGCCGGCTTTCGGTCGCCAGCGTCGCGCCGTCGGGACGGATCAGCACGCCGATGGTCGAGGTCGTGCCGATGTCGAGGCCGACGAGAACGGGCATCGGCCCGGCGGGGACGACGATGGGGGCGCGCATCGTGGCAACGTTGGCGTGCGACGCGGCGTCGCGCAACCGCTCCCGCGCGAGTGGGCTGCCCCGGGCCTCCGCGGATCGTCTATCATGGGACTTGCCCGGGCGCCGGTGCGCCCGCGAAAGGAGAGGGAATGCGGACGGGACGGGGAATCCTGCTGGCGGCGGCGGTGGCGCTCGGCACGGGCGCGGCGTCGGCGCGCGACCTGACGGTGGTGTCCTGGGGCGGTGCCTACCAGGACGCGCAGCGCGACGCCTATTTCAAGCCGTACATGGACGCGACCAAGAGCAAGATGGTCGAGGAGAGCTGGGACGGCGGCATCGGCGTGCTGCGCGCCAAGCTGCAGGGCGGCGCCAACACCTGGGACGTCGTCCAGGTCGAATCCGAGGAGCTGGTGATCGGCTGCGAGGAAGGCCTGTTCGAGAAGATCGACTGGGCCAAGGTCGGCGGCAAGGACGCCTTCCTCAAGGACGCGGTGCACGACTGCGGCGTCGGCGCGATCGTATACAATTTCATCCTCGCGTACGACGGCGACCGCATCAAGGACGGACCGAAGAGCTGGGCCGACTTCTGGAACGTCACGAAATGGCCGGGCAAGCGCGCCCTGCGCAAGGGCCCGAAGACCAACCTCGAGTTCGCGCTGATGGCCGATGGCGTGGCACCGGCCGACGTCTACAAGACGCTGGCGACCGACGCCGGCATCGAGCGCGCCTTCAAGAAGCTCGACCAGATCAAGGCCAACATCGTGTGGTGGGAGAAGGGCTCGCAGCCGCCACAGCTCCTCGCCGCCGGCGAGGTCGCGATGACCGCCGCCTACAACGGCCGCATCGGGGCGGCCAACAAGAACGACAAGAAGAACTTCAAGATCGTCTGGAACAACTCCCTCTACACCATCGATTCCTGGGTGATCATGAAGGGCTCGCCCAACAAGGCGGCCGCCGAGGGCTACATCGCCTACGTCAGCAAGGCGGAGAACCAGGCGCGGATGCCGCCCAAGATCCCCTACGGCGTCACCAACAAGGGCGCCAACGCCCTGATCGACAAGGCGGTCCTGGCGGAGCTGCCGACCGCGCCGGAGAATATCGCGACCGCCCTCTACATCGACGAGCCGTTCTGGGTGGAGAACATCGACAAGCTGAACCAGCGCTTCAACGCCTGGGTCGCCCGCTGAAGTGAGAAAGGCCAAGGCGGCGCTGCTCGTGGCGCCGCTCTTCCTCTTCCTGCTGGCGAGCTTCGTCGGGCCGATCGGCGCCATGCTGTGGCGTGGCGCCGCCGACCCCGAGGTCGCCCCGGTGCTGCCGCGCACCCTGGCGGCGCTGGCCACCTGGGACGGGCGCGGCCTGCCCGGCGAGGCGGCGTTCGCCGCCCTCGCCGCCGACATCCGCCAGGCGCGCGCCGACGGCACGCTGGCGAGTGCCGCGACGCGCCTCAACTACGACGTCAACGGCTTCCGCTCGCTGCTGTTCTCGACCGGCCGGCGGCTGCCGGCGGAGGGGGCGACGGACCTCGCCGCCGCCTTCAAGGCGATCGCCCCCGCGTGGGGCGAGCGCGAGACGTGGGCCGCGATCCGACGGGCCGGCGGCCCGGTCACCGACCTCTACCTGCTGAACGCGCTCGACCTCCGGCGTGACGCCGACGGGGCCATCGTCGCGACGCCGCCCGATCAGGCGGTGTTCCGCACGGTGCTGGTCCGCACCCTGTGGATCGCGCTGGTCGTCACCGTGGTCTCGCTGGCGCTCGGCTACCCCGCCGCCTACCTGCTGGCGCGCCTGCCCGAGCGGCTGGCCAATCCCCTGCTGATCCTCATCCTCGTGCCGTTCTGGACGTCGCTGCTGGTACGCACCGCCGCCTGGGTCGTCCTGCTGCAGCGCGAGGGCGTCGTGAATGCCTTCCTCGCGCGTCTTGGGCTGACCGCCGAGCCGCTGCCGATGATCTACAACCGGTTCGCCGTCTACGTGGCCATGGTCCACATCCTGCTGCCGTTCATGATCCTGCCGCTCTACAGCGTCATGCGCGGCATCCCCGCCGCCCATCTGCGCGCCGCCGCATCGCTCGGGGCGCGGCCGTTGACCGTCTTTCGCCGGGTCTTCCTGCCGCAATCGGCGGCAGGCGTCGCCGCCGGCTCGCTTCTCGTCTTTATCCAGGCGCTCGGCTACTACGTCACGCCGGCCCTGGTGGGCGGCGCCGAGGACCAGATGATCAGCTACTTCATCGCTTTCTACGCCAGCCGGACGATCAACTGGGGGATGGCGGCGACACTATCGTTGCTCCTGGTCGCCGCGACCGCGGCGCTGTTCCTGGTCTATCGCCGCCTCGCCGGCGGCCACATGCCCCGCGTCGCCTGAGCCGATGCGCCTCGCCGCCAACGCGACGCCCGGACAGCGTCTCGCCTACGCCGCGCTCTGGGCGCACCTGGCGCTGGTCATGATCTTCCTCGTCGCCCCGATCGTGGCGATCGCCCCCCTCTCCTTCAGCTCCGGCTCGTTCCTCTACTACCCGCTGCCGGGCCTCAGCCTGCGCTGGTACGCCGACTTCTTCACCTCGGAGTTCTGGCTGCCGGCGCTGGCCAACAGCGCCATCGTCGGCGTCGCGGCGACGGCGCTCGCGACCACGCTCGGCACGCTGGCGGCGCTGGGGCTGTGGCTGGCGCCCTTCCCCGGCAAGGCGATCGTCGTCGCGGTCCTGCTGGCGCCGATGGTGGTGCCGATCATCGTGGTCGCGGTCGGCGTCTACTTCGCCTTCGCCCAAGCCGGCCTCGCCAACACGCGCCTCGGACTGGTCCTGGCCCATACGGCGCTGGCGGCCCCCTTCGTCGTGGTGACCGTGCAGGCGACCCTGGCCGGGTTCGACCGCTCCCTCATGCGCGCCGCCGCCAGCCTCGGCGCCCCGCCGGCGACGGCGTTCCGCCGGGTCATGCTGCCGCTCATCGTGCCGGGCGTGGTGTCGGGCGCACTCTTTGCCTTCGCCACCTCCTTCGACGAGGTCGTCGTCGCCTTCTTCCTCGCCGGCCCGGGGCAACGAACGCTGCCGCGCCAGATGTTCGCCGGCATCAACGAGAACATCAGTCTCACCATCACCGCCGCGGCGAGCCTCCTGGTGATCCTGTCGATCGCCCTGATGGCGGCGGTGGAGCATCTGCGCCGGCGCGGCGAGCGCCTGCGCCTCGGCCGGCGATAGCGGAGAGAGCCAAAGGATGAACGAGCAGGCCGTCGGCGAGGCGATCGCCACCATTCTCGGCGAGCTGATCGCCATCCCCTCGCCCTTCCCGCCGGGCGACACCAGCGCGATCTCCGCCTGCGCCGCCGAGCGCCTGCGTCGCGCCGGCTACCGGACGCGGGTGCTGGCCCGCAAGCCCGGCGTCGACAACGTCGTCGCCGAGATCGGCGAAGGCCAGCCGCATCTCGTCTTCAATGCCCATTCCGACACGGTGGGCGTCGGCGATCCCGCGCTCTGGCGCACCGACCCCTTCCGGCCGGTGCGCGCCGAGGGGCGCGTCTTCGGCCTGGGCGCCGGCAACTGCAAGGGCTCCATGGCGGTGCAGCTCTGGCTGGCCGAGGAGATCGCACGGGCGGGCGGGCCGCGGCGCGGCACCATCATCTTCACCTTCGTCGGCGACGAGGAGAATCTCGGGCCCGAAGGCATGGCCTTCCTGCGGGCGGCCGGCCATGTGCGGCCCGACGTCCTGGTGCTCGGCGCGCAGACCGAGAACCAGCTCATCGTCGCCGAACGGGGCGTGCTGTGGGCGCAGGTGACCACGACCGGGCGCGCCGCCCACGCCGGCAATCCGGCCGCCGGCGACAACGCGATCCTGCGGCTGGTGCGGCTGCTCGGTGCGCTGGAACGCGACCTCGCGCCGCGTCTCGCCGCCCGCCGCGACGGCGGGATGCAGTCGACCATGAATGTCGGGCTGATCGAAGGCGGCGCCAACGCCAACGTCGTACCGGCACGGGCCGCGATGACCATCGATCGGCGCCTGCTGCCCTCGGAACGGGTCGACGCCGCCTTCGCCGAGCTCGAAGCGGTCCTAGCGGCGGCCGGCGAGCCGGCCCGGAGCTGGACGATCGAGCGTCTGACCGGCACCAACGGTTTCCGCGCCGCCGGCGACGGCCCGGGCGTCTCCGCCCTCGCCGCCGCGATCGCCCGGCGGACCGGGTTGCCTGCCCGCTTCCTCGACGCGACCGGAGTAAGCGACGGGCGCTACTTCGCCGACGACGGCATCGAGATCGTCAATTTCGGGCCCGGGTCCGGGGCCGACGGCCACGCCGCCAACGAGAGCGTGCCGATCGCGGCGATGGTCGATTCGGCAGTCATCCTGCGGGATGCGGTCGCACACCTGCATGGGCTGGCGTAGGCGACTGCATCGGCGCCGGCCAGGGTGCCGATCGCGAATCATGTTCGCCTTTTGCAGCAGTCTTGGTTATGCTGCGTTAGCCAAAGGTTATAATAACATTCTCTAATATAGAGAGAGGTCCAGACCGGCACCATGTCGGCGACCGGCGGCGCGCGCGGATCGGCATGTCGCCGACCTGC
>JADZBA010000210.1 GCA_020852355.1 Alphaproteobacteria bacterium
ACCGACGAGCGCGAGCGCATCGCGCTGGCGCTGGCCTTCGTGCAGTCGATCCCCTACGCCGTGCCGCAGGGCCGCAGCCAGGGCGGCTTCGTCATGCCCGCCGCCTTCTTCGACATCAACCGCGGCGACTGCGACGTGAAGTCGGCGGCGCTGGCGGCGATCCTGCTGACGCTGCTGCCCGACCGCTCGGTCGCCATGGTGCTGCCGCCCGAGCACGCGCTCCTCGCCGTCGACATCCCCTCCGCCGGCGACGAGGCGAAGATCGTCGTCGACGGCCGCAGCTACGTGCTGCTGGAGCCGACCGGGCCGGCGCTGTGGCCGATCGGCCGGGTCGCCGAGGAGACCGGCCGCAAGATGGCCGGGACGACCTCGGAGGTCATCGTCCTGCCGCGTCCGGCGGCGGGCGCCACGGCGGCGCGCACGCGCAGAACCGCGCCGGCGGGAAAGGTGACGTCGAATTAATCCGCGGTTCATGTCGCCGTAACCGCGGCGAACCCATCTTCGCATTCAAGACCTGACGTGCTTTGCCCCCCAGACGCGTCGGATCTCGCCCCGCCGCCCCCAGCCTCCTGGGACGGCGGGGCTTCTGTTTTGGGCTGCTGCCGTCAGGGCGCGCAGAGCTTCCAGGCGCCGAGATCGAGATGCAGGTGGTCGTGGTGGTCGGCGTCGCCGCTCGGCCCGAGCACCGTGTGGAACACGGCGCAGGAGCGGCGCGCGACGTCCTGCAGGAACCGCGAGCGGGCGCCGGCGCCGCTCCAGTGATCGCGCACCAGCGCCTTGCTCCCGTCGTCGAGCTCGAACCCCCAGATGTCGATCGCCCGGCCCTTGGCGTGCTCGCTCGGGTTGCCGCCGCGCGTGCGCCGGCAGGCGAAGCCGCCGGCGTGGTGGACGACCCCGACCTGCCGCTTGAGATGGCGCCTAGCCGCCGGCTGGACGACCTCGTCGACCCAGCGGTCGACCGCCATGGCGGTGGGGCAGGCGAGCGCCACCGGACGGTTCATCGCCGCCCCCATGCCTTCCACGCGGACCCCGTCGGGCAGCGTGCAGGCGCCGAGGGCCGCAGCCTGGGGCATCGGCGTGAAGATGACGCCGCGCGCGGCGAGCTGGCGCTGGCAAGCCTCGCCCGCGCTCGGCGGGGGCGGTGGGGCGCGTGTCACCCGTGGCGGCGGCGGCGCGGCGGTGCCGCAGGCGGCGAGCGCCAGCGCGAGCAGCACGGCCGCTGCCGTACGCCACGACGGGCATGGGCGGCGGGTCGCCGAACCGGGCATCCCCTCCCTCCGGTTGCGCACCGATTCGGAGAGGATAGTTGAGCAGAGGCCTTGAAGCTATTGATTCGCGCTTCGAACTTCAGTGCAACGCTGCGGTGTCCTTATAGATCGTGCCGCCTTTCATGATCAGCAGCAGGCGCTTCTCCGGCTGCGTCAGGACGGCGATGTCGGCGAGCGGGTCGCCGTCGACGACCAGCAGGTCGGCAAAGGCGCCCTCGGCGACGCAGCCGAGCTCCTTGGGCTTCATCAGGATCTCGGCGTTGATCCGGGTCGCCGAGGCCAGCATCTCGGCCGGCGACAGGACCTCGCGGCGGATGGTGAACTCCGAGAGCTGGTGGACATGCATGGCGCCCAGCAGGTCGCTGCCGTGGCCGAGCTTCACGCCGGCCGCCTTGGCGATCTCGATCGAGCGCAGGCCGGCCGCCTGCACCTCCGTCAGCTTCATCAGGCTGCCCTCAGGGAAGCCGAGCTCGCGGCCGTAGCGGCCGAGCGCGTCATAGGTGGCCAGCGTCGGCACCAGGAAGGCCTTGCGCTGGGCCATCAGGGCGGCGGCCTCGGCGTCGATCAGGTTGCCGTGCTCGATGGTGCGGATGCCTGCCGTCACGGCGCGCCGGATGGCCGCACCGGTGTAGGCGTGGGCCATGACGTAGGTGTGCCAGGCCTCCGCCTCCTCGACGATGATGCGCATCTCCTCGGCCGAGTACTGGGTGTTCTGGATCGGGTCCGAGGGCGAGGCGACGCCGCCGCCGGCCATGATCTTGATCTGCGTGGCGCCCTTGCGCAGCTCATCGCGCGCTGCGCGCCTGACCTCGGTGGCACCGTCGGCGATGCGCCCGAGCGAGGGGAAGGCGTGCCCGCAGGCGCAGCCGTCGGCGACCAGCGTGCGCGGCCGGAAGTCGCCGTGGCCGCCGGTCTGGCTCAGGGCCTGGCCGGCGAAGAACAGCCGCGGGCCGTGGAAGAGGCCGGTCTCGATCGCCTCGGCATGGCCCCAGTCCGCGCCGGCGGCATCGCGCACGGTGGTGAAGCCGCGCATCAGCATCTCGTAGGCGATGCGCGCCGACCCCGCGGCGATCAGGCTCGGCGGCTGGCCCTGCAGTGTGCCGAGGTTGGTGACGGTGGCGGTGATGTGGACGTGGGCGTCGATCAGGCCCGGCATCAGCGTGCGCCCGTCGACGTTGATGCGCTGCGCGCCGGCGGCCTTGATCGGCCGGCTCGACACCTCGACGATGCGCGCGCCGTCGGTCAGCACATGCATGCCCTCGCGCAGCGCGTCGTGGCGGCCGTCGTAGAGATTGCAGTTCTCGAACAGATACGAAGGCAAGGGCCGCCCCTCCCGGCAGGTTGGTCGCGACGCAGACTACGATGCCGCCTTCGCCTGTGCTACGTCGCACGGTCGCAACGGGTCCGGCGAGGGGGCGATGACGGTTCATCCGCAGGTGGCGAAGGTCCTGGAGGGGGCGGGGCGGGTGCCGTTCGGGCAGCTCCCCGTGGCCGAGCTGCGCACCGCCTACGAGGCCGCGCGCCTGCCGCTGCAGCCGCCGCGACCGGCGGTTGCGAGCGTCGCGGAGCGCATCGTCGACGGGCCGGGCGGGCCCTTGCCGATACGCGTCTATCGGCCCGCCGCCCCGGCCCCGGGCCCGCTGCCCGTGCTCGTCTACCTGCATGGCGGCGGCTGGGTGCTGGGCACGCTCGAAGGCTACGAGACCCTGTGCCGCATCCTCGCCAACGGCGCCGGCGCGATCGTCGTCTCGGTCGGCTATCGGCTGGCGCCGGAGCACCGGTTCCCCGCCGCCCTCGAGGACACGCTGGCGGCGCTCGACTGGGTGCAGGCCGAGGCGGCGGCGCTGGGCGCCGATCCCACGCGCGTGGCGCTCGGCGGCGACAGCGCCGGCGGCAACCTGACGGCCGCGGCTGCCCTGGTAGTGCGCGACACCGGCCGCCCGCCGCTGGCGTTGCAGGTGCTGATCTATCCCGCCGTCGACCTCGCCGAGGAATGGCCGTCGATGGCGGAGAACGCCGAGGGCTATCTGCTCACCCGCGCCGGCATGCGCTGGTTCGTCGCCCAGTATCTCGCCGACGACGGCCAGCGCCTCGACCCGCGCGCCTCGCCGCTGCGTGCCGCCTCCCATGCCGGCCTGGCGCCCGCCTTCGTCCTGACCGCGGAATACGACCCGCTGCGCGACGAGGGCAACGCGTATGCCGCGCGGCTGGCGGCGGCCGGCGTGCCGGTCGAGCATGTCTGCTGGCCCGGCATGGTCCACCCCTTCGTCAGCATGGGCGGCGTCATCGACGCGGCGGCCGCGGCGCAGGCGCGCATCTGCGACGCGCTGCGGCGCGCCTTCGGGGCGGAGTGACGCCATGCGGGCGGGCAACGTCCTCCTCGTCACCTTCGACCAGTGGCGGGCCGACTGCGTCTCGGCGCTCGGCCATCCCTGGGTGCGCACCCCGACGGTCGACGCGCTGGCGCGGGACGGCGTGCTGTTCCGCAACCATTTCACCCAGGCGGCGCCGTGCGGGCCGGCGCGCGCCTCGCTCCTCACCGGGCTCTACCTGCACAACCACCGCTCGCTGCGCAACGGCACGCCGCTCGACGAGCGTCACCCCAACCTGGCGCGGGAGGCGCGCAAGGCCGGCTATGCGCCGAAGCTGTTCGGCTACACCGACACCAGCATGGACCCGCGCGGCCGCGACCCCGCCGATCCCGCGCTGACGACCTACGAGGGCGCGCTGCCCGGCCTCGACCCCGAGCTGCTGCTCACCGAATCGCTGGAGCCGTGGGCCGCGTGGCTGAAGGCCAAGGGCCACGACGTGCCGGCGCGGCTGACCGATCTCTATCGGCCCGACCGTACGCGCGACGCCGCCGGCCGCGGACCGACCTTCGCGCCGATGGGCATGCCGGCCGAGGACGAGATCACCTTCTACCTCGCCGACCGGGTGCGCGAATGGCTGGCCGTCAACGGCGGCCGCCCGTGGTTCCTCCATGTCTCGTTCATCCGGCCGCACCCGCCCTATGTCGCGCCCGCCCCATGGAACGCGATGGTCGACCCGGCCGACGTGCCGCCCTTCGTCCGCGCGCCGACGCGTGCCGCGCAGGGCGCGCAGCATCCCTGGCTGGCGGCCCACATCGCGCGGCAGTGGCAGGGCAACCTGCCGTTCGCCGAGCCGGTCCCGATGGCGGCGATGGACGACGCGGCGCTGGCGCAGCTGCGCGCGACCTACTACGGCCTGGTGTCGCTGGCCGACGCGGCGCTCGGCCGGATCATCGCCGACCTCAGGGCGTCGGGCCTCTACGACCGCACGCTGATCGTCGTGACGGCGGACCATGGCGAGCATCTCGGCGACCACTGGATGCACGGCAAGGACGGCTACCACGACCAGGCCTTCCACATCCCGCTGGTCGTCCGCGACCCCAGGCCCGGCGCCGACGCCGCCCGCGGCCGGGTCGTCGACGACTTCAGCGAGGCGGTCGACGTCATGCCGAC
>JADZBA010000211.1 GCA_020852355.1 Alphaproteobacteria bacterium
CCGTGGTCGCGCAGCCATTCGCGCAGCGGGCCGGGACCACGAAAGAGGTGTGCACGGATGCCGAACCGCTCGGCTTCCTCGACGTTGCGCGCGGAATCGTCGGTGAAGACGCAGCGGGCCGGGTCGAGGCCGAAGTCGGCGCACAGCCGCGCATAGATCGCCGGGTCGGGCTTGACCATGCCCACCTGCCCCGACACCAGGATGCCGCGGAAGCGATCGAGGAAGGGATAGAGCGGCCGGGCGATCGGCCAAGTCTCGGCCGACCAGTTGGTCAGCGCGTAGAGCGGCACTCCGGCCGCGTCCAGCTCCTCCAGGATCGCCACGGTGCCGGGGATGGGGCCGTTCAGCATCTCGATCCAGCGGGCGTGGAACGCCTCGATCAGCGGGCGCTCCCCGGGGTGCCGTTCCGCCAGCAGCGCCACCGCCTCGGCGAACGGGCGTCCGCGATCCTGCTCGACGTTCCAGGCGCCGGTGCAGACCTCGGCGAGGAAGCGCTCCATCGCCTCCTCCCGGTCGAACAGCTTGCGGTAGAGATGGCGGGGGTCCCAATCGATCAGGACCCCGCCCAGATCGAAGACGACGGTATCCGGGGCGCTCGTCATCGCGCGCCTCAGCTCGGGCGATCGTCGAACGCGGTCGGCGCGGGCCGCACCGTCACCGGTGTGGTTCCACGGCGGATCTCCATGATCGCCAGCGCCCGGTCGGGCAGCCCGTCGCGGCGGAAGCGGAACAGGCCGTCGACGCCGCTGAACCCGTTCGGCTGGGTGATGCCCTCGGCCGAGAAGTCGCCGCCGCCCGGCCGGCGCGCCAGTACCGCGGCCAGCGCCACGGCATCGTAGGCCAGCGTCGCGATGCGCGGCGCCGGCTTGCCGGTGATCGCCTGGAAGCGCTCCATGAAGGCGGCGCGGGCCTCTGCGGGAGGGGCCGCGAACCACGAGCCGTAGAGGGCGGGCTCGCGCCACATCGCGGGATCGTCCCACAGCGCCGTACCGAGGAAGCGGGCGCGCGCGCCGCGGGATTCGTAGTAGGCGTAGATCGAGGCGAGCGAGAGCGCCCGCGGCGGGCCTTCCGGCAGGACGACCGCGTCGGCGCCGCTGCGCGACAGGCGCCGCGCGGTCTCCTGCGCGTCGGCGCCGGAGGGATCGTAGAACTCGACGCCGACGACGGCGGCGCCGCGCGCCGGCGCGACCGCCTCCGCGGTCTGGGCGGCGAGCTGCCCGTAGGAGCTGGACGGTGCCAGGACGGCGAAGCGCTTGCTGCCGGCCGCCGCCGCCTCGCTCACCACCCGATCGACCTGCGGTTGCGGCATCAGGCCCATGACGTAGATGCCCTCGCCGGCCACCGTGGCGTCGTTGGTGAAGGCGATGACCGGCACGCCGCGCTGGCGCGCCGGCCCGGCGGCGGCCTGCACCTCGGCCGAGAACAGCGGCCCGAGAATGAGGCGCGCGCCGCCGTCGATCGCGGTGCGGGCGGCGGCCTCGGCCCCGGCCGGTGTGCCGCCGCTGTCCTGGGGGACGAGCGCGATCCGCCCGCCCGCCGCGCCGGCGTCGAGCACCGCCATCTGCGCCGCTTCCAGCATGGCCTGCCCGAGCGCCGCCTGCGGGCCCGACAGCGGCAGCAGGATCGCGACCAGGGCGCGGCCGTCGGCGAGCGGCCCGATATCGGGGTTGCCCGCTGCCGGCGGCACCGGCGGCAGGGGTGCCGGCGGCTCGATCATGGTCGGCTGGGGGACGGGGGCGGGTGCCGGCGTCGGCGCCGCGGGTTGCGGCCGGGGCGGCGCCTCCCGTACGGTGGGTGCGCAGGCGGCCAGCGCGAGGGCGACGACGAGACATGCCGCGGTCAGGAGACCAGGCGGACGATCGAGGCGGGCGGCGCGCACTGGCTGCACTCCCAGCTGGGGGGTCGAGCGCGGCGGAGACTATCGGCGGCCCCGCGCCAAGTAAACCGGCCGCCCGCGGCCTGCATGTCGTGGCGACACCCATCGGCAATCGCGGCGACATAACGCTGCGCGCCGTCGAGACGTTGCGCGGCGTCGATCTGGTGGTGTGCGAGGACACGCGGGTCAGCGGGCCGTTCCTGCGCACGCTCGGCGTCACCGCTCCGCTGCTGGCCTACCACGACCACAACGCCGAGCGGGTGCGCCCGCAGATCATGGCGCGGCTGACCGCCGGCGCGGCGGTGGCGCTGGTCTCCGATGCCGGCACGCCGCTGGTCTCCGACCCGGGCTTCCGCCTCGTCGGCGAATGCATCGCCCGCGGCGTGCCGGTCACGACGCTCCCCGGCCCGTCGGCGCCGCTCGCCGCGCTGGTGCTCGCCGGGCTGCCGACCGACCGCTTCATGTTCGCGGGCTTCCTGCCACCCAGGGCCGGCGCCCGCGGCGAGACACTGTCCGAGCTGGCGCGTGTGCCGGCGACGCTGGTCTTCCTGGAGACCGCGCCGCGGCTGGCCGACAGCCTGGCGCAGATGGCGCAGATGCTGGGGGACCGGCCGGCCGCCGTCGCGCGCGAGCTGACCAAGCTGCACGAGGAGGTGCGGCGCGGCCCGCTCGCCGCACTCGCCGAGCACTACCGCACGGCCGGGCCGCCACGTGGCGAGATCGTCGTCGTGGTCGGGCCGCCGGCCCCCAGGGCGGCGGCCGATGCGGCCGAGGTCGACGCCGGCCTGCGCGCCGCGCTGGCGACGATGCG
>JADZBA010000212.1 GCA_020852355.1 Alphaproteobacteria bacterium
CGGAAGCGGCGCACCTGGTCGTCGTCGAGGACCCGCACCGGGTGGTGGTGGCCGTCCTCGCGGAACCGCCGGATCGCGTCTTCGCTCAGCACTTTGGGCATGGTCGCGGTCCTCCGGGCCGTCAGCGGCCGAGCTGGGTGCGCCGGTACTCTTCGACGGTGCGGTAGCCGGCGGCGGCGCGGACGCCGCCGCGGATCTCGCCGGTCTCGATGGCGCCCCAGATCTCGCGGTAGCCCTCCGGCAGCGGCCGGCCCTTGGGATAGGACAGCCACAGCCGGTACAGCAGCCGCTGGCGCTCGGGCGCGTCGTGGTCGATGTAGCCGGTGCGGGAATGGTAGGTGACGTGGTTGTTGAGGAGCTGGATGTCGCCCGGCTCCATCGCCATCCGCAGGCACTGCTCCTCGGCGATCTCGGCCAGCATGTCGAGCGCCTCGTTCTGGGCGGCCGTCAGGCGCGGCACCTCGGGGAAGCGCTGGGCGGATTCGACGAAGGAGCGCGAATACTGGCTGGTGAACCAGCCGTCGCGGACGCAGAACACGGGGCGCGCGAACCACGGGCCCTCGCCCGGCGCCTCCTCGCCCTGCCGGCTGTGGTGGTAGTCCTGGTAGAGCAGCTCCAGCAGGTCGGGGCGGCGGCGCAGGATCTCGTTGTGCACGGCGACCGAGCTGACGATGCGGCTGAGCCCGCCCTCCTTGGCGGTGCGCACGCAGTAGAGCGCGACGACGTCCGAGCGGTCGGTGTGGAAGCGCAGATGCTCGTTCGAGCGGTAGCCGCGCGAGGTCGCCTGGCCGAGGCGCACGCCGACGTCGCGCACCTCGCCCATCAGCTCGCCGCCCTGCTTGCTCTGCGAGACGGCGTCGCCGAGATGCGTGCCGATGCCCCACAGGATCATCCGCTGGTCGTCCTCCGACCAGCGCTCGGCCGGCAGCCCGCGCAGCAGGACGACGCCGCTGCCGGTTTCCAGCTCCTCGGAGATCGCGGCGAGCCACGCCTGCATCGCGGGCAGGGGAAAGTCGGTGCGGGTGATCGCCGCCATCGGCAGACCGGCCCGACGGATCGCGGCCAGTGCATGCTCGATGTCGGCGACATGCTCGGGGGTGAACCGCCGGATCCAGCGGTCGGTCTTCTGCAACTCCCGGCCGTCCCAGGCAAACGGCCCGCGGATCGGCGAGCGCGGCGCGACAGGGGCGGCGGCCGCTGCCGCGGCGTGACTGGCGACGGCGCCCATGGGCATCCTCTCCGGCGGTTTGCGGATCCCAGGCTAGGCGCGGCCGCCGCCGTCGCGGGAATGGAAATTTCGATGCCGCGCGTCGGGAACGCCGAACCCCGCCCGGTATCGAGGCCGGCATCGCGCTTTCGGAAAATCCGAGCCAGCGGCAACGAATAACTGAATTGCGCGCAAGACGGTCGAACATACGATGAATAGTCATAATCTTGTCTACGGACTACTAAATATGCCGAATTGCAGTGCCGGGGCGGGTTGCGACTATTCTTTCGGCATCTGCTGCGACGAGTTGGCGATTATTTGACCGAAGAGCGAGGCCGGGCGTCGGGGCCCGGCCGTCAGTGGAGGAGGGACCAGCCTTGCGCAAGGACCGGATCGTTTCATCCCTCGCCGCCGCCGCGGCGCTGCTGGCGCTGGCGCCGAGCGCCGCGCTCGCCCAGGGCAAGGAGGTCCATCTCCTGAGCTGGGGCGGCACCATCCAGACCATGCTGGAGAAGGAAGGCTGGGCCGATCGCTTCAAGAAGGAGACCGGCTACACGCTGACCCTGGTGCCCAAGGCGACGTCGAGCGAGATCATCGCCACGGCGATCGCCCAGAAGGGCAAGCCGCAGGTCGACGTCGTGCTCTGCGACATGGTCGCCTACCTGCAGGGCGTCGAACAGGGGATCTTCGCGACCCTCGACCGGGCGAAGGTGCCGAACCTCGCGAAGATGGTCGACCTCGCCTGGGTCAAGGACGGCAAGGGCGTCATGACCTATGTCGACGTCGTCGGCATGATGTACCAGGAGGACGTCTTCAAGCGGAAGGGCTGGGCGCCGCCCAAGAGCTGGGCCGACATCATGCGGCCGGAGCTGAAGGGCCAGCTCCTGATCCCCCCGGTCAGCAACACCTACGGCGTCTACTTCCTGATCGAGCTCGCCCGCATGAACGGCGGCAGCGAGAAGAACATCGATCCCGGCTTCGAGGCCCTGAAGAAGCTGGCCCCCGGCGTCGTCGACTGGACGACGACGTTCGCCAAGATCGGCACGCTGATGCAGGGTGAGGCGGCGTCGCTGGCCGTGTTCGGCTACACCTCGGGCTTCGAGATCCGCAAGCGCGGCACCCCCGTCATGCCGCTCGTCCCGGTTCCCACCTACATGAGCCCGACGGTGGCCGGCGCCATGGCGGGCAGCCCCAATCCCGAGGGCGCCTCGGCGCTCGTCAACTGGCTCATCAGCGAGCCGGTGCTGGCGTATCGCGGCGAGCGTTTCGGCAACACGCCGATGAACCGCGAGGTCAAGGTGACGGGCGAGAACGCCGAGCGCGTGCTGACCGGCGATCAGCTCAAGACCCTGGTCAATGTCGACTACGACACGGTGCTGGCCAAGCGGGCGGAGTGGAACGACCGCTTCAACCGCGAGATCGCCACGGTCCGCTGAGAGCGCCGGCCGGACCGACGGGCCGCGCCGTCGCCGGCGCGGCCCTTTCCACGCAATCAGGGCAGGGACGGGATGGCACTCGAGCTTCGCGACCTCCGCAAGCGGTTCGGCGACGTCGCCGCCATCGACGGGGTCGCGCTCCGTATCGAGGACGGCGAGTTCTTCTCCCTCCTCGGCCCCTCGGGCTGCGGCAAGACGACGATCCTGCGCACCATCGCCGGCATCGTCACGCCCGACGCCGGGGCGGTCGTGCTGGGCGGCGCCGACATCACCCGCCGGCCGCTGCACGCCCGCGACGTGACGCTGGTGTTCCAGAACTACGCGCTCTTCCCCCACCTCACCGTCTTCGACAACGTCGCCTTCGGCCTCGTCATGCGCCGTGTCGCCAGGGCCGAGATCCGCACCCGGGTGGAGGAGGCGCTGGCGCTGGTGCGCCTCGCCGGCCTCGGCCAGCGCTATCCCGCGCAGGTCTCCGGCGGCCAGCAGCAGCGCGTGGCGCTCGCCCGCGCCCTGGTCGTGCGTCCCTCAGTCCTGCTGCTCGACGAGCCGCTCAGCAACCTCGACGCCCGCCTGCGCGACGAGATGCGCGGCGAGCTGCGCGAGATCCAGCGGCGGGTCGGCATCACCACCATCCTGGTGACGCACGACATCCACGAGGCGTTCGCGATGTCCGACCGCATCGCGGTGCTCGACCGCGGCCGGGTGGAGCAGATCGGCACGCCGACCGAGATCTACCAGCGGCCGCGCACCCGCTTCGTCGCCACCTTCTCCGGCCAGATGAACGAGTTCGACGGCGTCGTCGAGGCGGTGGCCGACGGCCGCGCCAGCGTCGCCACGCCGGCCGGCCGGCGCGTCGCGGCGGCCGTCACCGACGATGCGCCCGGGCCGGGCGCCCGGGCGTCCGTCATGGTGCGTCCCGAGCGCGTCCGCCTCGACCCGCCGGCCGACGCCGACCAGCGCCTCGACGCGATCGTCGAGAGCGTCACCTATCTCGGCGGCAGCATCCGCATGGTGGCGCGCGCCGGGGGCGACCGGCTGCTCGCCGACCTGCCGACCGGCGACGCGCCGCCGCCCGCGCCCGGCGCCCGCGTCGTGCTGGGCTGGCGCACCGCCGACGCCGTGCTGGTGGCGGCGGGATGATGGCGGACGAGGCCCGGCCATGAACGCCGGCGCGCGGCGCTGGCTGCCGTTCCTGCTGCTGCTGCCGCTGACGGCGGTGCTCTGCGTCGGCTTCCTGCTGCCGCTGATCCAGAGCGTCGAGAACAGCTTCCACGGCTTCTCGCCGCGCGGCATCGACCGCTCGACCTGGACGCTGGCCGCCTACACGAAGCTGTTCGACCCCTTCTATGCCGGCGTCTTCGGCCGCACGCTGCGCATCAGCCTGATCATCTCGGCGATCACCGCCGTGCTGGCCTATCCCGTGGCGCTCTACGTGGCCCAGCTCCGCGGCCGCGCCCAGGCGTTCCTGCTGCTCGTCTACATGTCGCCCTGGCTGATCAATGTCGTGGTCAAGGCGTTCGGCTGGACCCTGCTGCTCGGGCCGCGCGGCACCATCAACACCATCCTGCGCACGCTCGGGCTGACCGACGCGCCGGTGCCGCTGATGTTTAACGAGACCGGCGTCATCATCGGCCTGATCCATGGCCATTTCATCTTCGTGCTGCTGCCGCTGTGGGCGGCGCTGGCGGGGATCGATCCCAACCTGCGCTGGGCCGCCGGCAATCTCGGCGCGCGCCCCTGGGAGATCTTCCGCCGGGTGACGCTGCCGCTCAGCCTGCCGGCGCTGATGGCCGGCGTCATCATCAACTTCACCATGAACATGGCGGCCTTCGCGACGCCGGCGCTGCTCGGCGGCACCCGCGTTCAAGTCGTCTCATTCCTCGCCTACGAGGTCAATCTCGTCGACCTCAACTGGCCCCTGGGTGCGGCCATGTCGATGGTGCTGCTGGTGGCGACGCTGGTGCTGGTGGTGCTGTCGCAGCGCATCGTCGCCTCGGGCCGGCGCCGCGTCATGTTCGAGGGCGCGCGATGATCTGGCTGCGGCTGTTCAACCTGCTCATGGCCGTCTTCATGCTGGCGCCGCTGGTGCTCATCCTGTGGATGTCGTTCACGCCCTTCGAGATGTTCCGCCTGCCGACCGACACCCTGTCGCTGCGCTGGTACCGCGAGGCGTTCAACTATCCGGGCTTCCTCAACGCCTTCTTCCTCAGCGCGCGGCTGGCGCTGGTGACCGCGCTGGCCGCCTCGGTCATGGCATTCCTCGCCGCCTACGCGCTGGTGCGCTTCCGCTTCCCCGGCCGGCGCTTCTTCGAGGCCCTGTTCCTGGCACCGCTGCTGGTCCCGGGCGTGGTGCTGGGCATCGCGCTGCTGCAGTACGTGAACGCCATCGGCCTCTACAACACCTTCTGGGCGCTGGTGCTGGCCCATGTCGCGATCGTCACGCCGTTCGCGTTGCGCTCGATCCAGGCGCAGATCCGCGCGGTGCCCGAGGACCTGGAATGGGCGGCGATGAATCTCGGCGCATCGCGCCTGCAGGCGATGCTGCGCATCACCGTGCCGCTGACCGCGCGCGCCGTGCTGGCCGGCTTCGTGCTCGCCTTCATCATCTCCTTCGCCGAGGTGACGGTGACGATCTTCATGACCGGCCCCGCCTACCCGACGCTGCCGGTGCGCATCTACAACTACCTCTCCGACCAGGTCGACCCGACCGTCGCGGCCATCTCGGCCATGCTCATCGTCCTGTCGCTCGCCCTCGTCCTGCTGCTCGATCGCCTGGGCGGCCTCAGGACCCTCGCCAAGTAGCGGAGCCCCCAATGCCCACCGCAGCCCCCATCTACGAGACCATCCTCCTCGACCATCGCGGCGGCGTGTCGACGATCACCCTCAACCGTCCGCCGCTCAACATCGTCACCCCCAGGCGGATGGAGGAGCTGCACGCCGCGTTCGACCTGCTGGAGGCGCGCGAGGAGACGCGCTGCGTCGTCCTCACGGGCTCGGGCACGCGCGCCTTCTGCGCCGGCGCCGACCTCGGCGACGAGGCGCGCCACAACCCCGCCGAGGGCCGCGAGTTCCGCGATTCCGGCCGCCGCGCCGTCGAGCGCATCGAGACCTTCCCCAAGCCCGTCGTCGCCGCCATCCGCGGCTGGTGCATCGGCGGCGGCACCGGGCTCGCCTGGCCGTGCGACATCCGGGTCGCCGCCGAGAGCGCCAGGTTCCGCGCCGGCGACGTCTATCTCGGCATCATCCCGACCTGGAGCATCGGCATGGTGCGGCTGGTCCACTACATCGGCCGCAACCGCACCCTCGACACGTTGCTGCTCGGCGAGGACATCACCGCCGCCCAGGCCCTGGATCTCGGCATCGTCAGCCGCGTCTGTCCCGACGACCGGTTCGAGGCGGAGGTGGCGCGCATCGCCGACCGCCTCGCCTCGGGCGCGCCGCTCGCCATGCGCGCCATCAAGGAGGCGGTCCGCGCCCAGTATTGGGACAACCCCGATCGCGCCGCCGTGCTGGAGGAGCGCTCGGCCCAGCGCGTGCTGGCCTCCAAGGACGCCAAGGAGGGCATGACCGCCTTCAAGGAAAAGCGCAAGCCGACCTTCACCGGCCGCTGAGGGAGAGCCAGGTGGACTTCTCCCAGACGACGGCCCAGCACGCGCTGCAGGAGCGGGCGCGCGAGGCGGTGCGCACCGTCGTGGTGCCGGTCGCGGCACAGGTGCCCAAGGGCGGCAAGCTGACGGGCGACCAGCTCCGCACGATCTTCCGCGGCCTGGCGCCGCTGGGGTATCTCGGCAGCACCATCCCCAGGGACGCCGGCGGCGCCGGCATGAGCTATCTCGACTACGGCCTGCTGCTGGAGGCGCTGGCCGAGGGGCCGGTGATGCTGGGCGAGATCGTGCCGCCGCGCACCATCAGCTTCCTCGGCACGGCGGAGCAGAAGGCGCGATGGCTGCCGAAGCTGCTCGCCGGCGACTGGCTGTCGACGGCGGCGATCACCGAGCCGCAGGCGGGCTCCGACGTGCGCAACCTGCAGACGACGGCGGTGCCCGAGGGCGACTCCTTCCGCGTCGACGGGCGCAAGAAGTGGATCAAGCTCGGCGGTGTCGCCGACCTGATCACGCTGCTCGTCGTGGCCGACCCGGCGAAGGGCGCGGCCGGCGGCACTAACCGGCTGATCCTGGAACGCGCCCAGTCGCCCTGGCAGGCGCGCGAGCTCGACACGATCGGCATCCGCAACCTCTCCTTCTGCGAGCTGGCGTTCGATGGCGTCCGCGTGCCGCGCGCCAACCTGATCGGGGCCGCCGGCGGCGGCACCGAAGCCTTCAACCGCGGCATCGAGGCGTCGCGGCCGCTGGTCGGCATGCAGGCCGTCGGCATCGCCCGCACGGCGCTCGCCAGGGCGATCGCCTATGCCAAGGAGCGCATCGCCTTCGGCCGGCCGACCGCGAAGTTCCAGGCGATCCAGACGGCGATCGCCGACGCGCTGGCGGAGATCGACGCGGCCCGCCTGCTCTGCCTCAACGCGTTGTGGCTGCTGGGCGAGGGCAGGCGCTGTCCACGCGAGGCGTCGGCCGCCAAGCTGTTCGCGACCGAGGCGGCGGTGCGCGCCTGCAACGCCGCGATGGACGCGATGGGGGCGGCCGGCCTCGATGCGGACAACGAGGTCGAGCGCTGCTGGCGCGACGCCCGCATGCTGACGGTGATCGACGGCACGTCCGGTATCCAGCGCCTCATCATCGGCCGCGAGGCCTTCGGCACGGCGGCGTTCGTGTGACGCCGTCCGCGCGCCCATACCTCTCTCCGCCCCGTCGGGGCGGAGAGGGCAAGCCGCTTCGCCTTCGAGGTTTCCACCCATGAACGAGCCCATCGCCGCCCGCATCGACATCGGCGGCATCCTCGACCCGCGGTCGGTCGCCGTGTTCGGCGCCTCCGACAACACCGACAAGTTCGGCGGACGGATCATCTACTACCTGACGCGCCACGGCTTCCCGGGGCACGTCCTGCCGATCAATCCCAACCGCGATACGGTGCGCGGCCTGCCCGCCTACCCGTCGATCGCCGCCGCCCCCGGGCCGGTCGACGTCGCCATCCTGGCGGTGCCGCCGCAGGCGCTGCTCGATGCGGTGGCGGAGTGTGCCGCGGCCGGCGTCGGCGCCTGCGTGATCATGACGACGGGCTTCGCCGAGACCGGCGACGCGGCGGGGGCCGAGCGCCAGCGCCGGCTGGTCGAGATCGCGCGGGCGAGCGGCATGCGCATCGTCGGGCCGAACTGCATGGGGCTGATCGCGCCGCGCGCCCACATGGCCCTGACCTCGTCCCTGGTGCTGGAGATCGAGGCGATCCGCCAGGGCCGCGTCGGCCTGATCAGCCAGAGCGGCGCGCTCATGGTCTCGATCTTCAACCGCGCCCACGACGCCGGCATCGGCTTCAGCGCCTGCGTCTCGCTCGGCAACCAGAGCGATCTCGAGATCTGCGACGTGCTCGACTGGATGATCGACGATCCCGGCACCGACATCATCTGCCTCTATGTCGAGGGGCTGGTCGACGGCGCGCGCTTCTTCCGTGCCGCCGCCCGAGCCCGCGAGGTCGGCAAGCCGCTGCTGATGGTGAAGACCGGGCGCACCGAGGCGGGCGTACGCGCCGCGCGCTCGCACACCGCCAGCCTCGCCGGCTCCTACCGGGTCTTCGCGGCGGCCTGCCGCTCGCTGGGTGTGCTGCTGACCGACGATCCCGACGGCATGGTGCGGGCGGCCGACCTCATCCGCCGCTGGCCGCGCCCGCCGGGTGCCGGGATCGGCGTGCTGTCGCCGTCGGGCGGCGGCTCCGGAATCGGCGTCGACCGGGTGAGCGAGGCCGGGCTGCGCGTCGCCGAGCTGTGCGCCGCGACGAAGGGGAAGCTGCTCCAGGTGCTGCTGCCGCCGCAGGCCGACAACCCGATCGACCTCGGGGGCCGGCGCAGCGGCGATTCGGTCGGCGTCGCCGGTCAATGCGCGGCGATCATGGCGGGCGATCCCGACGTCGGCATCATGTTCATCGTGCTGACGACGGTGCCGTTCTACGAGGCGACGACCAAGGCGCTCGCCGAGGCGGCGCTGGCGTCGGGAAAGCCGGTGGTCGTCGCGGTCACTCCCGGCTCGGCCGCCGACGGTCCGCGCCGCGTCCTGCGCGAGGTCGGCTGCCCTTACTTCGACACGGTCGACGACGGGCTGCGGGCCTTGCGGCTGCTCACCGCGCGCCACGAGAGCCTGGCGCTGCCGCCGGCTGCCGAGCGTCCGGCCGGCCCGGCGCCGGCGGGGCCGCCGCCGGCAGCCGGGCGCCTCACCGAGCCCGAGGCGAAGGCGCTCGCCGCGCGCTACGGCGTGCCGGTGACGCGCGAGACCCTGGCGGCATCGGCCGATGCCGCTGTCGCCGCCGCCGCCGCCATCGGCTATCCCGTCGTGCTGAAAGGCGTTGCCCGCGCCCTCGTGCACAAGAGCGACATGGGCGTGGTGCGCCTCGGCCTTGCGGACGCCGCTGCCGTGCGCCGCGCCTTCGGCGCGGTCGAGGCGATCCTGCGCGGCGACCTCTCGGTCGGAGCCTTCGAGGGCTGCCTGGTCCAGGAGATGGCCAGGGGCGAGGCGGAGGTGATCCTCGGCATCCGCCGCGACCCGCAGTTCGGGCCGGTCGTGCTGGCCGGCATGGGCGGCGTCCTGGTCGAGATCGCCGACGATATCGAGGTGGCGCCGGCCCCCCTGTCGCGCGCGGCCGCCCGCGCCATGCTGGGTCGGCTGCGCTTCTGGCCGGTGCTGGCGGGCGTGCGCGGCCGGCCGCCGCTCGACGTGGACGCGCTGGTCGACGCCATCGTCGCGCTCGGCTGGCTCGCGGTCGATCTCGGCGACCGGCTGGTCGACCTCGAGATGAACCCGGTCTTCGTCCGCGCCGCCGGCAAGGGTATCGTCGCCGTCGACGCCAGAGGAGAGATCGCGGGATGAGCGAGACCGTCGAGACGCTGCGGACGCTGGTGGCGTTCCCGACCGTAAGCCGCGATTCCAACATGGCGCTGATCGACTGGGTCGCCGACCGGCTGGCGGCGGCGGGTGCGGCGGTGCGGCTCTTTCCCAACGACGACGCAAGCAAGGCGAGCCTGCTCGCGACCATCGGTCCGGCCGGCGGCGACGGCGTCGTGCTGTCGGGCCACAGCGACGTCGTGCCGGTGGAGGGCCAGCCCTGGACATCGGACCCGTTCGTCCTGACCGAGCGCGAGGACGGCAGGCTCTACGCCCGCGGCGCCAGCGACATGAAGGGCTTCATCGCCGCGATGCTGACGCTGGCCGGCAAGGCGAAGGGGCGCCGGCTTGCCCGCCCGTTGCATCTCGCCGTCTCCTACGATGAGGAGATCGGCTGCGTCGGCATCCGCCCGATGCTGTCGGCGCTCGTCGCCGAGGGCTTCCGCGCGGCGGGCTGCATCATCGGCGAGCCGACCGAGATGCAGATCGGCACCGGCCACAAGGGCAAGGTCGCGGGCTGCATCTGCTGCCGCGGCCTGGAGGCGCATTCCTCCAACCCGCTGCTCGGCCTCAACGCCATCCATCTCGGCGCCGGCATGGTGCAGGAGGCGATCCTCCTCCAGGAGCGGCTGGCCGGGAGCGGCGCCCGCGACGCGCACTATCCCGTTCCGCATACCACCGTCCATGTCGGCACGATCCGCGGCGGCAGCGCGCTCAACATCGTGCCGGGATCCTGCGACCTCGAGTTCGAGCTGCGCCTGGTCCCGCCCGACGACGCCGACGCGCTGGTCGACGAGCTGCGCCGGGCGGGCGAGCGCCTCGCCGCCCCGGGCAAGGCGCGCGGCATGCCGGCCGGCGTCGAGATCGCCATGACCAACGCCTATCCCGGCCTCGACACCGATTGCGGTGCGGGCATCGTCTCGCTGGCGCGCGCCGCCACCGGCCGGAACGACGTGGTGAAGCTCGCGTTCGGCACCGAGGCCGGCCTCTACCAGAAGCGCCTGGGCATGCCGACCATCGTCTGCGGCCCGGGTTCCATCGCCCGTGCCCACAAGGCCGACGAGTACGTCACCCGCGACGAGCTGGCGACATGCGACGTGTTCCTGGAGCGGGTGCTGGAGAAGCTCTCGGCGTGAGCGGGCGGCCCGGCCCTCACCCCGTCCCCGGAATCCGTCCCTCGCTCACCAGCTCGCGGCAGAGATCGACGAACGCCTCGGTCGAGCGCGTGCGCAGCGTGCCCTTCACGAAGACGATGCCGAGCGCCAGCGCGCGCGGCGTGCCGTCGAGGCCGAGATAGGCGAGCGGGCGGCCGTCGAGGGAGGCGCGGTTCTTCGGACGGATGTTGGCGAGGCCGAAGCCGTCGCCGCGCGCGACCAGGCTGCGGATGACGTCCATGTGCTCGAATGCGCCGCCGAGGTTCGGCTCCAGGCCGGCATTGTGGAACAGCGAGAGGAAGTAGTCGCGGCTGAGTGGCAGGTCGAGCAGCAGGAACGGCTCCTCGGCCAGCGCGGAGAGCGCCACGCTCTTGCGCTTGGCCAGGCGATGGCCGGCGGCGACGAAGGCGAAGGGCGGCAGGTCGACGAGCCGCTCCAGCTCCATGTCGGCCGGCAGGTTCATGTCGTACGAGAGCGCGGCCGAGATCTCGCCGCGGCGCAGCCGGTCGAACAGCATCGCCTGGTCGCCGGCGACCGCATGGATCTGCGCGCGGTCGTGACGCGCGCGGAAGGCATGGACGATCTCCGGCACCAGCAGCGGGTAGAGGGTGACGAGGCAGCCGATCTGCACGGGTCCCGTCACCTTGCTCGACAGCTCGCCCGCCACGCCCTGCAGCTCCTGCGCCTGCAGCAGCAGCGTCTTCGCCTCGCGCAGGAAGCGCATGCCCTGGGGCGTCAGCGACAGGCCCTGGGCGTGGTGGCGGATGAAGAGCTGGATGCCGAACTCGGTCTCCAGGTGCGAGACCGCGGCCGAGATCGAGGGCTGCGAGATGTGCACGCGGTCGGACGCCAGCGTGATGCTGCCCGTTTCCGCCGCCGCGACGAAATATTCGATCTGCCTCAGGGTGAAGCGCATTCGCCCTTGCGGTTCGCCGCCGTTGGTTCAAGAAATCCGAGGTAGGAAATTCAAAGCTTATCGTTTCCTGCTGTCAAGCCATTGCGGCTCAATCGCGTCGTTCGCCCGCGTCACCGGAGGCACCGCCATGACCTTCTCGATCGCCGCGCTCTGCCCCGACACCGGGCGCATCGGCCTCGCCGTCGCCTCGTCCTCGCCGGCGGTGGCCGCGCGCTGCGCCCACCTGCGCGCCGGGATCGGCGCCGTCGCCTCGCAGAACGTGACCGACCCGCGGCTCGGCCCGCGCGGCCTCGACCTGATGGCGCTGGGCGCCGCTCCGGCGGAGGCGCTGGCGATCCTGCGCGCGACCGGACCGCACATCGAGCATCGCCAGCTCGCCCTGCTCGACCGCCAGGGTCGTACGGCGGCGTGGTCGGGGACGGGCTGTCTCGGCGTCCACGCGACGGCGCAGGGCAAGGGCGTGGTCTCGGCCGGCAACCTCCTGGCGAACCCCGGCGTCCCGCAGGCGATCGTCGCCGGCTTCCTCGCCGCGCAAGGCGATTTCGGCGGCCGCGTGCTGGCCGCGATGAAGGCCGGTCTGGCGGCGGGCGGAGAGGCGGGGCCGATCCGCTCCATCGGAATGCTCGTCGTGGCCGACGTGCCGTGGCCGGTCGTCGACCTGCGCGTCGACTGGCACGACGCACCGATCGCCGAGCTGGAACGCCTGTGGGCGGTGTGGCGGCCCCAGGCCGACGCCTACGTCACCCGCGCGCTCAATCCCGGTGACGCCCCCTCATTCGGCGTGCCGGGCAATCTTTGACCGCTCAGCGATCGGCGAACGCCTCGTCCTCCACCGCATCGGGCCGCGGCTTCCAGGCGAGGCTGTAGTAGGCGCCGCGGTCGCGCGCCCATGGGTCGAACGCGTTCACCACGCTGTCCAGCTCTGCGGCCAGCTCCGGCATGGTGCGCAGCAGGATGCGCTTGAGCGGCGAGACCTCCTGGCGATGGCCGTTGGGCAGGCCGTGCTCCCACTGCTTGCCGGTCGGCCCGTTGTCGTCGACCCAGGCGACGCCGAGGTTGCCGTAGAACTCCGGCCGGAAGCTCGACGTGAAGAAGCGGTCGCTGAACAGCCGGCGCGACGCGTTCAGGATGAAGATCTGGAACTGCGTCTCCGAGATGGCGAACCCGTGCGGGCGCGTCGTCTCCGCCAGCATGCCGACCACCACGTCGACATCCTCGATGTTGTCGACCATGCTGCCGTCGGGATGGCCGAGGCAATCGTCGATCGGCCGGCCGGTCGCGTCGCGCTGCGCACCGGTGATGACCTTCGACGCATCGCAGCGGTGCTGCCCGTAGACCTCGCGCAGCGCCTGCACCAGCTCGCTCTGGCGTACCGCTTCCGGCGAATCCGCCGGCAGGCGGCGATCGATGAAGTCGTCGAAGCCGGTGAGCTGCCGCAGCCCGATCTGGCGGCGGAACTCGTTGAACCGCGGGATGCCTCGCTCGCGGTCGCGGACGATATCCAGGGCGGCGACGTCGATCGTCGTGTCGAGCCGCGGCCGCAGGTCGAGGTGCTGCAGGAACTGCGGGTGATTGCGGAGCTGCAGCAGTCCGAGCCGCTGCCGGCCCATCGTCACCCCCCAGCTCGGCAACCCGCCGTCGCGCATCGCCTGGGTCGCCCGACCGCGGAAGGTGGCGACGACGGGGACGGTTCGGCGGATGCGGTTCGGCTGGCTCCAGTCGCGGAACTCCAGCAGGTCCGGCATCAGGGGATGCAGCCGGTAGACCGTCGGGAACTCCTCGGGGAAGTTGAAGGGCGAGCCGAAATGGTTGGTGCCTCCGTTGACGTGCGCGGGATCGGCGAGACTCCAGTCGTCCTTGCCCAGCCGGCGATGCAGCGCGCTGCGGTAGCGCGTGTTGCCCGTGCCGAAGATGCCCGGCCCGGCGGCCAGCGCCGAGTAGAGGACGTTGGCGTAGGCCGGGTCGCCCGAGCGCCTGAGGGCCGGTATGAGGACGCGCTCCATCACGCCGGCGATCAGCGGCTGGCGGGCGAAGAGGCCCGACCAGTTGGAGTTCATCGCCAGGTTCAGCGGCTCGTCGTAGAGGAGCTGCGGCGTCCACTCGATCGTGTGGATTTTGGCGATCTCCGCCGCGACGACGAGCCGGGCCACCTCGAACAACTCGGCGTCGGACAAGGCGCCGTAGGAGATCGCCGCCGTGGGCCGCACCGGGTCGCGCAGGCCGGAATCCGCCTGCGGCTGCTCGCGCGCGTTGCGGCGGAAGGCATCGACGACGAGGTTGTGCTCGCGGGCGAACAGGTTGTGGAAGAAGCTGAGGCCGATCGACCAGTTGTCGGGGAAGGCGACGGCCTCCTGGCCGGCCCATTCGCCGGCGATGGGATCGCAGGCGTCGGTCGCCGCGCCGTCGGGGCAGGGCGCGCGGAAGGCCGGCAGGTAGCCCTGCCGCTCGCCGTCGCCGCGCCGCGCGTCGGCCGGCTCCATCGCCAGCTTGGCCGCGTCCGACGGGTCGCGGCGCACCCGGCGCAGCGAGCGCTCGTCGAAGCCGTAGATCTGGGAGGCGTCCCACCAGGCGGTGACGGTGTTGCGCGTCGTGCGGTGGGTCCGCGCCAGGCGCTCGACCCCGCCATGGATGAAAGTCGGCGGCGGCCCGTCGTCGGCGACGAGGGCCGCGTCCATGCCGAGGCCCGGGACCGCGCGCGACGCGTCGTTGCGCCCCTCCTCCAGGTGCGAGAACCAGTCGTGCGTCATGAACTGGATCCAGTACGCGGCCAGCACGTTGAAGAACGGCGCCTTCGCATAGGGGCATAGCGCCCGCGCCTCGCCCTCGGCGCCGTGACCCTGGTTGCAGGCGACGGCGCCGGCCTGATCGCGGGTGAAGAGCTTGCGGCTGATCGCCTGCGGATCGGGGCGCAGCAACGCCAGCCGGCCGCCATGGCGGTTGCGCGCCAACGCGTTCGGCTCCAGGTCGGGGAAGGTCGATTCGAACTCGACGTTGCGGGCGAAGAGCTGTCCGGTCGATCCCATCGCGGGGTTGTCGATGTCGTTGCAGATGCCCGTCGTCGTGCGGTGGCGGATCAGCGCCCCGGTGCAGCGCTGTCCGCCATCGGGGCGCTGCGCGATCGCCGTGAGTGCGGGATGGCCCGGCGGCAGGCGCATCTCCGGCCACACCCGCAGGGTAGGGCCCGCGGCGTGCCGGCCGCCGGCGCTCTCGCCCTCCAGGTAGCGCTGGACGAGGCCGTTGTAGAAGAGGTTGAAGCGGATCAGCTCCATCCGCTGGTACTCGAGGTCGAGCAGCGTCCCGTCGAGCGCGCGGACGTTGCGGTCGAAGACGTGCGAGCCGCTGTCGCCGCGGTCGGACCGCGACGTCGCGTCGCCCGTCGCCCAGTAATTCGCCCAGTCCACCCAGGGCGTCTTCCGCCCGGCGACGGCGCGGTCGCCGCCGCGGCACCGCGCGACGTCCTCGCCGACCTTGCCGAGGAAGCGGTCGGCGCGGTCGGTCGCGAGATTGCGCAGGCCGCCGAGAGCCGCCGCCGTGCAGGCCTGCCGCACGCCGTCGTCGGCGGCCAGCGCCGCCGGCTCGCCGAGTGCCGCCATGAGGAAGACCGCTGCGAGTGCCGTCGGGCGATGTCGCATCGTGGTGCCTCCCGCGCGAGGCCTCGCCGGGAGAACTGCCGGAAGCAGCAGCCTGCCGACGCCTCGAGCCGACAACCATAAGTAACGCGTATGGTCGGCTCAATGGCTCGGGCGCCGCTGGCGACGCTTCATGAGCGTGGATTGACGCGGGACGAACTTGGCCCCGGCGCTATGCAACCAGTGGACGTATCGCTTGCCCGCTTACCGCGGCGGCCGTCGCCGCGATCCGGCCGGAGCGCTCTTGCCCCGGGCGCGCGCCGCCTTCCCGCTCTCCGGAATCACCGCGGTCACGTCGATCTCGACCAGCCACTCCGGCCGCGCCAGGGCGACGACGACGAGCCCGGTGAAGACCGGGTAGACGCCCTTCAGCCAGCGCCCGGCGACGCGGTAGACCGCTTCGCGATGGCGGATGTCGGTGACGTAGACCGTGCATTTGCAGATGTGATCGAGCTCGGCGCCGCACTCCTTCAGCAGGAGCGCGATGTTCGCCATGACCTTCTCGGTCTGGGCGGTCGGGTCGCCGACGCCGACGTTCTCGCGCGTGTCGAGGTCCTGGGGCACCTGGCCGCGCAGGTAGACCGTGTTGCCGGCGACGACCGCCTGGCAGAGGTCGTTGTCGAGCTTCTGCTCGGGGTAGGTGTCGCGGGTGTTGAACTTGCGGATGCGGGTATGGGCCATGGTCGATCCCCTCATTCCGCCGCGGATGCGATCTTCTTGGCGGACGGGGGTGCCTTGCCCGTGCCCATCACCCGATCGGAAAGGCCGGCCGACTTGCGCACGAAGTCGAGCGGACCGTCCCAGTCGAAGTTGCGGTACACCGCGGCGAGGTGCGCGAAGGGCGGCGACTGGGCGAAGAGGTGGAAAGTCAGGCGGTGGCCGGCATAATCGGAGTTCAGCAGGTCGCGGCCGTAGGCGAGCAGCTTGCGGCGATCCTCGGCGATCCAGTCCTCATTGACCGAGTAGAACTTCTCCAGCCACTTGCCGGCGACCGGGTGCCGGAACGAGGCGGCGTCCGGCGTCACGCAGATCTGGCCGCCGCACAGCTCGCGCGCGAGGTGCATCATCGCCGGGAGCTGCGAGCAGGCCAGCACGCGGCCCGACATCAGCAGCGACTGGTTGGGCATCAGCAGGCCGCTCGGGCTCTCCTGGCCCATGACGATGGCCGAGGTCAGGTGGGCGTTGATGCCCTCGCGGTAGCAGGCCAGCGTCGCCAGCTTCTCCTGCACCGCCTGCTGCTTGTCGAGGCCGGTCTGGCGTACGTTGAAGAGGGCGGTGCCGATCATCATGTCGGCGTACTTCACGAGCCGGTAGACGAAGGCCATGGCGCTGTAGCGATGCAGCGTCGCGCGGATGAAGGTGGCGGCCCGGGTGTGCCGGTAGAACAGCACGTTCTCCCAGGGGATCAGGACGTCGTCGAAGACGACGAGGCAGTCGACCTCGTCGAAGCGGTTGGCGAGCGGGTAGTCCTCGACCGAGCCGCGTCCGGTGAAGCCGGAGCGGCAGATCATCTTGAGGCCGGGCGAGCCCAGCTCGCAGATGAAGCCGACGGCATAGTCCGACAGCTTGTCGTCGCCCCAGTTGGCGATCGTCGGCTTGGTGAATGCCTGGTTGGCGTAGGCGGCGGCCGTCTCGTACTTGGCGCCGCGGACGATGATCCCGCGGTCGGTCTCCTTCACGACGTGAAGGAGCATGTCCGGGTCCTGGTCCTGCGGCCGCTTCGAGCGGTCGCCCTTGGGGTCGGTGTTGGCCGAGACATGGAAGGGGTCGGCGCGCACCACCTTGTGGACATGGTTGCGGATGTTGGCCGAGAACTGCGGATCGACCTCGTTCAGCACGTCCTGGCCGTCGTAGAGCGACCACATCTCGCCGACGGTCTCGTCGCCGACGCGGGTGACGACGCCGCCGACATCGTCCAGCACCGCGTCGATGGCACGGCGCTTGTCCCACCAGTCCTCCTGGGCCAGCGGCAGGCGGCCGCCGATCGCGAAGCGCTCGCCGCCCTCCTCGTAGGTCATGACGTCGCGCGTCGCGGCCTCGTGCGCCATGTCGTAGATCCGCGCGCGGACGTCGACCAACGGCTTGAACGCCGCATGCCGCGTGACGTCCGCGACGCGCTCGCCGTCGATGTAGATCTCGCGGCCGTCGCGGAGGGACTGGCGATACTGCTCACCGGTGCGGATCATCGGGTCTCCTGGGGGTTCACGGGCGCGATCGGCACCGTCCGCGCATAGGCGCGGTGCGCATAGGCGAGCGGCTCGGCGTCGCCGGCCTCGGCGCTGCACACGCGGCCGAACAGCACGGCATGGGTGGCGCCGTCGGCCTCCTCGGCCACCTCGCAGGCGAAGCGGGCGGACGCGCCGACCAGGGCGGGCAGGTCGAGCGCGCCCGGCCGCCACTCGGCGCAGGCGAAGTCGAAGGGCAGCCCGTCGCGCGGCCGCCCGGCGAAGGTCTCGGCGATCGGCGACTGGTCGCTCGCCAGCACGTTGGCGCAGAAGCGACCGTTGGCGCGGATGGCGCCGTAGGCCGGGCTGCGCCGGTTGATGCAGACGAGCAGGATCGGCGGATCGGCCGACACCGGTGTCACCGCGCTGACGGTCAGGGCGAAGCGGCCGGCGACGCCGTCGGTCGTGACGACGCAGACGCCGCTCACCGTCCGCCGCATGGCGCCGATGAAGGTCTCGCGCAGCGCAACGTCGTCAGTGGCCGAGGGGGCGGCCGCCTGCGGTTCGATGCGCGTGTCGCAACCCATGCTCCGCCTCGACTCCTCGTTGCGCGAGCCGACGCGGGCGCGGCCGGCACGGATGACCACGGGAATTCTCGGCGGTCCGCTGGTATGGCGAAAATAGATGTTACCGGCTCAATGGTTCGTCTTTCTCGATCCAGCCGCGATCTCCCGGACGCGACGGGCGAGAGATTCTAGGATGATACGATCTTTGCCCTGAATAGTTGCGAGGACGAGATCGATGATACCGGCGACCGTGCTGCTGCCCGAGCTGCTGCTGATGGCCGGCCAGGTCGTGGCCGACCGCGGGGTGCATCTGGTGATGCATTCCGACATGGCGTCCCTGCGCGATCTGCACCGTCGTGACGCCTTGCTGGCGAAGGACCGGCCGCTGCCCTCCCAGCTCGACGTCGACTATTGCGCGCTGCCCTCCGACCGCGCCTTCTGGATCGAGGGGCTGGACGCCGACGGCCGTACGGTCCTGACCCACGCGGCCCGCGTCTTCGACTGGCCGGATACCGAGCTGGAGCGCGAGGGCCGGGCCTTGCGCATCTTCTACGACGCGCCGGCCCGCCACGGGCGGCCCGGCGAGGACCTGACGCTCGCGACCCCGATGCCGGCGCGCGTCGGCGGTCGCGTCGCCTATGTCGGGGGCCTGTGGATCCGCCCCGACCATCGCGGCCGCGGCCTTGCGCGGATCATGCCGCGGGTCGGGCGGAGCCTCGCGCATCTGCGCTGGACCCCGGACTTCATGTTCAGCCATGTCGTCGACCGGCTGCTCGATGCGGGCCTCGAGGAGGTGTACGGCTATCCGCACCGCCATCGCGGGTTGCGGTTCCGCACGCGCTACGGCACCAGCTTCGACATCTCCTGGGTATGGATGTCGAGCAGCGAGCTGCTGGCCGATTCGACGGGCTTCGTCGACTTTCTCCACTCCGTGCGGCCGCGCAGCAGGCTGACGCCCGATACCATCGGCTCGCCCCCGGCGGCGCGCCAAGGCAGCAGCAGCCTGTCGTAGATGCTGCGCCGGCCGAGACCGCTCGGCGCGGCGATGGTGCCCTCGCAGCTCTCCAGCAGCGGCGCCGCCTCGCCGACGACGCGGCCATAGGCCGCGCTGGCGGCGCTGGAATAATCGGCGTCCGGCTGCTCGTCGACCGGCCGACCGATATA
The DNA here is from genome assembly GCA_020852355.1 of Alphaproteobacteria bacterium. Classification (GTDB taxonomy): domain Bacteria; phylum Pseudomonadota; class Alphaproteobacteria; order ATCC43930; family Allostellaceae; genus Allostella. Next base: position 19,221 of record JADZBA010000212.1, read on the forward strand.
CTGCGTCCAGCCGGCGCGGCCGTAGTGGGTGAGGCCGCGCCCGCGGAAGGCGATGGTGAGGCGGCTGCCCGACGGGGCCGCGACCAGCGTCGTGCGGCCGAGGCAGCCGACCCGGCGGAAGGGGCGCGTGGCGTCCTCGGGCAGGATGCCGCGCCGCGCCCGCCATTCCTCGATCAGCTCGGCGAACGGCCGGGCGATGATGCTGGCCGTCGGGTCGATCGGCCGCTCCTCGGCATGGAAGACCTTGCCGGGGTGGCGGCTGCGCACTCCGCTCACCAGCTCCTGGATCCGCTCCACGAGGGTGGGGAAGGTCGGCACCAGCTCCTCGCGCCAGCTTCGCTCGTAGTGCGCCAGGACGAAGCGGCGCGGCGCTTCGTCCGCGAGCATGAAGAGCGCCGTCGACAGCGCGCGTTGCGACACCAGCCGGGGCCGCAGCCGGACCCGTGCGCCGTAGGGCGCCAGTGCGACCTCGATGACGCCGAGGTCGCGCACGGCATAGGTGACGATGTCCGCGTCCTGCGGCAGGCGATGATGGATGTAGTTGCGGATGCCTCGTTCGACCGGCGATACGACACCGCGGCGATCGACGAGGAATCGTATCAACGCGCTCCCTTCCTCGCTCTGGGCGCCGTCGCCGTCAGCTTGTCGCCGAGGCGATGGAACAGTTCCATCAGCGACTGGCGCAGGTCCGGGCTGCCGATGCGCTCGTAGGCGCGGGACAGCTCGATCGCTTCGCGGCGCAGCATGATGCCGGGATCATGGGGCGAGGCCGCTTCGGGCTCCAGGCCCTCGAAGAAGGCGGTCACCGGCGTGCCGAGGACACGCGCGATCTGCACCAGCTTGCTGGCCGAGATGCGGTTGCCGCCGCGTTCGTACTTCTGGACCTGCTGGAACGTCAGGCCGATCGCCTCGGCGAGCTGCGTCTGGCTCAACCCGGCGACGGTGCGATAGAGCCGTACCTGGCGGCCGACATGGACGTCCACGGGCGACGGGCCGTCGATGATCGCGACGCGCCGGCGGGGTCGTTCGGTCGGGGTCCGGGCGGCGCGGGGACGCGCCACCGGAGGCGGCGCGAGCGCCTTGCGCACCGTCGGCAGCCCAACCTGGAGTTTGGTGGCGATCTCCACGTCGGTCATACCGGTAGCGAGCATGGCCTGTATGCGCGCATTCTTGGAGAGAGGGGACCGAGCCATTGGCATACCTTTTCATGACGTTGTTGCGTGCCGCAAGAGGGTCGTATTGATCAATTGACCATCGTCGGGCCGGCCTGCCCCCTCGACTCGACCGGCGCCGTCCTGCAGACGCAGGCGAACAAATACCCGACCGTACGGGTGCAATTCCACTGCTTAGTCTATACGGCGCCGTGTCCCGGGCGGCGGCGCGGCGCATTTGCGACGATCCGTCGCAGCGCTGCCACGGTCGCCGAGGGTCGCCGGCATGCATTCCGCGAAACGGAACCGGCATTGCCGCAATTGCCGACGGGCGGTGCCGCGGCTAGCGTCGCCCGATGATGGAGAACGTTCTCGTCACCGGTGCCTCGCAGGGCATCGGCCGGGCGATCGCCGAGCGCCTGACGCGCGACGGCTACCACGTGGTCAACCTCGACCGGGAGCCGCCCGCCGCGGCGCTGGGCACCCATGTCGCGGTCGACCTTTCCGATCGGGCGGCCACCGCCGCGGCGCTCGCCGCGGTCACGGGCCGCCTCGCCGTCACCCGCCTCGTGAACAATGTCGGCATGGTGGCGCCGGCGCCGGTCGAGGAGGCCACGCCGGACGACCTCGAGCGCGTCATCGACCTCAACGTCCGCACCGCCATCCAGTGCGCCCAGGCTGTCCTGCCCGCCATGCGGGAGGCGGGCTTCGGGCGCATCGTCAACATCTCCAGCCGCGCCGCGCTCGGCAAGGAGCTGCGTACCAGCTACGCGGCAAGCAAGGCCGCGCTGCACGGCCTGGTCAAGACATGGGCGCTCGAGCTGGGGCAGCACGGCATCACCGCGAACGCCGTGGGCCCCGGCCCGATCGCGACCGAGCTGTTTCGCCGCGTCAATCCCGACGACAGCCCGCGGACGGCGGCCATCCGGGAGGCGATCCCGGTGCGTCGCATGGGCCGCCCGGAGGACATCGCGTCGGCGGTCGCCTTCTTCCTCGCCGCCGACAGCGGCTTCGTCACCGGCCAGGTCCTCTATGTCTGCGGCGGCATGACCATCACCAGCGTCGAGAGCTGAACGATCGTCCATGACGGCATCCCCGCCGCCGCTGCCGCATTGGCGCGGCATCGCCGCCTACGCGCTCGGCACGGCGTTCTTCTTCTACGCGTTCCTCCACCGGGTCGCGCCGGGCGTCATGGTCGAGCCGCTGATGGCGGAGTTCGCGGTCGGCGGCGCGCTGCTCGGCCATCTCTCGGCCTTCTATTTCTACGCCTATGCCGGACTGCAGTTGCCGGTCGGCGTGCTGATGGCGCGCTTCGGAGTCCGCCGGCTGCTCATCGGGGCGGCATTGCTGGCGACCGCCGGCGCGACGCTGTTCGCGCTCGGCGGCACGCTGGCGGCGGCCTACACCGGACGCACCATGGTCGGCGCCGGCTCGGCCTTCGGCTGGGTCGCGACGCTGTCGCTGGCGACCCGGCATCTCCCACCGGGACGCTTCGTGCTGCTGACCGGCATCCTCCAGGCGGTCGGCATGGTTGGCGGCATGTTCGGGCAGGCGCCGCTCGGCCTCGCGGTCGATGCCTTCGGCTGGCGCGGTGCCGTCCTCGGCCTGGCGGCGCTGGGCCTCGTCCTGGCGCTGCTGCTGTGGCTGGTCGTGCCGCGCGATCAGCCCGGCGTCTTCGCCGCGGGGCAGCTCGCGGCCGGCCTGCGGCGGGTCGCCCGCAACCCGCAGAGCTGGATCATCGCCGCCGTCGGCCTGTCGCTGTCGGCGCCGATGCTGGCCTTCGCCGGCCTGTGGGGCGTGCCCTATCTCGGCATGCGCTTCGCGCTCGACCGGCCGGCCGCCGCGGCGGTGATGTCGCTCAACTTCGTCGGCTGGGCGATCGGGGCGCCGATGCACGGTCTGCTCTCCGATCGCTGGCGCCGGCGGCGGGCCTTCGTGCTGGCCGGCGGCGTCGCCGCCACCGGATCCATCGCGGCGTTGCTCTACTGGCCCGGCATCGGCATCGGTACCGTCGCCGTCCTGGCCTTCGTCAATGGCCTGGCGGCATCCTCGCTGGTGGTGACCTATGCGGCGGCGCGAGAGCTCAATCCGCCCGCGGTCAGCAGCGCCGTCTACGGGCTGATCAACACCGCGGTGACCGGCAGCGGCGCCATCTTCCAGCCGCTGATCGGCTGGCTTCTCGATCTCGGCTGGGACGGCGGGCTGTCGGGCGGGGCGCGGGTCTACACGCATGCGACCTACGACGCCGCCCTCGCGGTGCTGCCGGCGGTCGGCGTGGCCGGCCTGGCGCTGACCCTGCTGATGCATGAGACCCATGGGCGGCAGGCCCGGTCCTGACGGGTCGCTGCGGACGGGCGGGCGGCGGGCGAGCGTGGTAAGGGAAGAGGCGATGACGCGCCCGCCGCACCCTCCTCAGCCGCGGCCGCCCGACGCGATCTCGGTCGCCCTCGGGCTGCTTCGCGCCGGCCGCGCGGCCGAGGCGGCAGCGCTGTTCCGCCAGGTCCTGGAGCAGGCGCCGCGCAGCCGCGATGCCATGAACGGCCTCGGCCTGGCGCTGGCCGCCCAGGGCGCGCCCGCCGATGGTCTCCCCTGGCTCGAGCGGGCGATCGGGGACGGCGGCGTACCGGCGAGCTGGCACGCCAATCACGGCTCCCTGCTGCGCCAGCTCGGACGCGACGCCGATGCCGTCGAGGCGTTCCGCGCCGCCATCGCCCGCGACGGGCGCAACCCCGCCTTCCGTTTGCAGCTCGGCGATGCCCTGCTCGCCCTCGGCGAACTCGAGGGTGCGCGCGACGCCTATCGCGCCGTGGTGGCGGCCGCGCCCGACATGGTCGTCGCCTGGAACAATCTCGGCAACGCGCTCGACGGGCTGGGCGACACCGAGGCCGCGATCGAGGCATACCGGGCGGCCGCGGCGTGCAACGCCGGGGTCGCCGAGACCTGGGTCAATCTCGGCAACGCGCTGACCCGGAGGCAGCGCCTGGAGGACGCGCTGGTCGCGTTCGATCGCGCGCTGGCGGTGCGGCCGGCATTCGCGCCGGCCGAGAACGGTCGCGGCAACGCGCTGCATCAGCTCGGGCGCGACGAAGAGGCGCTGGCGGCGTTCGACCGGGCGCTCGCGGCCGATCCCGGCCATGCCAACGCGCACAACAACCGCGGCATCTGCCTGCAGGCGATCGGCCGGCTCGAGGAGGCGGTGGCGAGCTTCGGGCGCGCCATCGCTCTGGCGCCCGCCGATCCCGCTCCCCACAACAATCTCGGCAACGCGCTGCGCAGCCTGGGCCGTATCGCCGCGGCGATCGCGAGCTATCGCGCCGCCCTGGCATTGCGGGCGGACTACGCCGAGGCGCTCGGCAACCTCGGCAACGCGCTGGAGGCCGACGGCGCGGTCGAGGACGCCATCGCCGCCTACCGCGGCGCGATCGCCATCCGGCCGGACTTCGTGCGCGCCCACGACAATCTCGGCAACCTGCTCCAGACGCTGGGGCGGCACGAGGAGGCGGAGGCGACCTTCGCGGCCGCCCTGGCGAGGCGCCCCGACTATCTGCCGACGCGCCTGCACGCCGCGGTGGCGCGCCTGCGCATCGTCTATCGCGACGCCGCCGAGCGGGCGGCGAGCCGTGCCGCCTACGCGCGCGACCTGGCGGCGCTGGCCGAGCTGCCGACGCCGACGCTGCCCGTCGACCTCTCGGAGGCCGCCGAGGCGCTGGGCGCCAACCAGCCCTTCTATCTCGCCTACCAGGGCGAGAACGACCGCGCATTGCAGGCCGCCTACGGCCGGTTCGCCTGCCGCATCATGGCGGCGCGCCATCCCGACCTCGCGACGCCGCCGCCGCGCCATGCGCCGGCGCCGGGCGAGCGCATTCGCGTCGGCGTGCTCTCCGGCTTCTTCCGCCTGCACTCCAACTGGAAGGTGCCGATCCGCTCGTGGCTGGAGGATCTCGACCGACGCGAGTTCGCCGTCCACGCCTACTACACCCAGGCGGTGGACACGGCCGAGACGCGGCGCGCGCGTGAGCTGTGCGCGCGCTTCGTCGAGGGCCAGCGGCCGGTCGCGGCGTGGGCGCACGCGATTCGCGGCGACCGGCTGCACGTCCTGCTGATCCCGGAAATCGGCATGGACCCCGTGACGGTCCGCCTCGCCGCGCTGCGCCTGGCGCCGGTGCAGGCGACATCCTGGGGCCATCCGCAGACCTCGGGCATGCCGACCATCGACGACTTCCTGTCGAGCGAGCTGATGGAGCCGGGCGACGGCGACGATCACTACACCGAGCGGCTGGTGCGTCTCCCCGGCCTGTCGTTCCGCCATCTGCCCGGCACCGTCGTTCCCGATGCGGTGACACGCGGCGAGCTCGCGGTCGAGGACGATGCCGTCGTCTATTGGTGCTGCCAGTCGCTCTACAAGTACCTGCCGCAGTACGACGACGTGTTCGCCCGCATCGCCGCTGCGGTGCCTCGGGCGCGCTTCCTCTTTCTCGGCTATCCGGTCGGCACGCGCGTGACGGAGACCTTCCGCGCGCGGCTCGCCGCTTCCTTCGGCGCCGCGGGGCTGGCGATGGAGCGGCACTGCCGGTTCCTCGGCACGCTGTCGCCGCAGCGCTTCGCCGGCATCACGCGGCTGGCGGACGTCTTCCTCGATTCGATCGGCTGGTCCGGCTGCAACTCGACCCTGGAGGCGCTCGACTTCGACGTTCCGGTCGTCACGCTGCCCGGGGCGCTGATGCGGGCCCGCCATTCCGCGGCGATCCTGGAGCGCATCGGCGTGGGCGAGACGATCGCCACGGGCGTCGACGACTACGTCGCGCTGGCGGCGAGCCTGGGGCGGGACGCGGACCGGCGGCGCGCGGTGGCCGCGCGCATCGCCGCCGCCAAGGCGATCCTGCGCGACGATCCGGCGCCGGGCGCCGGGCTCGCCCGGTACCTGCGCGCGGCGGCGGGGACCGCATGAGGGAGGCGGCGGCAGTCGAGGCCGGCCGGTCGTTGCGTCGCGGCGGGCGCCTCGCCGACGCGATCGCGGTGCTGGAGGCGGCGGTGCGCCGGGCGCCCGGCGACGGCGAGGCGCTGGCGGAGCTGGGGGCGACGCTGTGGGCCGCGCGCCGGCCCGCGGCGGCGATCGATGCCTTGCGTCGCGCCGTCGCCGCGCGTCCCGCGGATGTCGAGACGCGCAACGGGCTGGCCATGGCCCTGCATGCCGTGGGCGACGATACGGGTGCCGAGGCGGCCTTCGCCGCCACGCTGGCCATTGCGCCCGGCCATTTCCCGACGCGCCTGCACGCGGCGGTGGCGCGCCTGCGCATCGTCTACCGCGATACCGCCGAACGCGCCGCGGCCCGCGCCGCCTACGCGCGCGACCTCGCGTCGCTCGCCGCTGCACCACTGCCGACCTCGGCGGCGGCGCTCGCCGAGGCGGCCGACGCCCTGGGGTCGATGCAGCCCTTCTACCTCGCCTACCAGGGCTGTGACGACCGCGACCTGCAGGCGCTCTATGGCGGCCTGGCGTGTCGCGTCATGGCCGCGCGCCATCCCGAGTTCGCGGCGCGACCGCCATCGCCGGGCGCAGCGCCGGGCGAACGCATCCGCGTCGGCATCCTCTCGGGCTTCTTCCGCCATCACTCCAACTGGAAGATGCGCCTGCGCGGCTGGCTGGAGGATCTCGATCGCGACCGCTTCGCCGTCCATGGCTACTTCACCGGCAGCCGCGCCGATGCCGAGACCGCCCGGGCGCGGGCATTGTGCGAGCGCTTCGTCGAGGGGCCGCGGCCGATCACGGCCTGGGCGCGGGCGATCCGCGACGACCGGCTGCACGTGCTGCTGATTCCGGAGATCGGCATGGACCCCGTCACCGTCCGCCTGGCGGCGCTGCGTCTCGCGCCGGTGCAGGCGACGTCATGGGGCCACCCGCAGACGTCGGGCATGCCGACGATCGACGACTTCCTGTCGAGCGACCTGATGGAGCCCGCCGGGGGTGCGGCGCACTACACCGAACGGCTGGTGCGCCTGCCGGGCCTGTCGTGCCGCCCGATCGCGGTGGCCGTCGAGCCGGCGACCGTGACGAGGGACGAGCTGGGGCTCGCGGCGGACGACGTCGTCTACTGGTGCTGCCAACAGCTCCAGAAGTACCTGCCGGAGCATGACGGCGTGTTCGCGCGCATCGCCGCCGCGCTGCCCGCGGCTCGCTTCCTCTTCATCGAGCATGTCGGCGGCGCGCGTGTGACGGATGTGTTCCGCGCCCGCCTCGCCGCCGCGTTCGCGGCGGTCGGCCTGCCGCCCGATCGCCATTGCCGCTTCCTGCCGCCGCTGCCGCCGGCGCGGTTCGCCGGGGTCACGCGGCTGGCCGACGTGTTCCTCGATTCGATCGGCTGGTCGGGCTGCAACTCGACGCTGGAGGCATTGGACTGCGCCGTGCCCGTGGTGACGCTGCCGGGGGCGATGATGCGCGCGCGGCATTCCGCGGCGATCCTCGCGCGCATCGGCCTCGCCGACGCGGTCGCCGCAGACGCCGACGACTATGTCCGGCGCGCCGTGGCGCTCGGCCGCGATCCGCAGGCGCGGCGCCGGCTCTCGGGCCGCATCGCCGCGGCCGCGCCCGTCCTGCGGGCGGACCGCGCGCCGGCGGACGGCCTCGCCCACTATCTGCGGCAGGCGGCGCACCGCTCGGCGGCCCCGCGGGCGCCGCATGCGGAAGGGTTGGCCGCGCTCGAGGCGACGGTGCATCGCGACCCGGCCGACGGCGAGGCCCTGGCGCGGCTCGGTGCCGCCCTGTGGACGGCACGCCGGCCGCGGGCGGCGATCGACGCGCTGCGCCGTGCGGTGGCGGCACTGCCCGACCGGATCGCCGTGCGCGACAGCCTCGCGAACGCACTGCACTATGTCGGCGATCACGACGGCGCCGAGGCCGCCTTCGCGGCGACGCTGGCGCTGGCGCCCGACCACCTGCCGACCCGCCTCAATGCCTGCGTCGCGCGATTGCGGCCGATCTACCGCGACGCGGCCGAGCGGGTCCGGGCCCGGGCGGCCTACGCCGGCGACCTCGCCGCGCTCGTCCGGCTGCCGCTGCCCGGCGACGCCGACGCGCTGGGCCGGATCATGGGCGCCCGCAAGCCCTTCCATCTCGCCGCCCAGGGCGAGAACGACCGCGACCTGCAGGCGCTCTACGGCGGTTTCCTGTGTCGCGTGATGGCCGCCCGCTTCCCCGACCTCGCGGCGCCGCCGCCGCGGCCGGGACTGGCCCCGGGCGAGCGCATCCGCATCGGCATCCTCTCCGGCTTCTTCCGCCACCATTCGAACTGGAAGATGCGCCTGCGCGGGTGGCTGGAGGACCTCGACCGCGGCCGCTTCGCCGTGCACGGCTACTTCACCGGCACACCCGCGGACGCCGAGACGGCCCGCGCCCGCTCGCTCTGCGCACGCTTCGTCGAGGGCGCGCGCCCGACCGCCGAGTGGGCGCGGACGATCCGTGCCGACCGACTGCACGTGCTGCTGATCCCGGAGATCGGCATGGATCCGGCGGTGGTCGAGCTGGCGGCGCTGCGCCTGGCACCGGTGCAGGCCACCTCGTGGGGCCATCCGCAGACCTCGGGGATGCCGACCGTCGACGATTTCCTGTCGAGCGACCTCATGGAGCCGCCCGATGGCGACGCCCATTACACCGAGCGTCTGGTGCGCCTGCCGGGCCTGTCCTGCCGCCCGATCCCCGTCGCGGTCGATCCCGCCGTGCCGACCCGGGGGGAGCTCGGAGTGGGGGACGACGACGTCCTCTACTGGTGCTGCCAGCAGCTCCACAAGTACCTGCCCGAGGACGACCACGTCTTTCCGCGCATCGCCGCGGCGGTACCCGGGGCGCGCTTCCTTTTCGTCGGCCATGGCGGCGGCGACGGCGTGGAGACGGTGTTCCGCGAGCGCCTCGCGCGCGCCTTCGCCGGTGCGGGTCTCGATGCGGCGCGCCATTGCCGGCATCTCGGGATCCTGTCGGCTGAACGCTTCGCCGGCGTTACCCGGGCATCCGACATCTTCCTCGATTCGCTCGGCTGGTCGGGCTGCAACTCGACCCTGGAGGCGCTGGCGGCCGACCTGCCGGTGGTGACCTGGCCGGGCCGGCTCATGCGGGCGAGGCATTCCGCGGCGATCCTGCGGCTCGCCGGCCTGGACGAGACGGTGGCGACGTCGGAGGCCGACTATCTCGCGATCGCGACGGCGCTCGGCCGCGACGCCGGTCGCCGCGCGACCCTGCGCCGGCGTGTCGCCGGCGCGGCACCGGCGTTGTGGGCCGACCGCTCCTACCTGCCGGGCCTGGAGGGGTATCTCGTCCGTGCCGCGGAGGGCCGCCGATGACGGGTACTCCGCCCGCCGGCGCGTCCGCCGGCGCCATCGAGATCGCGGCGCGCTTTCGCGCCATCCTGGAGGCCGCTCCGGACGACCGCGCCGCGATGCGCGGCCTGGGGCTGGCGCTGGCGGCGCAGGGCGCCGACGCCGACGCGCTCGCCTGGCTCGACCGCGCCGTCGCGGATTCGGGCGCGCCGGCGCAGTGGCACGGCGACCGCGGCTTCGCGCTGATGCGCCTGCGCCGTCCCGCGGAAGCGGCGGACGCCTTCCGCGCGGCGCTGGCGCGCGGGCCGACGCCGGCCCTCCACGCCGCCCTCGGCGACGCGCTGATGGCCCTGCGGGCCCATGGCCCGGCGCGCGACGCCTATGTCGCCGCCGTCACCGCCGCGCCGTCCTTCGCGGCGGCATGGAACAACCTCGCCGCCGCCTGCCGCGAGCTGGGCGCGCTCGACGCCGGCATCGACGCCTGCAGGAAGGCGATCGCCGCGGCGCCGGCGCGGGTCGAGCCGTGGCTCAACCTGGCGACGCTGGCCATGCGCGCCGACCGCCCGCTCGACGCGCTGGCGGCGTGCGACCGGGCGCTGGCCTTGCGGCCCGGCTTCGCCACGGCGGAGCGGGCGCGCGGCGATGCGCTGGTGCGGCTGGGCCGACTGGCCGATGCGCTGGCGTCCTACGGCCGGGTCCTCGCGGCCGAGCCGCGCCATGTCGGCACGCTGCGCAGCCGGGCCATCCTGCTCGACCGCCTGGATCGTCGGGACGAGGCGATCGAGTGCATGCGCCAGGCGGTGTCGCTGGCACCGCGCGACCCCGACGCACAGTACGACCTCGGTCATCTCCTGCGCCGCGCCGGCCGGTTGGAACCGGCGATCGCCGCCTTCCGCGAGGCGATCCGCCTGAAGCCCGACCATGGCGAGGCGTTCAGCGGGCTGGGTGCGGCGCTGTGGGCGACCAAGCGGCCGGTACCGGCGCTGGAGGCGTTCCGCCGTGCGGTCGCGCTGCGGCCGGACAACCCGGATGTCCAGATTCACTACGGCAACGCGCTGCACGCCTTCGGACGCCAGGAGGAGAGCGAGGCGGTGTTCGACGCGTTGCTGGCGCGCCGCCCCGACCATTGGCCCGCGCGGCTGAGCGGCTGCATCGCGCGGTTGCCGATCGTGTATCGCGACGAGGCCGAACGGGTGCGCAGCCGCGCGGCCTACGCGCGCGACCTCACGGCGCTCTCCCGGATGCCGCTGCCGGCCGACCCGGCCGCGGCCGCGGTCATGGCCGATGCGCTGCGCGCGCGCCAGCCCTTCTACCTCGCCTACCAGGGCGAGAACGATCGCGACCTCCAGGCGCTCCATGGCGGCATCGCGTGCCGTGTGATGGCGGCGTGCCATCCCGAGCTGGCCGAGCCGCCGCCCCGTCCCGGGCTGGCGCCCGGCGAGCCGATCCGGGTGGGGGTGCTGACTGCCTATTTCCGCCACCACTCGGTCTGGAAGGTGCCGCTCCACAGCTGGCTCGCCGATCTCGACCGCGCGCGCTTCGCCGTGCACGGCTACGCGATCGACGCCGATGGCGATGCGGAGACGGAACGGGCGCGGGCGCTGTGCCGCCGCTTCGTCGTGGGGCCGCGCTCGGTCGCGCAATGGGGCCGGCTGATCCGCGGCGACCGGCTGCACGTGCTGATCGTGCCGGAGATCGGCATGGACGCGACGACGCTGCAGCTCGCCGCCCTTCGGCTGGCGCCGGTGCAGGCGACGTCCTGGGGCCATCCGCAGACCTCGGGCATGCCGACGATCGACGATTTCCTGTCGAGCGCGCTGATGGAGCCGCCGGACGGCGACCACCACTACACCGAGCGGCTGGTGCGCCTGCCGGGCCTGTCGTTCCGGCAGATCGAGACGCCGGTCGCGCCCGAAGCGGTCACCCGGGCGGAGATCGGGGTGGCGGACGCCGATTTCCTGTTCTGGTGCTGCCAGTCGCTCTTCAAGTACCTGCCGCGCCACGACCACGTATTCGCGCGCATCGCCGCGGCGCTGCCCGAGGCGCGCTTCGTCTTCGTCGGCTATCCCTTCGGCGACCGGGTGGAAGCGACGGTGCGGGGTCGCCTGCGGGCGGCGTTTGCGGCCGCCGGCCTCTCGGCCGACCATCATTGCCGATTCCTCGGCACCATCTCCGCCGCCCGCTTCGCCGGGGTGACGGGGCTGGCCGACGGCTTCCTCGATTCGATCGGCTGGTCGGGCTGCAACTCGACCCTCGAGGCGCTCGCCCGCGACGTGCCCGTGGTGACGTGGCCCGGCAACCTCATGCGCGGCCGCCATTCCGCGGCGATCCTGCGCATGATCGGGCTGGAGGAGACGATCGCCGGATCGGAGGACGGCTATGTCGGGCTCGCCGTGCGGCTCGCCCGCGACGACGCGTGGCGGGCGTCGCTGCGCGCGCGCATCGCCGCCCGCAAGACGATGCTGCGCGAGGACCGTGGATACCTCGCGGGACTCGAGCGCTATCTCGTCGACGCGGCAGCGCCGGCGGTCCTAGGATCGGGCGCATGATCCCCGACTGGAACGTCCCTGTCCTGATCTCCGACGAGCGGCATTTCGGCCGGCCGATGCGCTGCTTCGCCGAGCGGCCGCGCAGCCTGTACCAGCTTCTCGCCGATGCCGTGGCGCGCGCGCCGCAGCGCGAGGCGGTGGTGGCCGAGGACGGGCGGGCGACCTGGGCCGATCTCGACCGGATGGCCGGCCGTGTCGCCGCCAACCTGGCGCGCCGCGGCATCGCGCGGGGCACGCGGGTGGCGCTGCTCCTGGGCAACGGCCGGCCCTTCCTGTGGATGCTGTGGGCGTGCGCGCGCCTGGGCGCCATCGCCGTGCCGCTCGGCACGCGCCTCAAGGGCATGGAGATCGCCCACGCCGTGAACGATTCCGGCGCCGATGCGCTGATCTTCGATGCCGATCTCGCGGCGGCACTGCCCAAGCCCTACGAGACGCCGATGCTGCGCCATCGGATCGCGGTCGGCGCGGCGGTCGAGGGTGCCGCGTCCTTCGCGGTGCTGCTGGCCCCGGCCGAGGCGCCGCCGCCGGCCGTCGTCCACGAGGACGAGCCGGCCGTCATTCTCTACACCTCCGGCACCACCGGCCGGCCGAAGGGCGCGATGCTGACGGGCCTCGGCATCGTCCATTCGGCCCTGCACTATCAGCACTGCCTCGGCCTGCGCGAGGGCGAGCGGGCGCTGCTCGCGGTGCCCGCCTCGCACGTGACGGGACTGGTCGCGCTCGTCGCCGCCAC
>JADZBA010000213.1 GCA_020852355.1 Alphaproteobacteria bacterium
CCGGCCGTCGGGATCGTCGATCACGCGGATCTCGTCGTAGAGCCAGCGATAGGCGCCGTCCTTGCCCCTCAGGCGGAACTCGGCCGAGAAGCCGCCGGTCTCGGCGACCTGCCGCAGCTCCGCCCTGATCGAGGGGGCGTCCTCGGGGTGGAGGTTGCGCGCCCACCACTCCCAGGTGAGCGCTTCGACCCGCGGGTATCCCAGGATGCGCTCGACCGAATGGGTGACGAAGGACGGCGTCGCGCCGCCGTCGGCGAGGTCGAGGATGTAGACGATGATCGGCGTGTGCTCGGCGATGGTCTCCAGCCGCCGGCGCATCAGCGATGCCTCAGCCGCTTCGCGATCGAGCGCCTCGGACAGCCGGCCGATGTCCTGCTCCAGCAGCCGGATCTCGGCGATCGCCGAGGCGCCGCCGGGGCGCGGCACGAACCGGAAGCCCGGCCCCGCGGCCAGGGCCTCGCGGATGTTCTCGATGCGGCGCGCCACGGCGCGCGCGAGGAGGGCGGCCGACGCCACGCCGAGGCCGCAGATCGCGGCCACCAGCAGCATCGTGTCGAGCAGCGCGCGGTGATGGCGGCGAGTCACGTCGGCGACGGCCATGGCGCTCATCAGGCGCAGACCGGGGAACGCGGGCACGGCGGCCTCGGCGCAGAAGAGGGGGGCGGCCCAGACCAGGATCGGGGCGACCATCGGCCGCAGGTCCGGCGTGTCGGGGCCGGGCGACCCATCGGGCCGCAGATGCAGGCAATGCCAGTCGAGCTGGGGCAGCCGGCGGGCCAGTCCCGTGGGATCGGCGTAGGCCTGGCCGTCGGCATCGCGCAGCACGACGGAGGTGCCCTTGGCGGACAGCCGCTGCAGCCGCTCGTCGATCGCGCCGGTGCGCAAGGCGGCGGTTGCTGTGAGGCTTCGGCCGCCGCGCTCGACCGGAATCGCGAGCGTCGCCCGCGGTTCGATCGTGGCCGGGCCGTCGTCCGGCCGCCAGCGCCAGGCCAGCGTGCCGCCGGCGTCGCGCGCATCGATGCCCGCGAGAAGGCGCCCGGCCTCCTGGGCGAGCTCCGCCTTGGGGGCGGCGTCCGGCGCGGCGGCCGCGAGCGCGACCACGAGCAGGCCGGCCTCCTCGCGCAGGCGGGTGAGCTCGGCCAGTGCCAGATCGCGGATGCGGGTGATCTCCTCGGCGCGATCCTCGACGAGGGTGCGCCAGTAGAGCCGCGCGTCGATGGCGAGGATGAGGATGCCGGTCGAGATGGCGGCCACCGAGACGACCGCGATGACCGTCGCACGCAGCGGGATCGGCGCGCCGTCGGTCGCGCCGCGCGGACCCGCCTGGAGGATGAGGCCGGCGACGCAGGCGAGGCTCACGGAGAAGAATCCGCCCAGCGCCTGCTGCAGGATCGCCAGTGCCGCGGGTACCGTCCGAAAGTCCGAGAGGAGGTGATAGGCGACATAGCCGCAGGGCGTCCCGACCACCGCCCAGTAAATGGCATCGGCCGAGACCGGATCGATGCCGCGCCAGCGGCCGAGGGCGGCCACCGCCGGGATCTCCAGGGCGGTCAGCACCCAGGCGTAGGGATTGCTCCAGACGAGGAGGAGATGCCCGGCCGCGATCATCCCACCCAGCGTCGCCGCCGGCACCGAGCGCGGCAGCAGCATGAAGGCGAGGAAGGAGCCGATGTAGAACTCGACGCCGGCGCCGAGCGACAGCGGCATGCGGTTGATCGCGTAGCCCGCGATTCCGGCGAGCAGGCCCAGCGCGAGATCGACCGCGAGGCGTCCGGCAGGCGTACGCGTGCCCGCGACGAGCGAAGCCATTTCCATTGCCGGACTGCGCGCGGGCCGGTCAGCCGGCCGGCGTTTCCCGCGGCGGCGCCATGCTGATGACGCTGAGGAAGCGGAAGATCCGCTGCATGGCGTCTTCGGTCAGTTCGACGAAGATCCGCCGGCGGTCGTCGCGGTCGCGCCGTCGACGGACCAGGCCGGACCGCTCGAGGTCCTGCAACCGGCGCAACGCCGTCGACTGCGGCACGCCGGCCGCGAGGCAGACGGAGGAGACCGAGATCTCCTTGCTCGAAAGCTTCGCCAGCGTCAGGTCCAGCAGCATGTCCCACGCCGGGTCGGCGAAGAGATGTTGCGGGAAATGCCGGTCGCGCGCCTGGCGGGACTGGATGATCTGGACGACGCGCGCCTTGAGGTCGGCTGTCCGGTCCGCCGTCTGCTCCGCCGGCGGCTGGCTGCTCGGGGACGCCGCCGGCGGCGGCTCCTCCAGGGCGGGAACGCCGGCGAGCGCGGTGCGCTGGGTGGAGGCGGCCGTCGCCTGCCAGCGTGCGACGATCGGCAGCAGTGCCTGGATGGCATTGATCGCGCGGTCGGCCTCGACGCGCTGGGCCGCGCGCCGCACGGCGGCGATGAAGTCCGAGCGCCGCACGGGCTTCAGCAGGAAGTCGGACGCTTCCAGGCGCAGTGCGGCCAGTGCCGCGCTGATCTCGCCGTAGCCGGTCACGAAGATGAACTGCGGCGACGGCCCGTTGCGGTTCATCTGGCGCACGATCGAGGCGAACCGCAGCCCGTCCATCTCCGGCATCCGGATGTCGGCGACGACCAGGCCGATATCCGGCCGGTCCTCGAGGACCGCGAGGCCGCGTGCGGCGCTGGTCGCGGTGTGGCTCTGGATGCCGATCGAGTCCAGCATGTCGACATACTCGCGCAGGATCTGCGGATCGTCGTCGAGCAGAAGGACCTGGACCGCCGGTGCCGGCTCCTGATTCGTCGGCATGCCGGCGGCGGACGTGTCGGTCATCGGGCTCGTCTCCGTCGCCCGATCCGACAGCTCATTCCTGGCGGGGTTCGGAAGACCCAAGGCTCAAACTCCTCAAAGACGACAGTCGCGAATCAGCATAGCTCAGTTGGCGGGGTGATGAAGAAACTTCAATATCTGCGATCATGACAGGCAGATTGCCGAAAATCTGATTGCGGGCAGCCGAGATCGGGCCATTCTGAAGCCAGTCACGTGGGTGTTCTTGCCCTGCCTGCGTGTCGCGCCTCGCGGCTCGCCACGTAGGTGGCGCTGGCGAAGATGATCGCGCCGCCGAGGAGCGTGAAGATGTCGGGCACCTCGCCGAATGCGGCGAGGCCGACGGCCGCTACCAGCGGCAGCTGGAGGAACTTGACGGGTTGCGTGACGGACACGTCGGCGACGATCAGGGCGCGCATCCAGGCGATGTGGCCCAGCGTGGCGAGGATGGCGACGACGGCCATCCAGCCGACCTGTGCGGCGGTCGGGGGCTTCCACACGTAGAGCGCGACGGGCAGCAGCGCCAACGTGACGATGATCGCCTGGAAGAACACCACATTGGGGCCGGATTCGGTGCGGGTGATCGACTTGTCCATCAGCTCGGAGACCGCGAAGATCGGCGCCGAGACCAGGAGCGCCACTGCTCCCAGGTCGATCGCCTGACCGGTCGGCCGCAGGATGACGATGGTCCCGGCGAAGGCGACGAGCACGACCGCGATCCGCCGGGGGTCCCTGGCTTCGCCGAGGAACATCATCGCGCCCAGCACCACGAAGACCGGCGACAGGAAGCTGAGGGCCTGGACGTCGGCGAGCGGGATGCGCACCAGCGCGACGAACCAGAGCAGCGTGCCCATGGCGTGGATCGCGCCGCGCACCAAGTGCCGGCCGAGCTGGCGGGTGCGCGGGACGATGAAGCGGCCGCGGCGGAAGAGGAACGGCAGGACGAAGGCGATGCCCATCGAGTAGCGCAGGAAGGGTGCCTGTAGCGGATCGAGCCCGACGGCCGCGTGACGGGCCACCCCGGTCATGATCGCGAAGGAGGTGCCCGAGAGGGCCATCCAGATCAGTCCGGCGATGGTGTCGGAGGAGAGCCGGGCGGCGTGGGGCGGGTCGGGAAGGGACAATCCTCGGCTTTCGTGACGTCGGCGCATCCTAGGGACGCGGCGGTGCCCACGCCATCACCAGATCGGGCAGTCCCTCCTCGTTGGCGCTGCCGTCGCGGCGCCCGGCGACGACGAAGCCACGGCCCGAGTAGAAGCGCCGTGCGGCCCCGTTGCGCTCGAAGACGTGCAGCGACAGCGGGCGGCCTTCGGCCTGGGCCTCGCCCAGGAGCGCGCTGCCGACGCCGCGGCCCTGACGGCCCGGGTCGACGTAAAGATGGGCCACGACGTCGTCCTCGCGCGCCAGGAAGCCCGCGATGCGGCCGTCGGCGACGGCGACGCGCACCCGCGCGTGCGGCACGACGACGGCGGCGATCCAGGCGTGCGTGTCGGCGTCGGAATGAAGCGTGGGAAGCCAGGGCATGGCCGCGCGCCGCGCGGCGAGGAACAGCTCGGCGATCGCCGTCGCGTCCTCGGGTTGGGCATCGCGCAGCAGCAGCGGGATTGCGGCCATTGCGTCAGCCGCGTCCGCGACGGAGCTCGGCCACCCGGTCGAGCGGCAGCGCATGCACGACGCGGCCGAGCTGCCCCGTCATCGTCTCCGCGGCGCACAGCGCGTTGACGATCGCCTCCTCGACGGCCTCGGCGACCCCGGTGAAGAGCTGCGTCATGTGCGCGTTCGGCAGCATCCGGATGCCTTCGACCGGGCGCTCTGGCTGGGAGGGGATGCGGTTGCCGGTGGAGAACGCGAGGAACAGGTCGCCGCTGCCGTTGGCGCCGGTGCCGCCGACGCGGCCGAGGCCGACCGTGGCGCGCTGGGCGAGGCGGGTGCATTGCGGGGCGACCAGCGGCGCGTCGGTCGCCACGATGATGATGATGGAGCCGTCCTCCTCGCGCGGCAGCGGCATCACGTCGCGGCCGAGGGTGCGCCCGACCGGGCAGCCGGCGATGGTGAGGTCGACGCGGCGGCCATAGTTGGCCTGCACCAGCGCACCCACCATGAATCCGCCGCTCGGGGTCTCGACGCGGCGCGAGGACGTGCCGATCCCGCCCTTGAGCTCATGGCAGATCATGCCGGTGCCGCCGCCGACATTGCCCTCGGCGACCGGCCCGCCGGACGCCGCGGCGATCGCTTCGTGCAGGTGCGCGGCGGTCACCAGCGGCCGGCTGCCGTCGCTGAGCCAGGCATCGCTGGTCTCGGCCACCAGCGGCTGCACCCCGGTAGCGTA
>JADZBA010000214.1 GCA_020852355.1 Alphaproteobacteria bacterium
AGCGTGCGGTACTGCTCGACCTCGCCGCGCGAGATCGGCGCGATCTGCAGGTAGGTGACCCGCCCGCGATGCTCGGAATGGGCCTCCAGCGTGCCCTGGAAGGCGTCGAGGCGCTGGGGCAGCCCCTTCGAGTAGTCGAGACGATCGACACCGATGATCAGCCGCCGGTCACCGAGGCTGTCGCGCAGGCGGCTCGTCTGCTGGCTGACGACCGACGCCTGCGCCATGCGCGCGAACCCGTCGGTGTCGATGCCGATCGGGAAGCTCCCCGCGAAGGCGCGCCGGCCGAACGCCTCGAACGTGCCATCGTCCGCCACGGTGCCGCCCGCCTCGCGGCGGATGTAGTTGTGAAACGCGAGGAGATCCTGGTCGGTCTGGAACCCGATGACGTCGCAGGCGCAAAGGTCGCCGATCAGCCGGCGATGGCGCGGCAGCGCGGTCAGCACCTCGGGGGCCGGGAACGGGATGTGGAGGAAGAATCCGATCGGGTTGCCGACGCCGAGCGCCCGCAGCGAGGCGGCGAGCGTGAAGAAGTGATAGTCGTGCACCCAGATGATGTCGTCGGGCCGCAACAGCGGCCGCAGGCGCTCGGCGAACAGCCGGTTGACCCGCAGGTAGCCCTCGAACGCGCTGCGGCTGAAGTCGATGAGCCCCAGCCGATAGTGGCAGAGCGGCCAGAGGGTGGCATTGGCGTAGCGCGCATAGTGGTCGGCATGGTCCTCCGGTGTCAGGTCGATCGTCGCGAAGCGGATATTGCCGACGTCCTGCACCTTCGGCTCGACCGCCGGCAGATCCGTGAGCTCCCCGCTCCAGCCGAACCACAGTCCCCCTTCGCGCTGCAGCGCCTCGCGCAACCCGACCGCCAGCCCGCCCGCACGCGCGCTGCGGTCGCGCGGCGAGGCCGTTCGGTTGGATACGATCACGAGCCGCGCCAAAACGCCTCCTCCCAGCTCTTCGAGAGCCGCATGGCAGAGACGATGAGGCCCACCATCGAATAGGTCTGCGGAAAATTGCCCCAGAGCTCGCCGGTGCGGTGGTCGAGATCCTCGGAAAGTAGTCCGAGATGGTTGCGGCAGGCGAGCACGCGCTCGAACAGCTCCCGCGCCTCGTCCTTTCGCCCGACCGCCGCCAGTGCGTCGATGTACCAGAAGGTACAGACCGTAAAGGAGGTCTCGGGAAGCCCGAAATCGTCCGGGGCGACGTAGCGCATGAGATGGGGGCCGCGACGCAGCCGCTTCTCGATCAGGGCCAGCGTCCCGCGGAAGCGGGGATCGTCGGCCGCCACCATCCCCACTTCCTGCATGAGCAGCAGGCTCGCATCGACATCGGTCCCACCGGGTGACTCAACGAAGCTGTCAAGATCCGGGTTCCAGGCTTCGCACAACAGGCGCGTGCGAATCCGATCGGCGGCCTCGCGCCATTTTGCCGACGACTCGGGCTCTCCGAGGCCGAGGGCGATCTTGGCGAGCCGGTCGCACGCCGCCCAGCACATGACGGCGGAATGAGTGTGGATGCGCCGCGAGCTGCGGAACTCCCAGAGCCCGGCATCGGGTTCGAAAGCGGTCGCCACGGCGCGCTCGCCCAGCCGCTCCAGCCGATGGAAGAGATCGAGATCCCCGAGGCGCGGCAGGCGCCGGTCGAAGAACATCTGGGCGGCCGCCAGAACGACGTTCCCGTAGCTGTCGTTCTGCACCTGGATCTGCGCGAGGTTGCCCACCCGGACCGGGCCCATCCCGCGGTACCCGCGCAGCGAGTCGACCGTGCGCTCGTCCATCGCCATGTCCGGCAGCAGGCCGTACACCGGCTTCAGAACGCCGTTCGTCTCCGACTGGGCGACCGTGGTGATGTACCGCAGGAAGTCCTCCATGGTCAGCGTCGCACCGAGGCGGTTCAGCGCCTGGACCACGAAGTACGCGTCGCGCAGCCAGCAGTAGCGATAGTCCCAGGTGCGCGGCGTACCCGCGGCCTCCGGGATCGAGGTGGTGAGCGCGGCGACGATGGCGCCGGTCTGCTCGAAACTGCACAGCTTGAGGGTGATCGCCGCCCGGATGACCGCGTCCTGCCATTCGAACGGCACGGAGAGGTAGCGCGTCCACTCGATCCAGTAGTCCCGCGTGCGCTCCATGAACTCGCTGCCCAGGCGTTGCACCGAGCCGGCGAAGGTCTCGTCGACGCCGAAGATCAGGGTCAGCGGCTGCGTCAGGGCGAACGGCGATTCCGCCTCGACATAGGCGATCGGCGCGTCCGTCGTCAGCCGCAGCGACGCACCGGAGGGTGCCGAGCTGCTGCCGTAGTAGCGGATATGGTTGCTGCCGAGGATGCGCTCGGGTGCGCGGGCGCCGTAGTCGAAGCGCGGGCGCACGCGGATGCGCACCTTGGGCATGCCCGACAGCGGCTCGACCCGCCGGATCAGGGTCGGTGGCCGGTAGATGCGGTCGTATTGCTTGAAGCGCGGCGCATAGTCGATGATGCGCAATGCGCCACCGTTGCCGTCGCGCAGCACCGTCTCCAGGATCGCCGTGTTGCCGAGATAGCGTTGGGTGGTCTCGGTGCAGCCGTCGAGCTCGATGCCGAACGTGCCCTCGATCCGCTCGTCGCCATCCAGCAGGCTGCAGAACACCGGATCGCCGTCCAGCCTCGGGAAGCAGAACCAGACGATCCTGCCGGCGCGATCGACCAGCGCGGAAACCACCGAATTGCCGATCACGCCGAGATCGAGATTCGCCGTCATTCGTCCTCCGTCGCGTCACGGGCGACCCGGGCGAGCCATTCCCGAACCTGCTCCGGCGCCGCGAAGGCGGGCCGCCGGCCGAGCCGCGGATGGAAGCCGACGGGGAACGCCAGACCGCCCAGCGCCTCCACCGCGCGAAATCCGTCCATGTCGGTGACGTCGTCGCCGATGAAGACCGGGCGCCTGCCGGTGAACGGACGAACCGCCAAAAAGCTCCCGACCGCAGCGCCCTTGGTGTGCCGGCGGTCACGCAGCTCGCGGACCATCTTGCCCTCGAGCAGCTCCAGCCCGCCGGTCGAGCCCTCGACCAGCGTTGCCAGCGCGCGGCTGATCGGCTCCTCCGCGTCCGGCGAGCGGCGGAAGTGGACGGCGATCGCGGTGCCCTTGTCCTCGATCTCGACTTCGGGCCAGGCCTCGGCGATGCGGGCGACGGCGGGCCCTAGCGCCCGGAACGCGGCGTCGATCTGCGCCGCGACGACCGGGCCCGCCTCCGAGAAGCGGATCTCCGCGCCGTGGGTACCCGCCGTCGGCAGACGCAGGGGCGCGAACAGCCGGTCGAGCTCCGCGATCGGCCGGCCGCTGACCAGCGCCAGCGCACCGTCGAGCCGCGCCGCGACCCGCGCGAGGTCGCGGCGCAGCGGGGCCGGCACGACCACCGCCTGCGGCCGCTCCGCGATGTCGAGCAGCGTGCCATCGACATCCAGGAAGAGCGCCCAGCCGGCGTCGAAGCCGACCACCTCCGGTCCGTCACCCGCCATGAGCAACGGTGTTGCCCGAACCCGGGCGCGCCATCAACCCTTGAAGGCGCCGGCCGACGACCCCATGCACGACGGCGTCAGGCGCAGCGCGCCGTCATTCCCCCATCGACCACCAGCTCGTGCGCAGTCACGTACTTCGCCTCGTCGGAAGCCAGGAACAGAGCCGCATGCGCGACGTCCCAGGCGTCTCCCATGCGCCCCATCGGGCACTGCCCATTGCGCTTGGCGATCATCGCCGCGACGTCGCCACCGGCGTAGACGTCAGGCAGGCCGTGGCGGATCATCGGCGTGTCCATGAGGCCCGGCAGCACGGCGTTGCAGCGGATGCCCTTGGCTGCATACGCGAGCGCAATCGACTTGGTCATCATCCCGACCGCGCCTTTGGTCGCGTAGTAGGAGAGGTAGTCGACGCCGGTCCAGCGGATGCCCGCGATCGAAGAGGTGTTGACGATGGCGCCGCTGCCCTGTCGCTCCATCACCGGCAGCACGTGCTTGCAGACCAGGAAGACGCTCTTCTGGTTCACCCGCTCGACGCGGTCCCATTCCTCCTCGGCGAGCTCGACGGCGCCACCGACCACGGCGATCCCGACATTGTTGAAGAGGACGTCGATGCGGCCGTAGCGCGCGACGCAGGCCTGCACCATGTCCCGGACCTGGCCATGGTCCGCCACGTCGGCGCGATGGGCGGTGGCGTCGCCGCCCTCGCCGGCGATGATCGCTCGCGTCTCCTCGGCCGCGGCGGCGTTGACGTCGGCCGCGAAGACCGCCGCGCCCTCGCGGGCGAACAGCACCGCCGACGCCTTCCCGTTGCCCCATCCGGGGCCGGACGAGCCGGCGCCGGTGACGAGCGCGACCTTACCCGCGAGCCGGCCGGCCATCGCCCCTCGCACGCCGGGCCGCGCCGCGGTCACCGATCCTGGTCATGGTCTCCCCTCCCGAGCATGTGCCGCCCCGGTGAGGGGCGGCGCCTGATGGTGCGGCGCCACGATACGGCCGGCGGCCACCGGCGGAAAGTGGCTGTCCGCCGCCGCGGGTTCTGCTAGCCATGCGCCCATGATCGCCCACGAAGTCCGTGTCCACCCCTCCGCAGCCCGTCTGCCGCGGGAAGCCCAGCTCGCCTGGAAGATCGCGGAGGTCGCGGTGTCGGCCGGCCCGGTCGATGCCGACGTGGCGCGCATGGTGGCGTGCCGCGCCGTCGACAACGCCGCGGTCGCGCTCGCGGCGATCAACCGCGCACCGGTCGCCGCCGCACGCGCCATGGCGCTGGCGCATCCGCGGCGCGGCGGCGCGGCCCTGTTCGGCCTGCCCGGCGACGTGCGGGTCGACGCGGAATGGGCCGCCTGGGCCAACGCGACCGCGGTGCGGGAGCTCGACTTCCACGATACGTTCCTCGCCGCCGACTACGCCCATCCCGGCGACTCGATCGCCCCTGTCCTCGCCGTCGCCGAGCAGACCGGCCGCGACGGGCGGACGCTGGTGCGGGCGATCGCGGTCGCCTACGAGATCCACGTCGCCCTGGTGAAGGCGATCTGCCTGCACGCCCACAAGAAGGATCATGTCGCCCATCTGGCGCCGGCATCGGTCGCCGGCATCGGTGCCCTGCTCGCGCTGCCGCAGGAGGTGATCTTCCAGGCGGTCAACCAGGCGGTGCACCTCGCCTTCTCCACCCGCCAGTCGCGCAAGGGCGAGATCAGCTCGTGGAAGGCGTTCGTGCCGGGCTTCTCGGGCAAGCTCGCGATCGAGGCGGTCGACCGGGCGATGCGCGGCGAGAAATCGCCGGGGCCGATCTACGAAGGCGAGGATTCGGTCATCGCCTGGATGCTGGCCGGCAGGGACGCCGTCTACACCGTCCGGCTTCCGGAGCCCGGCGCCTCGCCGCGGGCCATCCTGGAGACCTACACCAAGGCGCACTCCGCCGAGTACCAGGCGCAGGCATTGATCGATGCCGCCCGCGAGCTGCACCGGCAGATCGACCCGGCCGCAGTGGCGGAGATCGTCGTCCACACCAGCCACCACACGCACTACGTGATCGGCACCGGGGCGAACGACCCGCAGAAGCTCGATCCCGACGCCACGCGCGAGACCCTCGACCACTCGATCATGTACATCCTCGCGGTAGCGCTCGAGGACGGCGTCTGGCACCACGAGGCGAGCTACACGCCCGAGCGCGCCCATCGGCCGTCGACGATCGCCCTGTGGCGCAAGATCCGCACGGTCGAGGCCCCCGACTGGACGCGCCGCTATCACGAGACCGACCCGGCCCGGCGCGCCTTCGGCGGGCGCATCGAGGTTCGGCTGCGCGACGGGCGCACCGTCGTCGCCGAACGCGCCGTCGCCGACGCCCACCCCAACGGTGCGGCGCCCTGGACCTGGCCCGACTATGTCGGGAAGTTCCGCGGCCTGACCGCGGGCGCGATCGACGCGGCCGAGGCCGAGCGTTTCGTCGCGCTCGCCGAACGCCTGCCGACGCTGGATGCCGCAGGCGTGCGCGCGCTGAATCCGGTGCTGCCCTCTGGGGCCGTCGTGCCGTCGCGCCCGACCGGTGCCGGAATCTTCGACTGGCCGAGCGGCATCGGATGACCGACGTGCGCCCGGTCGTCTACGGCGCGTCCTACAGCGTCTACGTACGCGCGGTCCGCCTCGCGCTGGAGGAGAAGGGCGTCGCCTACGATCTCGTCGAGGTCGACGTATTCGCCCCCGGCGGCCCGCCGCCCGAGCATTTCCGCCGCCATCCCTTCGGCCGCATCCCCGCCTTCGCCCATGACGGCTTCGCCCTCTACGAGAGCGGCGCCATCGAGCGCTACGTGGACGAAGTGTTCCCCGGTCCGCCGCTGCAGCCGTCGTCCGCCCGTGCGCGGGCGCGGATGAACCAGGTGACCTCGGTCCTCGACGGTTACGCCTACCGCACGCTGGTGTGGGACATCTTCGTCGAGCGTGTCCGCCGCCCCGCCCGGGGCATGGTGCCCGACGAGCGCAGGATCGCCGACGCGTTGCCGCGTGCCGCCGCCTGCCTCGCCGCGCTCGCGGACCTGATGGGCGAAGGGCCGTGGCTCGCCGGGTCCGCCCTGTCGCTGGCCGACCTCCATGCCGCCCCGATGTTCGCCTGCCTCGCGACCGCACC
>JADZBA010000215.1 GCA_020852355.1 Alphaproteobacteria bacterium
CTGCTGGAGCCGTTCGACGACGGCACCCCGGCGCTGCTCGACGCCTGGACGGCGATGCACGGTACGACCCCGCACCCGCACTCGTTCTGCATCTACGAGCAGCTCCACAAGCCGCCGCACACCAGCGACTACATCCTCCTGACGAAGGATCTGCTCCCGCGCCTGACGCACGTGCACTACGAGGTCGGGACGCAGGTGTCCGACCACCAGCCGGTGCTGATCGAGTTGGCGGACGGCTGAGGTCGCTGCACTGCCGATTGCGCAGACGGCGAGGGCGCACCGCAGAAACCGGCTATCCCCCCTCGATCGCCGGCATGAAGCAGACCTCGCTGTCGAGGCCGACCTCTTCGAGCCATGCGTTCTGGTGGAGGACGCCGTCGATGGCGACGGCGACCCCGTTCTCCAGATGCTTCGCGATGCCCGGGAAGCGCTCGTCGAGGGTGCGGACGAGGTGCCGGACCTTCAGGCCCGGCACCTCGTGCTCCACCTGCCCCTTCGCGTAGAGGTCCGCGAAGGAGCGCGACAGGATGACCCTGGCCAACGCTACTCCGCGGCCATCTTCGGGCGCGCGGCGTCGATCGCGGCCGAGACGCGCGGCGGCGACATCGGCAGGTCGAGGAAGCGGATGCCCGTCGCCCGGGCGATGGCGTTGCCGACGGCGGCCATCGGCGGGACGATCGGCACCTCGCCGACGCCGCGCACGCCGTAGGGGTGGCTCGGGTTCGGCACCTCCACGATGACGGTCTCGATCATCGGCAGGTCGGACGCGACCGGGATGCGGTAGTCGAGGAAGCCCGGGTTATCGAGCTTGCCCTTGGCGTTGTAGATGTACTCCTCGTTGAGCGCCCAGCCGATGCCCTGCACCGCGCCGCCCTGCATCTGGCCCTCGACGTAGCTCGGGTGGATGGCCGTGCCGACGTCCTGGACGGCGGTGTAGCGGTCGATCGTGACGATGCCCGTGTCGTGGTCCACCGCCAGGTCGACGATGTGCACGCCGAAGCCCGGGCCGGCACCCTGCGCATTGAGCTGGGCGTGGCCGTTGATCGGGCCACCGGTCTTGCCCGCCATGGCGGCGAGCTGCGACAGCGACAGCGGCTCGAACTCGCCGACGTTGGTGGAGGCGGGCTTGGCCATGCCGTTCTCCCACACCACCGCCTCGGGCTCGACCTCCCAGATCTTGGCGGCGCGGATCTTGAGCTCGCGGACGACCTCCTTCACCGCATTCACCACCGCGAGGCCCGTCGCGAAGGTGACGCGGCTGCCGCCGGTCACGAAGTTGAAGCCGATCGAGCTGGTGTCGGCGATCACCGGCCGCACCTTCTCGTAGTCGACGCCCAGCTCCTCCGCCGCCATCATCGCGAGCGAGGCACGCGAGCCGCCGATGTCGGGGTTGCCGGAGATGACGGTGACGGTGCCGTCCTCGCCGACATGGGCGGCCGCCGAGGAATCGGCGCCGACATTGAACCAGAACCCGGCCGCGACGCCGCGATGGAAGCCGCGCTTGACCGGTGTCTGGTAGTGCGGCGAGCTCTTCGCCGCCTCCAGGGTCTCGACGAAGCCGATGCGGTTGAAGGTCGGGCCGTAGTGGGTCTTGGTGCCCTGCTTGGCCGCGTTCTTCAGGCGCAGCTCGATCGGGTCCATGCCGAGCTCGATCGCGAGCTCGTCGATCGCCGATTCCACGCCCCAGCACGAGATCGGCGCGCCGGGCGCCCGGTAGGCGGCGACCTTGGGCCGGTTGCTGACGACGTCGTAGCCGACGACCTTGATGTCGTCGATGTCGTAGCAGGCGAAGCTGCACATGCAGGCGGGACCGACCGGCGAGCCGGGGAAGGCGCCGGCCTGGAGCGCCACCATGCACTCCGCCGCGACGATGCGGCCGTCCCTGGTCGCACCGATCTTGACCTCGACGACGCCGGCCGAGGTCGGACCCGAGGCGCGGAACACCTCCTCGCGGGTCATCACCATCTTCACCGGCTTGCCGCTCTTCTGCGACAGGCGGATGGCGACCGGCTCGAGATAGACGACGGTCTTGCCGCCGAAGCCGCCGCCGATCTCCGAGGGCGTGACGCGGATCTGCGAGGTCTCGATGTTGAGCAGGCGCGAGCAGAAGCCGCGCACCTGGAAATGGCCCTGGGTGGTCGACCAGACCTGCACCTGGCCGTCCTCGCTGGCGCTCGCCAGCGCCGCATGCGGCTCGATGTAGCCCTGGTGCACCGGCTGGGTGGTGAACTTGCGCTCGACGACCACCTCCGCCTTGCGGAAACCCGCGGCGACGTCGCCCTTGGCGAAGTCGATCCGCTTGGCGATGTTGGTCGCCTTGGTCGGCTTGGGCTCGACGCCCTCGGTGCGCAGATGGTCGTGCAGGATCGGTGCGCCGTCCTTCATCGCCGCCTCGACGTCGATGACGTGCGGCAGGATCTCGTACTCGACCTTGATGAGCGCGAGCGCCTCCTTGGCGACGGCCTCGGTGGTCGCCGCGACCGCGGCCACGGCGTGCCCGTCATAGAGCACCTTCTCGCGCGCCATGATGTTGCGGGTGACGTCGCGCAGGTTGACCTGCATCTCGCCGGCGGGAACGGTGATGTTCTCCTGCTCGGGGAAGTCCTTCGCGGTGACGACGGCCTTGACGCCCGCGAGCTTCTCGGCGGCCGAGGTGTCGATCGACTTGATCAGGGCGTGCGCGTGCGGGCTGCGCAGCACCTTGCCGACGAGCTGTCCGGGCATGTTGAAGTCGGCGCCGAAGCGGGCGCGCCCCGTCACCTTGTCGGCGCCGTCCGGACGGTTGGGGCGGGTCCCGATCCACTTGTAGGTACGCGCGCTCATCGTGCGGTCTCCCTCAGTTCCGCGGCCACGTCCATGACCGCGCGGATGATCTTGTCGTAACCGGTGCAGCGGCAGAGGTTGCCGGCGAGCCAGTAACGGACCTCGGTCTCGGTGGGGTTGGGGTTGCGGTCGAGCAGCGCCTTGGAGGCGACCAGGAAGCCCGGCGTGCAGATGCCGCACTGGAGGGCCGCCATCTCGACGAAGCGCTTCTGCAGCGGGTGGAGATGGTCGCCGGCGGCCATGCCCTCGATGGTCTCGATGCGGCAGCCCTCGGCCTCCGCACCCAGCATCAGGCAGCCGCAGACGAGGCGGCCGTCGACGATGATGCTGCAGGCCCCGCAGTCGCCCGAGCCGCAGCCTTCCTTGCTGCCGGTCAGGCCGAGCTGGTCGCGCAGCACGTCGAGGACCGTCTGCGAGGTGTCGCAGAGGAACTCGACGGGCTCGCCGTTGATCGTGGTGGTGACGTGGGTCTTCGACATGGTCAGTGGCTCCGGGCGCGCTCGGCGGCGATGGCGGCGGCCCGCTTCAGGAGGACGCCGGCGATCTTGGTGCGGTAGACGATGGTGCCGCGCTTGTCGTCGATCGGCTTGCACGCGGCGCGGCAGGCGGCGGCCGCCGCCTCGAGCGCGCCGTCGTCGAGGGTCGATCCGACCAGGGCCTTGCCGGCATCCTCGACCAGCAGGACGGTCGGGGCGACGGCGCCGAGGCTGACGCGGGCCGCGGTGCAGCGGTCGCCGTCCATCGTCAGGCTGACGCCGCAGCCGACCACGGCGATGTCCATCTCGGTGCGCGGGATCAGGCGCAGATAGGCGTCGCCCGAGTTCCTGGGTCGGACCGGCAGCGTGAAGCTGACGACGATCTCGCCCGGCGCCAGGGTCGTGCGGCCGGGGCCGGCGTTGACCTTCTCGGCCGGAATCTCGCGGCGACCCTTCGGCCCCTGGATCGTCACCATGGCGCCGGCCGCGACCATCGCCGGAACGCTGTCCGCGGCGGGGGAGGCGTTGCACAGGTTGCCGCCGGCCGAGGCGCGGCCCTGCACCTGGGTCGAGCCGATCAGGTTCACCGCCTCGACGATGCCGGGCCACGCCTTGCGCAGGCCCTCGTGTTCGCCGATGACCGCGCCCGAGACGGCGGCGCCGATGCGATAGCTGCCGTCCTTCTCGGTGATGGTCGTCATCTCGGGGATCTTCTTCACGTCGACGATCAGCCCCGGCTTGGCCGTCCCGGCGCGCATCTGGACGAGGAGGTCGGTGCCGCCCGCCAGCACGCGGCCGCTGCCGTTGGCCGAGGCGAGCAACGCCACGGCCTCGTCGAGTGTCTCCGGAGCTGTGTACCTTGCTTCTTTCATCGCTCGTTCCTGCAGGGGTGGGTACGACCAGACGGCGGCATGGTGCAGCGTACGACGGATGCGCGCGAACCACCGGGGGCGTGCTCGGATCGCGACCCCGGGGCCCGGGGCGGGGCGACGGAACCGAAATGGCCCGGCGCCCGTACGACGCGATTGTCGACGATCACATTTGAGGCGATGTGATGCGGCGGCACAAGTGCCCAGTATCGTAGCGCGGCCCGCTGCGGAATTCGCCCGTTCGTTGCCGATTCGCCGGCTGCCGGGGCAGTTTCCCCGAATCCGTGGCGCACGCAAGGGCGCCCGGGGCGCGCCGAGATCGCGTTGCCTCCCTTGCCAGGCGGGCCGGGTTCCTGGAATTTTGGGTCGAGAGAGGTCAGTGCGCCCGATGCCAGCTACAGAAGCCGAGGCCGGCCCGGCCCCCGCGGTCGTGGACGCCGCCCCGACACCCGACACGAGCGCGTGGCCGGCCGGATTCCTCTGGGGCGTGTCGACATCTGCCTACCAGATCGAGGGCGGCGCGCGGGACGACGGCCGGGGTCCCGGCATCTGGGACACCTACGTCCGGCAGCGCGGGCGGATCGCCAACGGCGACACCGGCGACGTCGCCTGCGACCACTATCACCGCCACCGCGAGGATATCGCGCTCATGCGCGAGCTGGGCGTCGGGGCCTATCGCTTCTCGGTGGCGTGGCCGCGGGTCCTGCCGCGCGGGCGGGGGGCGACGAACGCCGCGGGGCTCGACTTCTACGACCGCCTGATCGACGACCTCCTCGCGGCCGGCATCGAGCCGTGGCTGTGCCTCTATCATTGGGACCTGCCGCAGGCTCTCCAGGATCTCGGCGGCTGGGAGGCGCGCGACAGCGCGGGCTGGTTCGCCGACTATGCCGCGCTGGTCGCCCGCCGCTATGGCGACCGGGTGAAGCACATCGCGACCTTCAACGAGCCCGGGGTGTTCACGCTCTTCGGCTTCGTCCTCGACTGGCAGGCGCCGGGCATCCGGGACCGGGCCGCCTACCTGCGCGCCATGCACCACGTGAACCTGGCCCATGGGGCGGCGGTCGACGTGCTGCGCGACCTCGTGCCGGGCGCGCGCATCGGTGCCATCCACAATCGGCAGCCCTGCGTGCCGCTCGGCGACCAAGACGCCGACCGGGCCGCGGCACGGATGCTGGATGCATGCTGGAACCGCGCCTTTCCCGATGTCCAGATCGACGCCGCCTATCCGGCCGAGCTCGCCGCCGCGATCGAGCCGTACCAGCAGGCGGGCGACCTCGCCCGGATCTGCCGGCCGCTCGATTGGTTCGGCCTCAACCACTACTCGCCGATCTATGCCCGGGCCGATGCCACGGCCCCCCTCGGCTTCGCCTGGTGCGACGCGCCGGCCACCGTCCCACGCACCGCGATCGGCTGGGGCATCGATCCGGAGTCGTTCCGGGACACCCTCCTCGACGTGCACCGCCGCTACCGGCTGCCGATCTACGTCACCGAGAACGGAACCGGCGACATCCTGCCGGTGGACGCTCGCGGCGAGGTGGCCGACCATGATCGCATCGCCTTCCTCAGGGGCTACGTCGCGGCGATGGGGGAGGCGCTGGCGGGGGGCGCCGACGTGCGCGGCTATTTCGTCTGGTCGCTGCTCGACAATTTCGAATGGGGGGCCGGCTATTCGCAGCGTTTCGGCCTGGTCCATGTCGATTACGCGACGCAGCGCCGGATCCCCAAGGCATCGGCCCGATGGTACGCCGGTCTGATCCGGGGATCGGCGAGGTGACGGGCGATCGCCGTCGCGGGCCGGTCCTGCTGGCCGACATCGGCGGCACCAACGCCCGCTTCCGCATTGCCGGCGACGGCACGACGGTCGACCTGCCGACCATCGCCGTACGCGACCACCCGACCGTGGAATCGGCTATCGCCGCGGTCCTTGCCGGCCATGCCGGCGGCGCGCCGGCGGCCGCCGTGCTGGCGGTCGCCGGCCCGATCGCCGACGGCCGCATGCACCTGACCAACGCCGCCTGGGAGATCGATGCCGCCCAGGTAGGGGAGCGGTGCGGCTTCGCGCGGGTGCGGCTGGTCAACGACTTCGCGGCACTCGCCTGGTCGCTTCCGGCGTTGACCGACCGCGACCTGGTCGCGCTCGGCGGCGGCGCGGGCGACGCGCGGGCGCCCCGCGTCGTCCTCGGACCCGGCACCGGCCTCGGCGCCGCGGCGTACGTCGAGGCCGACCGCGGGATCGCGATCGAAGGGGAGGGCGGGCATGTCTCGCTCGCCGCGGCCGACGACCGCGAGAGCGCCGTCGTGGCCCAGCTTCGCCGGCGATTCGGGCACGTCTCGGTGGAGCGGGCCGTCTCGGGGCAGGGGCTGGTCAACCTGTACGAAGCCATCGCGACGATCGACGGCGTCACCGTCGCGGCGCGAACGCCCGACGAGATCACGACCGACGCGTCGGCCGGCGGCTGCGATGTCTGCCGCGCGGCGCTCGACATGTTCTGCGCCTTCCTCGGCGCCTTCGCCGGCGATCTCGCGCTCACCTTCGGTGCGCGTGGCGGCATCTACGTCGCAGGCGGGATCGCGCCGCGGATCCGGACGAGGCTCGCGGCATCGCGGTTCCACGACCGGCTGGTCGACAAGGGACGCTTCCGGCAATGGCTCGAAGCCATCCCGGTCCGCCTCGTGGTGCATCCCGCGCCGGCGCTGGTCGGCCTCGAGCGGCTGATCGCGATGACCGACGTCTCGCGCGAGCACGATGGTTGAGGCCGGCCTCGATGCGGTGATGCCGTCGCGCCTGCCGACGGCGCATCCTTTCGCGACCCTGCGCCGCTTCCTCGTGCTGTCGGGCGGCTACTGGACCGAGCCGGGGTCCTGGCCGGCGCGGTTGCTGTCGTTCGGGCTCGTGACGTTCACCGTCGCCCTCGTCGCGCTCGCGATCCGCCTCAACCTCTGGAGCGCCGACCTGTTCGACGCGCTGGAGCGCCGCGAAGCGGGTGAAGTGCTGGCCCAGGCCGGGATCTTCATCGCCATCGTCCTCGCAACCGTCGCGACGACGGTGTGCCATCTGGAGTGCAAGCGCCGGCTCCAGCTCGGCTGGCGGCGCTGGCTGACCCATCGGATGGTCGACGCCTGGATGCTGGCCGGCCATCAGCACCAGCTCGCGCTGATGCCGGGCGACCACAGCAATCCCGACGCCCGCATCGCCGAGGACATCCGCCTGCTCACCGAATCCGCGTTCGAGCTCGCCAATTCTCTGCTCTACTGCATCCTGGTGCTGGTCAGCTTCGTCAGCATCCTGTGGGTCCTGTCCGGCACCATCGTGGTTTCCGTCGGCGGCCTGTCCGTCGACATCCAGGGCCACTATGTCTGGCTCGCCCTGATCTATGCCGGGTCCGGAACGGTGGTCGCGTTCCTGCTCGGCCGCCCGCTGGTCCGCGCGACGGACTCCCGGCAGACCCGCGAGGCGGACTACCGCTTCGAGTTGGTGCGGGGCCGCGAGCACGGCGAGGCGATCGCGCTGCTCGCCGGCGAGCCCGAGGAACGGCGGCGCCTGCGCGGGCTGTTCCTCGGGATCGAGGCCGCATGGCGGCAGCAGACGGCGAGCCTGCGCACGCTGACCATGTTCTCCTCGGCGTACAGCACGCTCGCGACGATGCTTCCGATCCTGATCGCCGCTCCACGCTACCTCGCGAGCGAGATCGCCCTTGGGGGTCTGATGCAGGCGGCGCAGGCATTCCAGCAGCTCACCGGCGCCCTGTCCTGGCCGGTCGACAACTTCCAGCGCCTCGCGGAGATGTTCACCTCGATCGAGCGCGTGCTGGTGCTCCACGACGGCCTGAGAGACGTCGTCGACCAGCACCGGCCGGGCGAGCACGGGACGATCGCCGTAGCATCGGCGCGCGGACCGGCGCTGACCGTCCGCGACCTCTCGATCGCCCACCCCGACGGCCGGGCGATGTTCGCGGGCATCGATGCGGAGATCCTGCCCGGCGAGCGGGTGCTGATCCTCGGCGACCCGCAGCTCAGCCGCACCTTCTTCAAGGTCATCGCCGGCATCTGGCCATGGGGCGCAGGGCAGGTCGACCTGCCCGACGACGCGACGATCCTGTTCGTGCCCCATCGGCTCTATTTTCCGACCGATACGCTGCGCCAGGTCCTGGCCTATCCCGACGAGCCGACGGCGTTTCCGACCGAGGCCTTCGCCGCCGTTCTCGATCGCGTCGGGCTCCCCGATCTCCGCGGGCGTCTCGATGCGCTGGAGGACTGGGAGAACGTGCTGGACCGCGCCGAGCAGCAGCGTCTGGGCTTCGCGCAGGCGCTGCTCAAGCGTCCGACCTGGCTGTTCCTCGAAGATCCCGGCGACGCGCTGGGCGAGGAAAGCGCGCAGGCGCTCCTGGCGACGCTGATCGCGGAGATGCCGAACGTCACCCTGCTCACCATCTCGCGGCGCGCGGAGATGGAGGCCCTGTATCACCGCACCCTGCGCCTCGAGCCGGCCGCCGACGGGCACGTGTTCGTCCGCGACGTGCACGGCCGGCGGACCCGACCGTCCGAGCCGCAGTGATGCCCCGCGGGATGTCGCCGAGTGCGATCAGCCGGCGCCGAAGCCGCCGTCGGAACGGCGCGGGCCGTAGAC
>JADZBA010000216.1 GCA_020852355.1 Alphaproteobacteria bacterium
CGCCCCGTGGCCGCAGCCGGCGACGACCAGCGAGCGGGCGAGGCCGGGGTGGCGCATGCCGAAATGGACGGTGCAGAAGCCGCCCATCGACAGGCCGACGACGTGCGCCCGGGCGATCCCGAGGGCGGCCAGGACGTCGTGGGCGTCGGCGACCGCGCGGTCCTGCGAGTACATCCTCGCGTCCTCGGGCACGTCCGACGGCGGGTAGCCGCGGGCGTCGTAGGTGACGCAGCGGTACTGGCGCGAGAAGGCGCGGACCTGCGGCTCCCAGCTCGTGTGGTCGCCGGCGAACTCGTGGATGAAGAGGACCGGAAAACCCTTGCCGGTCTCCTCGCAGTGCAGTCTCACCCCGTCGCTCATGGTCACGTGCGGCATCTTGCGTCCTTCCGCCGGGTACCGAGGATATCGCGCCGGCGCGGCGCCGCGCCATCAGCGCCCGGCGGCGGCCCAGGCGCGGAAGATCGCGGCGGTCCCCTCGTCCGCCGGGAAGAAGCACTCGATGCGCAGCTCCTGCAGCGTCACGTCCTGCGGCGTGCCGAGCGTCGCGATCGTCGTGAACAGGCTGAGGGAGGTGCCGTCCTTGCGGAAATGCATGGGCAGCACCGGATCGCCCGCCGCGACGTCGGCCGGCGCCGCGACGGCGGCACGCACGCCGTCATGGGCCAGCAGCCGCTCCAGCAAGGCGGCGGTCTCGGCGGTACCGTCCGCCGCGGCGTCGGCCTCGACGCTGCGGATGAAGTAGCGCACCACGTCGGGCCAGTTCGCCAGGAAGGGGCGCAGCACGTCGGGGGCGACGAGCGCATCGGCGAGATTGACGGCGGCGCCCGGCGCCGGCGGCCCGACCAGGAACGCGACGAGACGGGCGGCGCCGGCGTTGGCCTTGAGCAGGTTCCAGTGGCGATCGACGACCGCCGCGGGAAAGGGCTCCTGCTGGGCCAGGATATGGTCCAGCGCCCGGCCGACCTGGGCCAGCTCGGGTGCGGCGAGCGCCGTCTCGCGCCATGCCGGCGCGAACCCGGCGGCGAGCAGCAGCGCGTTGTGCTGGCGGAGCGGCACGGCCAGCGCATCGGCGAGCCGGAGGACCATCTCGCGGCTGGGAGACGCCCGCCCGAGCTCCAGGAAGCTCAGATGGCGCTGCGAGATGCCCGCCTCGCCCGCGAGATCGAGCTGCGACAGGCCGCGATGGGCGCGCCAGCGGCGCAGCAGCGCGGCGAAGCCCGGCCGCTTCGGCATGAATACCTCCCCGGTAGTTGCGGGGATGACATCCCCGGGCAACATGGCACGTCGTGGCGGGCGGCGGGATATGCGGGTGGGCGAAGGGCCGGGCGTCGTCATCGCGATCGTCTCCAGCAGCCTCGGGGGTACGGCGGGGGCGGTCACGCGCTACCTCGTCGGCGACGCCGATCCGGTCACGCTGGCGATCCTGCGATGGGGGATCGGCTTCGCCTGTCTCCTGCCGGTCGCCCTGCTGCGCCGGGTGAGATGGCCCGAGCGCCGCGACCGGGCCGCCGTCGCCGCCCTCGGCGTCTGCTTCTTCGGCCTCTTCTTCATCCTCTACAACGTCGCGCTGGGCTTCACGACCGCCGCGCGTGCCAGCCTGGCCTTGTCGACGCTGCCGGTGCAGACCATGGCGGTGGGCGCGCTGCTCGGCATCGAGCCGCTGACGCTGCGCAAGTCGGCCGGCGTCGGCATCGCGCTGCTCGGCGTCCTGGCGGCGCTCGCCTCGGGCCTCGCCGAGGCACCGCCGGGGGCCTGGCGCGGCGAGCTGCTGATGCTGGGCGCCACGCTCTGCATGGCCTTCTACAATGTCTGGTCCCGGCCCTTCATGCGGCGCTCGAGCGTCCTCGGCTTCCTCACCTTGGGGATGGGCGCGGGGGCGGCGGCGCTGGTCCTGGTCGGCGTGGCGACCGGCCGGGTGGCGGTGCTGGCGAGCTTCGGTCCGGCGCAATGGATCGCCGGCGTCTATCTCGGTGTCGCCGGCGGCGCGCTCGCGTTCCTGCTTTGGGTGCTGGCGCTGGAGCGCGCGACGCCGACGCGGGTGGCCGCGACCATGGCCGTCAACCCGCTGGCCGCCGCGCTGCTGGCCGCCCGGCTGGTCGGCGAGCCGATCACGCCCGACCTCGTGGCCGGGCTCCTGGCCGTGCTGGCCGGCATCTGGATCGCGACGACGGAATCCCGGCGGGCATAGGCCGGCGGCGGACACGGCGTTGATCGCCCGCCGGGGATGGCCCAAGATCGCGGCCGTCCCGCGGCCCGTTCCTGGAGGCATCGTCTTGGAGGACACCCATCGCGGCCGCATCGCGCTGGTCACCGGCGCGGCGCGTGGGATCGGGCGCGCCATCGCGGCGGGCCTGGCCGCGCGCGGCGCCCGCGTCGCGGTCATGGACCTGGAGCCCGCCGCCGCGGAGGCGGCCGCCGCCGCCATCGGGCGGGGTGCCGTCGCGGTCGCCGGCGACGTCGCGGACTACGAGTCCTTCGCCGCCGCCCACGCCGAGATCGCGGCCCGGCTCGGCCCGGTCGGCATCCTCGTCAACAACGCCGGCATCTCGCCCAAGCGCGACGGCGCCCGCGTGCCGGCGGCCGAGATGGACGCGGCGGAATGGCGGCGCGTCGTCGACGTCAACCTGAGCGGCAGCTTCTATGGCGTGCGGCTGGTGGCGCCGGCGATGATCGCGGCAGGCGGGGGCGCGGTCGTCAATCTCTCCTCGGTCGCCGGCAAGCACTATTCGGCGATCGTCGGCGTGCACTACGCGGCGACCAAGGCGGCGATCGTCGGCCTGACGCGCCATCTCGCGGGCGAGCTCGGCCCGCACGGGATCCGCGTCAACGCCATCGCGCCCGGCCGCATCGAGAGCCCGATGATCCACACCGTCCCGGCGGCGGTGAACGCGGCCGCCCTGGCGGCGACGCCGCTGCGCCGCCTCGGCACGGCCGACGACTGCGCCGACGCCGTGGCGTTCCTGACCTCCGACGCGGCGCGCTTCATCACCGGCGTCACCCTCGACGTCGCCGGCGGCCTCTCGATGACCTGACCCGGAAGCTCCCCATGATCCGCAATGAAACCGCGGCACACGCCATCGTGCGCGCCTTCCGGCGCCACGGCGTCGAGGTCGCCTTCGGCCAGAGCATCCCCACCGCCTTCCATCTGGCGGCGCCCGCCTTCGGCATCCGCCAGTTCGCCTATCGCACGGAGAACGCCGGGGCGGCGATGGCCGACGGCTACGCCCGCATCTCCCGCCGCGTCGCGGTGGTGACGGCGCAGAACGGGCCGGCGGCGACGCTGCTGGTACCCGGCCTCGCCGAGGCGCTGAAGGCGTCGGTGCCGATCGTGGCCCTGGTGCAGGACGTGGCGCGGCCGACCACCGACCGCAACGCCTTCCAGGAGCTCGACCATCTCGACCTGTTCCGCGGCGTCGCCAAGTGGGTGCGCCGCCTCGCGCTGGCCGAGCGCATCGACGACTACGTCGACATGGCCTTCACCGCGGCGGCGAGCGGCCGCCCGGGGCCGGCGGTGCTGATCGTCCCCGCCGACCTCTTCCGCGACGCCGCACCCGAGGAGAGCGGGCGCGTCGCCAGCCTCGGCGCCTGTCCGCTCGACCGGCCGGCCGCGGACCAGCGGGCGATCGAGGAAGCCGCCGACCTGCTGGCCGCGGCCGAGTATCCCCGCGTGGTGGCCGGCGGCGGCGTCCATTCCTCCGACGCCGCCGCGGCGCTGGCCGGCCTGCAGGAGACCGCGCATCTGCCGGTCGGCACGACCTCGATGGGCAAGGGCGCGGTCGACGAGGGCCATCCGCTGTCGGTCGGCATGACCGGCTACTTCATGGGCAAGCGCGGCATGGCGAAGTTCATGCGTCCCCTGGTCGACCGCGCCGACGTCATCCTGCTGGTCGGCAACCGCACCAACCAGAACGGCACCGATTCCTGGAAGCTTTTCCCGCGCGCCGCCCGCTTCCTCCATATCGACATCGACGGGCTCGAGATCGGCCGCAACTACGAGGCGCTGCGCCTGCAGGGCGACGCACGGGCGACCCTGACGGCGCTGGCGGCGGCCCTCGCCCGCCGCGACCTCGGCCGCCGCGCGGCCGCCCGCCCGGCACTCGAGGCGGCGATCCGCGAGGGCCGTCGCGCGCACGCCGAGGAGGCGGCGGCGATGACCGCGTCGACCGCCCGCCCGGTGCGGCCGGAACGGCTGATGGCGGAGCTCGACCGGCGCCTGACGCCGGACACGATCGTCGTCGCGGACGCCAGCTACGCCTCGATCTGGATCAACAACTTCCTGCGCGCCCGTCGGCCGGGCCAGCGCTTCCTGACCCCGCGCGGCATCGCCGGGCTGGGATGGGGCCTGCCCATGGCGATCGGCGCCAAGGTCGCCTCGCCGGCCAGCCCCGTCGTCTGTGTCGCCGGCGACGGCGGCTTCGCCCATGTCTGGGCCGAGCTGGAGACGGCGCGGCGGATGGGGACGCCGATCCCGATCACCATCCTCAACAACCAGATCCTCGGCTACCAGAAGCACGCCGAGACGGCCAACTTCGGCGCCTATACCGATGCGATCGCGTTCGCGCCGGTCGACCATGCGGCGATCGCGCGCGCCTGCGGCTGCCGCGGCGTGCGCATCGAGGACCCCGTCGACTACGGCCCGGCGCTGGATGCGGCGCTGGCGGCCGACGTGCCGACGGTGATCGACGTCGTCACCGACCCCGACGCCTATCCGCCGGTCACCATGTTCGACGGAAAGCTGGGGGACGCGTGACGACCATGGCCGAGACCATCTGGGACACCATCGTCGTCGGCGCCGGCTCGGCCGGGGCGGTGCTCGCGGGCCGCCTGTCGGAGGACCCGGCTCACCGCGTGCTGCTGCTCGAGGCGGGGCGCGACTACCGCGCGTCCGAGGTGCCGCCCGAGATGGCGAGCGCCAACCCGCTGCGCATCATCCTGCCGCCGCACCTGCAGGAGCGATGGCAGTGGCCGGGACTGATGGCGCGGCGCACGCGGGCGCAGGAGCCCAAGCTCTACTGGCGCGGCCGCGGGCTCGGCGGCTCCTCGGCGGTCAACGCCCAGATCGCCATCCGCGGCGTGCCCGACGCCTTCGACCAATGGGCCGAACTCGGCTGCGAGGGCTGGTCCTGGG
Organism: Alphaproteobacteria bacterium; assembly: GCA_020852355.1. Classification (GTDB taxonomy): domain Bacteria; phylum Pseudomonadota; class Alphaproteobacteria; order ATCC43930; family Allostellaceae; genus Allostella. Next base: position 5,129 of record JADZBA010000216.1, read on the forward strand.
ATCATGTGCTGCCCTGGTTCCGGCGGCTGGAGGCCGACGGCGACCATGGCGCCGCCGCCTGGCACGGCGCCGACGGGCCGATCCCGGTTTACCGTGCGCCGCGGGCCGAGTGGGGACCGATCGACCGCGCGCTGGCCGCGGCCGCGCTGGCGCTGGGATATCCCTGGAACGACGATCTCAACGCGCCCGAGGGCAGCGGCGTCGCTTGCTATCCGATCAACAGCCGCGACGGGCGCCGCGTCTCGACCAACGACGCCTATCTCGAGCCGGCGCGAGGCCGCGCCAACCTCGCGATCCGGGGCGGCGGGCTGGTCGACCGCATCCTCTTCGACGGCCGGCGCGCCGACGCCGTCGCGGTCCGCGTCGACGGTGCCGAGCGGACCTTCCGCGCGCGGCGCATCGTGCTGTCCGCGGGTGCGGTGCATTCGCCCGCGATCCTGATGCGCTCGGGCGTGGGCGACGCCGCCACGCTCGGCCGCCTCGGCATCCCGGTGGTCGCCGCCAACCCGCATGTCGGCCGGCACCTGCTGGAGCATCCGACCGTCCGCGCGCTCGTCCGCACGCTGCCGGCGCATCGGCTGGCCGACATCGACTTCCGCCACACCAACTGCTGCGTCACCTATTCTTCCGGCCTCGCCGGCGGCGGCCGCAACGACATGATCTTCATCGCCTTCAACCATCGCGGCTTCGAGAACGACGATCCCGCGCGCCAGGGCGACGGCGGCATCGCGGCGGCGCTGTTCCAGTCCTTCTCGGAGGGCGAGATCGTGCTGCGCTCGTCCGATCCCGCGATCGATCCGCTGGTCGAGGCGAACATGCTCGACGATCCGCGCGACCGCGCGCGCCTGCGCGACGGCGTGCGACGCCTGGCGGCGATCGTGGCGCAGCCCGCCGTCGCCGGCATCGCCGAGCGGGTGGAGTTCGGTTTCGGCGGGCAGCCATTCGCGGGCATGGCGGCGCTGCCCGACGCGGACCTCGACGCGGCCATGCTGGCGGAATGCGGCGACGCCCAGCATCCGGTCGCGACCTGCCGCATGACGGCGCACGAGGACCCGCGCGGCGTCGTCGACCCGGATTGCCGCGTGCGCGGCATCGATGGCCTGTGGGTGGTCGACGCCTCGGTGATGCCGGCCGATTGCCGCGCCAACACGCACCTGACGACGGTGATGATCGGCGAGAAGATGGCGGATCGGCTGCGACGGGGATGACCGCCGTCGCGCCCGCCGCGAGGCGCCGGCGGTGGACGCCGGCGGCGCCACCGCCGGCGTCCGGGGCCTGCTACTTCTTCTTGCCCTTGTCGCCGCCGCTCGCCTTCTCGGGTCCGGAGACCTTGGGCTTTTCCGTCTTCGGCTTCTTGGCTTCCTTGCTGCTGCGCTGCTGACCCTTGGCCATCGGCACTCTCCCTCGGATGGTCACACCCCCGCCGCGGGCCGGCTCACCGGCGCGGCGCGGGCGATGTCGACAGTAGCGTGATTCTCAGGCGCCGACGACGACGCTTCCGGCCATCTGGCGCACCGTCTTGGCGATGGCCATGGCGACGAGCCGGCCGGTCTTGGGATTGTCCAGGGTGGGGACGACCTCCTCGCGGAACGTGAAGCGGCCGAAGGCGCCCTCGGCCTCGATCTCCACCACATGCACGGCGATCGTCGGGTCGGCGACGATGACGAGGCGGGTGCGGTCGAGCCCGATGCCGGCGATGGCCGCGGCGGCGGCGATGTTGACGTTCCGGGGGTAGGCGCGGGCGCCCTCGCGCACCGGCCCGTCATAGAGCGTCGCCGGCGCGGCGAGGGCGTCGAGATCGACCAGGCTCTCGGCTGCGGTGCCCTTCCAGGACAGCGGGTCCTTGCGCACCGTCACCGTCACCCGGTCGAGCCCGCCGACGGCGCCGGCCGCCAGTATGTCGAGGGCGCCGATGCCGGCCGACGGCAGGATCAGCCGCCTGCCCGATTCGCGCGCGGCCCGGCCGAGCCGGTCGAACAGCGCGTCGTCGGTCAGTGCGCCGACGGAGGTGAGCAGCAGGTCCGCGCCGCCGCGCAACGCGCGCTCGCCATGGTCGCGGACCGCCTGGTGCCCCGCGCCCTCGACGACGGCGTCGTAGCGCCCGGCGAAGAACCGCGCGGGATCGGCGGTCAGGCCGGGCACGCCGGCATCCGTCCGCTCCCGGCGCACGAGCACGCCCGTGCATTCGACCGCGCCCAGCGTGCCGGCGCGGATGCGGCCGATCAGATCCTTGCCGATCGCGCCGAGGCCGATCAGGCCGATACGGAAGGCTCGGGCCATCGTTCAGCCCGCGGCCGGCGCCGCGGCGGCGACGGCGCGGCGCTTGCGCATCCGCGCCACGATCACCCCGCAGATCCCGGCCGGCATGAAGATGATGAACACGATCAGCATGATGCCATAGATCGTCGCCGCCGCGCCGATGCACCGCGTGCCGAAGAGGACGCGCAGGAACTCCTGCAGGACGATGGTCAGGATCGCGCCGACGGTCGGGCCGAGGATCACGTACATGCCGCCGGAGATGGCCGCGAAGACGATCTGCAGCGAGACCCCGACGCCGGCCATCGTGTCGGGGTTGATGTACATCTGGTACTGGCCGATGAGGGCGCCGCCGAAGGCGGTCAGCGCGGCGCTGACGGTGGTCACCAGCAGCTTCTGCAGCGTCACGTTGATGCCGACGGCGGCGGCCGCCGTCTCGTCGTCGGCGATGGCGTCCATCGCCGAGCGCGTCATGCTGCGGTCGACCCGGTGCCAGACGACGAGGCCCAGCGCCCAGACGCCGAGCGCCACCCAGTACCAGGTGAACTTGGTGAACTGCAGGGCGACGATGCTCTCGGGCGGCACGGCGTTCGGCGTCATGCCGAGCGAGCCGCCCGTCACGTCGCGCCAGGCGACGATCGACAGGCGCACGACCTCGGTGAGGGCGAGGGTGACCAGCGCGAAATAGTGACCCACCACCTTCAGGCGCGAGCACGGGTAGCCGATGACCAGCGCCACGGCGACCGCGACGACGACGCCGAGCGGGATGCCGGCCCACGGCGTCAGCCCGTAATGGTTCCACAGGAGCGCGGTGACGTAGGTGCCGAGCCCGAGGAAGGCGCCGTGGCCGAGCGACACCAGGCCGAAGCGGCCCATGATCGTCCAGCTCGTGTAGACGAACGCCCACAGCAGCACGAGGATGATGATGTGCAGCGTGTAGTCGCTGATCGGCAGGAACGGCGGCAGCAGCAGTGCCGCGCCCAGCAGCGGCCAGCCCGCCTTCACGACCTGCCTCCGAAGATGCCCTGCGGGCGCACGAAGATCATGACGATGAACAGCAGGAAGGCGAGCACGTAGGACAGCTCGATCGAGGTGTAGAAGCCGCCGATGGCGATGATCTGGCTCATGATGAAGGCGGCGACGAAGCCGCCGATCATGCTGCCGAGGCCGCCCAGGACGCAGATCATGAAGGTGATCGGGCCGAAGGAGAGCCCGATCGAGGGGTGCACGTCGTACTGCAGCACCAGCAGCGCCGCGGCCAGGCCGGCGAGCCCGCCGCCGATCGCCGAAGTGACGAGATAGACCCGCTGCGGGTCGACCCCCATCAGGATCATCACCTCGCGGTCCTGCGCGATGGCGCGGATCGCGATGCCGATGTAGGTGCGCTTGAGGAACAGCCACAGCCCGACCATGCCGACCAGCGCCACGCCGAAGGCCAGCAGGCGGGCGAAGCTGACGAAGATCTCGCCGACCTCGATGATCGGCAGGCGCAGCCCGACGTTGCGGAAGTCGGCCCCGAAGAGGAGGGTGGCGAAGCTCTGCAGGAAGAACAGCAGCCCGCCCGTCGCCAGGAGCTGGTTGATCGGTGCCGAGCCCAGGATGGGCGCGATGATCAGCTTGTGCACGAGCACGCCCAGCAGCGCCACGAACAGCACGGCGATCACGGCGGCCGCCGGCAGCGGCACGCCGTAGTAGGTGTGCAGCCAGTAGATCGCGTACATGCCGCACATCACCAGCTCGGCGTAGGCGATCCACACCACGTCGATGACGCCGAAGATGAGGTTGAGGCCGAGCGCCAGGAGCGCCAGCACCCCGCCCAGCAGCAGCCCGTTGACGATCGCCTCGACGAGGAAGATGTCCATGGCCGTGCCCCCTCAGATCCCGAGATAGGCTTCGCGGATCGCGGGGTCGGCCTGCAGCGCCGCGGCGCTCCCGGAGCGGCGGATGGTGCCGACCTCGAGCACGTAGGCGCGATCGACCAGCTCCAGCACCTGGCGGACGTTCTGCTCGACGATGAGCACGGTGAAGCCCTCCTGCCGGATGCGGCGGACGAGGTCGAAGACCTGGTCGACGATGACCGGTGCCAGGCCGGCCGACGGCTCGTCCATCAGCAGCAGCTTCGGCTTCGACATCAGGGCGCGCCCGATCGCGCACATCTGCTGCTCGCCGCCCGACATGGTGCCGGCGAGCTGGGCCCGGCGCTCGCGCATCCTGGGGAACAACGAGTAGACCCACTCCAGCCGCTCGGTGAAATGCGGCCGGGACGCCGGCGCGAAGGCGCCCATGCGCAGGTTCTCCTCGACCGAGAGGCGGGGGAAGAGGCGCCGGTTCTCCGGCACATGGGCGATGCCGCGCTCGACGATGCGGTGCGGCGGAACCGCGGCCAGATCGGCGCCTTCGAAGGCGAGCCGTCCGGCCACCGGGGCCAGCAGCCCGGAGATGACGCGCATCAGCGTCGTCTTGCCGGCACCGTTGGGCCCGACCACCGCCACCGCCTCGCCGGCCCGCACCGTCAGCGCCACGCCGTGCAGCGCCCGGAAGCCGCCGTAGCCGGCCTCGAGCCCTGCGATCTCCAGCATGGGGGCGCCCGCCGGCTCAGGCACCGGCATGCCCCCGGCCGAGATAGACCTCGATGACGCGCGGGTCGCGCACCACATCGGCGGGGAGACCCTCGGCGACCGTCTCGCCGTGATGCAGCACCATCACCCGGTCGACCACCTTCATGAGCACGCCCATGATGTGCTCGACCCAGACGATGGTGATGCCCATCTCGCCGCGCACGCGGCGCAGCATCTCGGCCGCCTGCTGCATCTCCCCGTGGTCGAGGCCGCCGAGGCTCTCGTCGGCGAGCAGCAGGCGCGGCTGGGTCGCCAGGGCGCGCGCCAGCTCCAGCTTCTTGAGGCCGGCGGCACCCAGCCCGTCGGTGCGCGCGTCGGGATCGCCCGGCAGGCCGACCAGCGCCAGGGCGGCGCGCGCCCGCTCGACCGCCGTCCCTCGGTCGATGCGGCCGTTGCGGCCGAAATAGGCGGCGACCGCGACGTTCTCCAGGATCGGCAGCTTGCGGAAGGGGCGGGGGATCTGGAAGGTGCGGGCGAGGCCGCGATGGACGATCTCGCTCGCCGGCCGCCCGGCGATCTCCTGCCCCTCGAAGCGGATCGACCCGGCGGTCGGGGACAGCGTCCCCGACACCAGGTTGAAGATGGTGCTCTTGCCCGATCCGTTGGGGCCGATCAGCCCGAGGATCTCCGCCGGCGCGACCGCGAACGAGACCTGGTTGACCGCGACGAAGCCGCCGAAGGCCTTGGTCAGCCCGTCTACCTGCAGCATCGGCCTACCTGCGCCATCGGTCCGGCCTGCGCCGCCGGCGATCCTTCAACGCATCGCGTACGGCGAGGTCGCGGGCAGCGGCACCACCGGGTCGATGTTGCTGAGCTCCCTGGGCCAGGCGATCTTGGTGACGCCGCCGACATACTGCATGACGACCGGGCTGGAGCGCTCGTTCTGCCCGGCGAGCTGGCTGCCCGGCGGGAAGAACTTGACGCCGTAGCCCTGCACCGTGCCGCCGACCGGGATGTCGACGTCGAGGGCGGCCTTGCGGATCGCCTCGGGGCTGGCGCTGCCGTACTTCTCGATGGCGACGGGCAGCACCTTGTCGAACAGGATCCAGGACTGGTTGAAGCCCATGCTGGCGTGCGGCGGCACCTCCTTGGCGCCGGTCTTCGCCTTGTAGCGTCTGACCAGCTCCGCGGTCAGCTCGGGCACGCCCGGCTTCAGCGTCTTGGGATCGAGAAGCTGGGCCGCGACCGGATCGACGTTGAAGACATGGTCGACGTCCTTGCCGAAGGTCTCGATCAGCTTGTCGATCTGGCCGTAGCCGGCGCCGTGCCCGATCAGCGCCTTGAAGCGCAGGCCCTGCTCGCGCGACTGGCGCAGGAAGAGGGTGATGTCGGGGTTGTACCCGGTATGCAGGATCACGTCGGGCCGCGCCCGGCGCAGCTTGGTGACCAGCGACGACAGGTCGGGCGCGGTCGCCGAGTAGCCCTCCTTCAGCACGATCTGCATGCCCTGGCGCTGCGCGCCGATCTCGTTCGAGGAGGCGACGCCGGCACCGTAGGGCCCGTCCTCGTAGATGATCGCGACCTTCACGTCCTTGGGGTCCATGCCGAGCTTCGGCTTGGCCATCGCCGCGACGAAGTCCGTCGACACCAGCCCGTACTGGTCGGAGTGTACGGTCGGGCGGAACGTGTATTGCAGGTTGCGGTCCTTCACCACGGCGGTCGCCACGGCCGTGGTGATCCAGAAGATCTTCTTCTGGGCGTCGACGCGCTGGTCGATCGGCACCGCGTGGGCCGAGGAATAGACGCCGAGCAGGATGTCGACCTTCTCGGCGTTGATCAGCCGCTCGGCCTCGTTGATCGCGACGTCGGCCTTGCTCTGGGCGTCGGCGTTGACCGCGACGATCTTGTGCTTGCCCAGCACGCCGCCCTTCTCGTTCATCATCTCGACGGCGATCTGGGCGCCGACCGAGCAGGCGACCGACCCGGCCGCCGCGAAGGGGCCGGACAGGTCGTAGAGCACGCCGACACGGATATCCTGGGCCGCGGCTGCGGACACGGCCGCGGCCAGCCCGGCCGCGGCGAAGAGCACGCTGCGCATGTTCGATCCCTCCCCTGGGGTCGGCCGCCGGGTTGCCGTCGGCTCCCGGTCTTCATCCGACATGCTGCGACGCTAGCCGTCGCTCCTCGACAGCGTCAAGCATGGCCCGGCCATTGTCCGTCGCGCGAGCGAGCGAGAATGCCTCTCAACTCCAGGGCGAAGTTTCGCGATGACCTGTCGCGGGCTCGGCAACGAACTTATGGGCGAACCGTCATGAAAGTTGCATGATCCCGGCGGACGATGGCCACCCGCCGTCGGCAGGCCCTGTGGTAGGGCGTGCCGGGCTGGGCCGAGAGGGGACGGGAGCATGGTCATGGCTACGAAATGGTTCGGCGCGGCGCTCGCTTGCGCGGCAATGGCGGCATTCGCCAGCACGGCGGCGGCGAAAACCCAGATCACCGTCTACACGGCGCTCGAGAACGAGCAGCTCAAGCCCTACAAGGAGGCCTTCGAGAAGGCGAACCCCGACATCGAGATCGTCTGGGTGCGGGATTCGACGGGCGTCATCACGGCGCGCCTGCTCGCCGAGAAGGCCAATCCCAAGGCGGACGCGGTGATCGGCCTCGCCGTCACCAGCCTCATCCTCTTCGACAACCAGGGCATGATCGAGCGCTATGCGCCGAAGGGGGTGGAGGCGCTGAAGCCGGGCTTCCGCGACGCGGCCAACCCGCCGGCCTGGATCGGGATGGACGCGTACATGTCGGCGATCTGCTTCAACACGGTCGAGGCCCAGAAGAAGAACCTGCCGAAGCCGGCGTCCTGGAAGGACGTGCTGAAGCCCGAATACAAGGGCCAGGTGGTGATGCCGAACCCCGCCTCCTCGGGCACCGGCTTCCTCTCCGTCAGCGGCTGGCTGCAGTCGATGGGCGAGGCCGACGCCTGGAAATACATGGACGGGCTGCACGAGAACGTCGCCGTCTACACCCATTCCGGCTCGGCGCCCTGCGTCCAGGCGGCGCGCGGCGAGTATGTGCTCGGCATCTCCTTCGAGTATCGCGCCGCCCAGGAGAAGACCAAGGGCGCGCCGATCGAGGTCATCCTGCCGACCGAGGGCGTGGGCTGGGATCTCGAGGCGGCCGCCATCCACAAGGGCACGAAGAACCTCGCCGCCGCCAAGAAGCTGATGGACTGGCTGGCGTCCAAGGAAGCGAACATGGTGTTCAACAACTTCTTCGGCGTGGTCGCCTATCCCGGCGTCACCAAGGAGGTCCCGAACTATCCCAAGGACGCCGAGGCGAAGATGATCAAGAACGACTTCGCCTTCTCCGCCAAGAACCGCGACGCCATCCTGGCGGAATGGACGAAGCGCTACGACGGCAAGTCGGCGCCGCGGCGCTGAACGGCGGTCGCGGTCCCCGTCGCCCGCAACGACGGGGCCCGCCCGCGTCCACCACCATGAAGGCCCTGTCCGCATCGCGTCCGCCGTACCTGACGATCTCCGGCCTGGAGAAGCGGTTCGGCGGGTTCACCGCCCTCACCGGCATCGACCTCGTCATCGGCGAAGGCGAGTTCGTCTGCTTCCTCGGCCCCTCGGGCTGCGGCAAGACGACCCTGCTGCGCGCCATCGCCGGGCTCGAGCCCCAGACGCGCGGCAGCATCGTGCAGGGGGGGCGCGACATTTCGCGGCTCCCGCCGTCGCAGCGCGACTACGGCATCGTCTTCCAGTCCTATGCGCTGTTCCCGAACCTGACGGCCGCGGAGAACATCGCCTACGGCCTCGTCAACCGCCGCATGTCGCGCTCCGCCATCGACGCGCGAGTGGCCGAGCTGATGACGCTGATCGGGATGCTCGGCAGCGGGCCCAAGTATCCCTCGCAGCTCTCGGGCGGCCAGCAGCAGCGCGTCGCGCTCGCGCGCGCGCTGGCGACGTCGCCGGGGCTGCTGCTGCTCGACGAGCCGCTGTCGGCCCTCGACGCCCGGGTGCGCCTGCGCCTGCGCGGCGAGATCAAGGAGCTGCAGCGCCGCCTCGGCGTCACCACCATCATGGTGACGCACGACCAGGAGGAGGCGATCTCGGTCGCCGACCGCATCGTCGTCATGGACCACGGCCGCATCGAGCAGGTGGGCACGCCGGACGAGATCTATCGCCAGCCGGCCAGCCTGTTCGTCGCCGGCTTCGTCGGCACGATGAACTTCCTTCCCGGCCGCTCGATCGGACCCGCGGGCGTCCGGCTGGGCGGGGTCGACCTCGTGGTGCGGCGCACCACGGTGGCCGCCGGAGCCGATTGCACCGTGTGCGCCCGGCCGGAGGATTTCATCGTCCGCAACATCGGCCCCGAAACGCCCAATACATTCGCGGCGACCATCGGCGACACCGAGTTCCTCGGACCGGTGGTGCGCGCGCGGCTGGAAGCGCCCGCCCTCGGCGACACGCCGATCCTCGCCGACTTCTCGCTGAACGCGGTCACCGACCTGGACCTGCTGTCCGGCCGCGCGATCCGGATGGCCCTCCCCGAGGACCGCATCCGCGTCTTCGCCGGCCGGTCGTCGTGAGGGGGCGGCCGTGAGCGCCGTCGCCGGCGGCGGGGAGCGTCTCGCCGTCGACCGCGACGGCTGGATCACGCGGGCGGCGATCGTCGCGATCGCCGCCCTGCTGTTCCTGGCCCTCGTCGCGCCGCTGTGGTCGATCCTCTCCCAGAGCTTCGAGGACCGCAGCGGCGCCTTCGCCGGCCTCGCCAACTATGCGCGCTTCTTCGCCACGCCGGCGCTGTCCTACTCGATCCTCAACAGCGTCCTGGTGGCGGGGGTGACGACCCTCATCGTCATCCCGCTGGCCTTCGTCTACGCCTACGCGCTGACGCGCACCATGGTGCCGGGCAAGGCGCTGCTCACCGGCGTGGCGCTGGTGCCGATCCTGGCGCCCTCGATGCTGCCGGCCATCGCCCTCGTCTATCTCTTCGGCAACCAGGGCATGATCCGCGGCCTGCTGCTCGGCGAATCGATCTACGGGCCGATCGGCATCGTGATCGGCGAGGCCTTCTACTGCTTCCCGCACGCGCTGCTGATCCTGGTGACGGCGCTGTCGCTGGCCGACGCCCGCCTCTACGAGGCCGCCGCGGCGCTCGGCACCGGCCGCCGTCGCGTCTTTCTCACCATCACCCTGCCGAGCGCCAAGTACGGCCTCGTCAGCGCGTCGTTCGTGGTCTTCACGCTGGTCGTCACCGACTTCGGCATCCCGGTCGTCATCGGCGGCCGCTTCAACGTGCTGGCGACGGACGTCTACAAGCAGGTGATGGGCCAGCAGAACTTCCAGATGGGCGCCGTCGTGGCGATGCTGCTGATCGTGCCGGCGCTCGCCTCCTTCGTCGTCGACCGCCTGGTGCAGCGCCGCCAGGTGGCGCTGCTGGGCGCCCGCTCGGTGCCGCTGGAGCCGCGCGCGAAGCCGGCGCTCGACCTCGCGATGCTGGCGTTCTGTGCGGCCGTCGGCACCGTCATCCTCGGCATCCTGGCGACCGCCGTGTTCGCCTCGCTCGTCAAGCTGTGGCCCTACAACCTGTCGCTGACGCTGGCGAACTACGTCTTCGAGGATTTCGATTCCGACGGCTGGCGCTCCTACTGGAACAGCCTGCGGATGGCGGCCTACACCGCCGTCTGCGGTACGGCGGTGGTCTTCGCCGGCGCCTATCTCGTCGAGAAGGGCAAGGGCTTCGCCGCGGGCCGCCAGGTCCTGCACCTGATCGCGATGGTGCCGCTCGCGGTGCCGGGCCTGGTGCTGGGCCTCGCCTACGTCTTCTTCTTCAACGCCCCGGGCAATCCGCTGGGCTTCCTCTACGGTACGATGGCGCTGCTCGTGGTGTGCACCGTCGCCCACTTCTACACGGTGGCCCACCTGACCGCGACGACCGCGCTGAAGCAGCTCGATCCGGAGTTCGAGACCGTGTCGGCCTCGCTCAAGGTGCCGTTCTACCGCACCTTCTGGCGGGTGACGGTGCCGGTCTGCCTGCCGGCGATCGTCAACATCGCGATCTATCTCTTCGTCAACGCGATGACGACGGTGTCGGCGATCATCTTCATCTACACCGCCCAGACCAAGCTGGCCTCGGTCGCCATCGTCAACATGAACGACAGCGGGGCGATCGCCGCCGCCGCCGCCATGGCCGTGCTGGTCACCGCGACGTCGGCCACGGTCAAGCTCGCCGAGGCGCTGCTCTCGCGGCTCCTGCTGTGGCGGACCCAGGCGTGGCGACGGCGCTGAGCGCGGGCGCGTAGAGCGCCCGGTACCAGATGTCGGAGGCGACGGCGGCGATCGCCGCGGGGTCGCGCGCGAAGCGGGCGAGCGGCGGGTCGGCGGCGCCGTAGACCTTGCGCAGCAGCGCGTCGACCATGGCGATCACGCCGTGCACCAGCAGCTCCTGCTGCGCGGCGGGCAGGCGGGCGGCCGGCGCGTCGTGGCGGGCGATGCTGCGCAGCACGCGGGCCACCAACCCGTCGTCGGCCCTGCGGCCGATCTCGGCGACCAGCGGATCCTCCGAGCGCAGCTCCAGGAAACAGCGCATCAGGCCGACATTCTGCCGGTAGACCTCGACATAGTGGCGGTTGGCGGCGTGGATCGCCGCATAGGGATCGGCCGGGCCCGGCAGCGGCGGCCGCATGGCACGGATCGAGGCGAAGAAATCGCGCAGCACCGCCAGCACGATCTCGTGCTTGCCGGCGTAGTAGCGATAGAAGGTGCCGTGCGCGAAGCCGGCGGCAGCCGTGATGTCGTCCACCGTCAGGCGCGCATAGGTCAGCCGCGCCAGCAGCCGCGCCGTGGCGATCTCGAGCTGCAGGCGCGTGCGCTCGACCTTGCGTGCGTCGCGCAGCTCCTGCAGCCGGCGCTCCAGGTGCGCGGCGTAATCGACGGCGGCCATCGACTTCCTCCCACCGCGATGAAGAGCACGGCGCAGGCGTGTTGACAAGAAATGACGACATCGTCATTTTCGCCTCGCGGCGATCGGAAGGCGTGCGGGACGATGGCGTCGACGGAGGCGGGAGGGTCGAAGGGGGCGGCCGTCGTGTTCCGTGGGCTGCGCCAGGTCTATGGCGCGACCGTCGCACTGGAGGAATTCACCCTCGACGTCGCGGCGGGCGAGTTCCTGACGCTGCTCGGCCCCTCGGGCTCCGGCAAGACCACCGTGCTCAACGCGCTCGCCGGCTTCATCGACGTCACCTCGGGCCACATCGCCATCGACGGCGTGCCGATCTCCGACCTGCCGACGGAAAAGCGGAACATCGGCATGGTGTTCCAGAACTACTCGCTGTTCCCCCATCTCGACGTCCTCGGCAACGTCGCATTTCCGCTACGCATGCGCGGCATGGCGAAGCGGCCGGCGCGCGCGCTGGCGCGCGACGTGCTGCGTCTCGTGCGGCTCGAGGATCTGGGCCTGCGCATGCCGCACCAGCTCTCCGGTGGGCAGAAGCAGCGCGTCGCCTTCGCGCGCGCCATCGTCTTCGAGCCGCGGGTGCTGCTGATGGACGAGCCGCTGGGTGCGCTCGACCTCAAGCTGCGCGAGGCGATGCAGCTCGAGATCAAGCAATTCCAGCGGCAGATCGGCTGCACGGTCATCTACGTCACCCACGACCAGGGCGAGGCGCTGACCCTCTCGGACCGCATCGTCGTCATGGACAAGGGCCGCGTCCTGCAGGTGGGCACGCCGCGGGCGATCTACGACGCGCCCAGGACGCGCTTCGTGGCGGAGTTCATCGGCACCAACAACGTCCTGCCCATCGCCGCCGGCGCGGACGGCACCACCACCATCGTCGAAGGCTTCGGCCCGCTGGCGGTTGCGCCGCCGGCCGGCGCGCGCTGGGCGGCCCTGCGGCCGGAGGTGCTGCGCGCGGTCACCCGGGACGGTGCCCCCGGACGAGCGGCGACGATCGCCGACGTGATCTTCCTGGGCGATCTCGTCCGCTACGCCGCGCGCTGCGACGGTGGGGCCGAGCTGGTGCTGGCCGAGCGACGGCTGCCCGGCGGCGGCGCCCATCCCGCGGGAACCCGCATCGCGATCGACGTCCGTCCCGAGGACGTGGTGTTTCTCCGGGAATGACCGGCCAAGAGGAGGCTCCGAGGATGACCAGCCTTTCCGTTCGCGCCGTCGTGTCGGCCGCCTTCGTCGGTGCCGCCGCGATGGCCGCCGCCGCCCAGGCGCAGGTGACGATCACCGTCAACGGCTCGGGCGGCGGCCTCGCCCAGACCATCACCCGGATCTACGAGGAGCCGTTCACCAGGGCGACCGGCATCAAGGTTCGCGCCACCGCGCCGGTCAGCCTGCCCAAGCTCAAGGCGATGGTCGAATCCGGCAACGTCGAGTGGGACATGACCGAGCTCGGCGGCTCCGACGTCATCGAGGCGACCAGGCACGGCTGGCTGCAGCCGGTCGACTGGAGCTTCGTCGACCCCGACGGCAAGCTGCCGGCGATCGCCAGGCTGCCGAACGCCATGGTGACGGCGACGTTCTCGACGGTGCTCGCCTATCGCACCGACAAGTTCCCCGCCGGCAAGGGCCCGGCGAGCTGGGCCGACTTCTGGAACGTCCAGGCCTTCCCCGGCCCGCGCGCGCTGCAGAGCTCGCCCGTCGGCAACCTCGAGTTCGCGCTCCTCGCCGACGGCGTGGCCCCCGACAAGCTCTATCCGCTCGACGTCGAGCGTGCCTTCAGGAAGCTCGACCAGATCAAGCCGCACGTCACCGTGTGGTGGACCACCGGGGCGCAGCACGTGCAGCTCCTGATCGACGGCGAGGTGGTGATGACCTCGGTGTGGAACGGTCGCATCACGCCGCTCCGCCGCGAAGGCAAGCCGGTGGCGATCAGCTACCAGGGCGGCGCGCTGCAGCTCTCCTATTGGGGCATCCCCAAGGGCGCCAAGCACCCGAAGGAGGCGATGACCTACATGCGCACCCGCCTCGACCCCGAGAAGGGCAAGCAGTTCGTCAGCGAGGTGCCCTATCCGGGCTTCATCCCCGGCCTGATCGAGCTGCTCGACCCGGCCGTCGCCCGCGACCTGCCGACCCATCCCGACAACGTCGCGATGCAGTACCGCTTCGATCCGCAATGGTGGGCCGAGCGCCGCGCGCCGTTGACCGAGCGCTGGAACGCCTGGCTGCTGCAGTAGGACCGGAAGGAGCAGGCCCGTGACGCGGCGCCGGTCCGTCCAGCTCGCCCTGATGCTGGCGCCCGCGGTGGCTCTGATCGGGCTGCTCTTCCTCTATCCGCTGTTCGGCATTCTCAAGCTCAGCCTGTTCAACCCCGCCTTCACGCTGGAATCCTTCGACAAGCTCCGCAGCTCGCCGGTGGCGGCGCTGGTCATGCAGCGGACCTTCCTGCTGGCCCTGACGGTCGCCGTGCTGTGCTTCGTGCTGGGCTATCCGATCGCCTACTTCCTGGCGACGATGCGGCCGCGCTGGCGCGCCTTCTTCCTCTACCTGATCCTGCTGCCGTTCTGGATCAGCGTGCTGATCCGCACCTACACCTGGATGGTGCTGCTCGGCCGCGAGGGGCTGGTCAACGGCGCGCTGCACGGGCTCGGCATCACCGACGGCCCGGTGCAGATGCTGTTCACCGGCTTCGCCGTCCATCTCGCCATGGTGCAGATCCTGATGCCGATCATGATCCTCACCTGCTTCGCCGCGATGGTGGAGATCGACCCGCAGCTCGTGAAGGCGGCACGCACGCTGGGCGCCTCGCCGTGGAAGGCGTTCGCCACCGTGTTCTTCCCGATGAGCCTCGGGGGGGCGGCGGCCGGCGCCATCATCTGCTTCATCCTCGGCCTCGGCTTCTACGTCACCCCGGCGCTGCTCGGCGGGCGGCGCAACATCATGCTCGCCAACCTCATCGACTTCGAGGTGCACCAGACGCTGAACTGGAGCTTCGCCTCGGTGCTGGCGCTGGTGCTGCTGGCGGCGACCCTGGTCCTGCTCGGGCTGTTCCGGCTGGTGGCGCCCGAGCGCCGCCTGCACGGCTAGGGGCGGGCCATGACACGCGTTCTCCTCGGCATCTACTTCGCGATCGGCGTCGCCTTCCTGGTGCTGCCGCTCGCCCTCGTCGTGCCGATCTCGCTGACCGACAGCCAGTTCCTGCAGTTCCCGCCGCAGCGCCTGTCGCTGCGCTGGTACCGCGAGTTCTTCGTCGACGAAAGCTGGGTACGCGCGACGCTGCTCAGTCTTCAGGTCGGACTCGGCGCCACCGCCGTCGCGCTGGTCGCCGGGACGCTGGCGGCGGTCGCGATCGTGCGCGGCAGCTTCCCCGGGCGCCGGCTGCTGCACGCGCTGCTGGTGGCGCCGCTGATCCTCCCCTCGGTGATCGTGGCGCTCGGCCTCTTCATCCTCTTCCTGCGCTGGAAGTGGGTCGACAGCGTGCCGGCGCTGATCTTCGCCCACGCGGTGGGGGCGATTCCCTATGTCGTGCTGATCGTCTCGGCCAGCCTGCGCAGCTTCGACACGACTCTGGAACGTGCCGCGCGCGTGCTGGGCGCCGGCCCGCTGCGCGCCTTCCTCAACGTGACCGTGCCCTATCTCGGCCCGTCGCTCTTCGCCGCCTCGCTGCTCGCCTTCTTCGCCTCCTTCGACGAGCTGATCGTCACCCTCTTCGTGTCGGGCGGCCTGCAGACGCTGCCGGTGCGCATCTGGACCGACCTGACGCTGCGGCTCGACCCGACGGTGGCCGCCGCCGCCTCGATGCTGATCGTGGTCAGCGTCGCGGGCATGTCGATCGCCGAGTATTTCCGCCAGCGCAACGTGCGCCGCTACGGACATTGACCATCCCGGGGAGACACCAGACTTGAGCCAGTCCCTGCTCGAACAGGTCGCGGCGCTGCGCGCCCGCATCGAGGCGACGCCGTTCGCCGCCAACATCGGCGCGTTCGTCGACGAGGCGGCGGCGCGCAACGGCGACAACGCGCTGTGGACGTTCTTCGAGGACGGCCGCACCGCCACCTACGCCGAGGCCAAGGCGGCGATCGACCGCATGGCGGAGGTGCTGCACCATGTCGGCGTCCGCCAGGGCGCCCATGTCGCGGTCATGCTGCCCAACGTGCCGGAGTTCCCGACGACCTGGCTGGCGCTGGCCCGGCTCGGCGCGATCATGGTGCCGGTCAACATCGGCTACACCCCGCGCGAGCTGCACTACGTGCTCACGGATTCCGAGGCGACGTTCCTGGTCGTCGACCAGTCCTGCCTCGCCACGGTCCGGGCGATGGAGGCCGACACGCCGGTGCTGGCCGCCGCCACCGTCGTCGTCGTGGGCGGCGACGGCAGTTGGGGCCGGCCGCTCGCCACCTTGCTCGCGGAGGCGCCGGCGCGCTCCTGGCCGTGGCCGGCGCCGCAGCTCGACGACCTGATGAACATCCAGTACACGTCGGGCACGACCGGCTTTCCCAAGGGGTGCATGCTGACGCACCGCTACTGGCTGACCATCGGCAAGGTGGCGGCCATGCGCGGGTCGGACGAGTGCAGGCGCATCCTCGCGGCGCAGCCCTACTACTACATGGACCCGCAGTGGCTGACGCTGATGGCGATGTACAGCGACGGCCAGATCTTCGTCGCGCGCCGTGCCAGCTCCAGCCGGTTCATGGACTGGGTGCGCGCCTACGACATCGAGTACTGCCTCTTCCCCGGCGTCATGAACAAGGAGCCGGAGAGCCCGCTCGACCGGCGGCACAAGCTGAAGCGCGTCTCCATCTTCGGCCTGCCGAAGGAGGCGCATGCCGCGCTCGAGGCGCGCTTCGGCGTCGTCGCGCGCGAATCCTTCGGAATGACCGAGGTCGGCTCCGCCCTCTTCATGCCGCGCGAGGCGACGCACATGGTGGGCTCGGGCTCCTGCGGCCTGCCGTCGCCCTATCGCGAGGCGAAGATCTGCGACGAGCAGGGCGACGAGGTGCCGGTCGGGGAGATCGGCGAGCTGTGCATCCGCGGCCCCGGGATCCTGAAGGGTTACTACCGCAAGCCCGAGGCGAACGCGGCCGCGTTCCGCGACGGCTGGTTCCGCACCGGCGACCTCTTCCGCAAGGACGCCCAGGGCTTCCACTACATCGTCGGCCGGGTGAAGGACATGATCCGCCGCTCGGGCGAGAACATCGCCGCGCGCGAGGTCGAAGCGGTGCTGAAGGAGATTCCGGAGGTGGCCGACGCCGCCGCCGTCGGCGTCAGGGACGAGCGCCGCGGGCAGGAAGTGAAGGCCTATGTCGTCCTCAAGCCCGGCTTCGACCGCGACGCGGTGCCGCCCGAGCGCATCTTCGCCCACTGCGCCACCGGCCTCGCGAAGTTCAAGGTGCCGCGCTACCTCGAGTACCGCGAGACCCTGCCGCGCACGCCGTCCGAGAAGATCGCCAAGCAGCGCCTGGTCGACGAGAAGCCGGACCTGCGCGCCGACAGCTACGACCGCGTCGACGGCGTGTGGCGGTGAGGCGCCACGAGACCGTCGTCCGGAACACGATCCGCAGGAGACAGTGATGCCGCTCGACTACGCGAAGAAGGGGCACGTCGCCTACTTCACGATCCGCAACGGTTCGGTCAACCCGATGACGCCGGCGATCCACAAGCAGATGTACGCCTGCATGCTGGATTTCCTGGCCGACGACGAGATCCGCTGCGGCATCATGACCGGGGCGGGCGACCGTGCCTTCTCGGCCGGCGACGACATCAAGACGCAGTACGCGAAGTTCGCGACGCCGGCGGAGGAGCTGAAGGCCTACCTGGCGCCGCGCCATCGCGTCGAGGAGGGCGAGCCGCAGACCTTCGCCTGGTCGCGCGACGTGCTGGCGCTGGAACGCTACAAGCCGATCGTCGGCGCGGTGAAGGGCTACTGCCTGGGGCAGGGGATGATCTACCTGCTGCACCTGACCGACATCCGGATCGCCGGCGAGAACGCGCAGTTCGGCCTGCCCGAGATCGCCTACGGGATGGGCGGCGCCGGCGGCACGACCCGCCTGTCGCGGCACCTGCCGCACACCGCGGCGATGTGGATGCTGCTGACCGGCGACCCGATGCCGGCCGCCGACGCGCTGCGCTTCGATCTCGTCAACAAGGTCGTGCCGGTCGCCGACGTCATGGCCGAGGCGGAGGCGGTCGCCGCCCGCATCGTCCGCCACCCGCCGCTCGCCGTGCGCATCGAGATGGAGGCCTACTACCGCGCGATCGACCAGACCAAGGCGGAGGCGCTGGCCAGCACCAAGAACCTCTACCGCATGCAGCGCATGGCCCATGGCGGCGGCAGCGAGAAGGTCGGGCAGTTCCTCTACAAGAAGACGGACGCCGGCTGACGGGGCTTCTTGTCGCCGCTGCGGTCCGGCCCTAGGGTTCGGCCGCATTCGGGGAAGAACGGGGAGCATCCATGCAGCCGAGGGACGTCCGCAGCGTCGCCGACGCGCGCGCCATCGTCGAGGCGCGCGGCCTGACGCACGTCAAGGTCGGGGTCTTCGACACCGACGGGGTGCTGCGCGGCAAATACATGTCGCGCGCCAAGTTCCTGTCGGCGCTGGAGGGCGGCTTCGGCTTCTGCGACGTCGTGCTCGGCTGGGATTCCAACGACCAGCTCTACGACAACACGACCTATACCGGCTGGCACACCGCCTATCCCGATGCCGCCGTCCGGGTGATCCCCGAGAGCTGCCGCGAGATTCCGTTCGAGGCGCCGGGCCTGCTCTTCCTGGCGGAGTTCGCGCCGCCGGCCGAGGCGATCTGCCCGCGCGGCGTGCTGCGCCGCGTGCTCGACCGGGCGGAGGCCCTGGGCTTCGGCGTCAAGGCGGCCGTCGAGTACGAGTTCTTCGTGTTCGACGAGACCCCGCACTCCGTGCGCGAGAAGGGCTTCCGCAACCTGAAGCCGATCACGCCCGGCTATTTCGGCTACTCGGTGCTGCGCAACTCCGTCTGGTCGGACTTCTATCGCGAGCTGCTCGACACGTGCGAGCGCATGGACATGCCGATCGAGGGCCTGCACACGGAGACCGGGCCGGGGGTGCTGGAGGCGGCGATCACCGTCGACGATGCGCTCGCCGCCGCCGACAAGGCCGCGCTGTTCAAGACCTTCGCCAAGATCGTGGCGCAGCGACGCAACCTCATGGCGACCTTCATGGCGAAGTGGTCGCCCGACTGGCCCGGCCAGTCCGGCCACATCCACGTCTCGCTGACCGGCCGCGACGGCAAGCCGGTCTTCCGCCAGGAGGGCGCGCCGGGCGGCATGTCGCCCGTGATGCGCAGCTTCGTCGCCGGCCAGCAGGCGCTGCTGCCGCAGGTGCTGGCGATGGTAGCGCCGACGGTCAATTCCTACACCCGCCTGATCCCCGGCTTCTGGGCGCCGACCAGCGCCACCTGGGGCATCGAGAACCGCACGACCGCGCTGCGCGTCATCCCCGGCAGCGCCAAGTCGCAGCGCGTCGAGTACCGCATCGCGGCCGCCGACGGGAACCCCTACCTCGCGCTGGCCGCCGCCATCGGCAGCGGCCTCTGGGGCGTCGAGCAGGGACTGGAGGGCACCGCGCCGGTGAAGGGCAACGCCTACGACCAGCCGCCGCCCGCCGGCCTGGAGCTGCCGCGCACGCTGTGGGAGGCGGCGCAGAACCTGAAGGGCTCCCAGGCGGCCCGCGCGCTCTACGGCGACGCCTTCGTCGAGCATTTCGCCGCCACCCGCGAATGGGAGGAGCGCGAGGCGCGCCGCGCCATCACCGACTGGCAGCTCGCCCGCTATTTCGAGATCATCTGA